>DASWNZ010000065.1:0-3986 GCA_036398975.1 Longimicrobium sp.
CCTCCGCCTCCCGCAGCATCCCCAGGATCTGCTCCACCGTAAAGTGCTTCTGCCGCATCGTGAAGTCCTCCTCGGCCTCCCGGCCTCGTGGACTCCCATTCTAACTGGCCCCATTCCGGGGGGGCACCCCACTGCGCCCTCGCCGTTATCGAGAGAGGGGGCTGACCCGCTTCGACAGGCAACCGCGCGGCGCGGAGGGCCCCCTCCCCCCGGCCCCCTCCCCCGCCTGCGGGGGCGCAGGGCGGGTGAGGGGGAGAACTTCGCTTGCGCTTCGCAAATGCCCGTAGGGGCGCGATTTATCGCGCCGTGTCACGGGCTGCACCGCCGTCCGTGCCCACCGATCCTGGTAGGGGCAGACCTGCGTGTCTGCCCACCCTCGCCGCCGCCTCGCCCTCCGCGCCGCACACGAATCCCGTAGGGGCCGCCCCACGTGACTGCCCGTGCCCGCCCGCACTACGAACCCCGCCGCCGCGCGCCGATGCACGCAAACACCCCCTCCCCCAGGCAGTTTTGGGGGAGGGGGATGCGTCGCGGAGCGACGCTGGGGGTGAGGGCCCCCTACCCCTCCACGAACTCCTCCACGAAGAACCGCGGCGACAGCCCCTCGCCGGTGGCGTGCACCAGCAGCTCGTTCCAGTCCAGCGAGGCGCCGGGGCGGAAGATCTGCTCGCGAAAGAAGCGGCCCACCGCCTCCTGCCCGGCGATGCTGCGGCCGCGCGGGATGCCGCGGCGCGCGGCGGCCGACATCTGCGAGGCCATCAGCTCGCCAAGAAGGTAGTTGTGGTAGTAGACCGGCGCGCCGCTCAGGTGGATCTTGGAGGCCCAGTCCGGCTCGTCTCGGCCGTCGGGACGGCGCACCATCTGGAGGCGCTCCACCAGGTCCCACCAGAGGGCGTTGAGGTCGGCGCGGTCGGGGTCGCGGTACAGCTCGCGCTCGAAGTACGCCATCACCAGCATCCAGCGCGCGGCCACCAGCATGGCGGCGCGGAGCTGCGCGCGCACGTCGGCCGCCTCGTTCTCACCCAGCCCGGCGCCCATCACCTCGCGCAGCCAGGCCGGGTCGCGCGTGAGGCGGCCCATGTACATGGCGACCGCCTCGGTGGAGAGGATGTGCGCGGGGCCGCGGACGATGAAGGGGAGCTCGCGCGGCACGTAGCTGTCGTACACCGCGTGGCCCAGCTCGTGGAGGAGGGTGCCCATCCACTTCTCGTTCGGGCGCATGTTGCACAGGATGCGCACGTCGCCCTCGCGGTCCACGTCGATGCAGAAGGCGTGCTGGTCCTTGCCCTCGCGCTCGTACAGGTCGCTGCGCGCGAGCACGTCGTCCGCGGGGAGGCCGATGCCGCGAAAGAAGTCGGCGGCAATCTTGACGGAGTCGTGGTCGCGGAAGACGTCGTCCAGCTCCACCGTGCCCACGCCGGGCGCTTCCTGGCCAAAGGGATCCTCCCAGTGCCACGGGCGCAGCGCCTCGGCGACGACGCCGAAGCGGGCGGCGAGGCGCGCGTCCAGCTCGTCGCGGAAGCGGCGGTAGGGGGCGTCGGTGCGGTCGCGGAACTCGTCCAGGATTCTGAAGAGACGCTCCTCGTCCAGCTCCTGCAGGCGCAGCTCCATCACGTAGTAGTCGGGAAAGCCGAGCGAGCGCGCCGCGGCGTTCCTGCGCCGCACCAGTTCGCGCAGCGGCTCGGCTACCTCGCGCCCGATCTGCTTGCTCGCCTCCCACGCCTCGCGCCGGATGGCGACGTCGCGCTCGTCGCGCAGGACGTCAAGGAGCTGGTTGTTGGTGGCGCGCTCGCCGGCAAAGGTGGCGCGGAACTCCGTGAAGGTCTGCTCCAGCTCCGTGGCGCGGCGCACCAGGTCCTCGATGGTCTCCGGCGGCAGCTGGTTGCCCGTGTACTCGTTGTCCAGCAGCACCAGCTGGCGGCGGAGCAGGGGATTGCGCACGTCGTCGCTGGCGAGCCAGGTGCGCACCAGGCGCGCGTGGGTCGCGTCCGCGTACACCGTCTTGTACGCGGCGCGGGCGCGGGCGGAGCGCTCGTGCGCCTGCGGGTCCGCGCCGGTAGCCGCCTCCCACGCCGCCAGGTTCGACTCGCGCAGCAGCGGCGCGATCCGCTCCACGTGCCCGTCGATGAAGGCGCGGATCTCCGCCTCCGCCGTCGTCTCCCCCGGCAGGGTCACCGGAGCTCCTCGTACAGCGCGGCGATCGCGTCCGCGCCCACGTGGAAGTTCTCCACCGACATCCACTCGTTGGGCGCGTGCGCGTTCTCGCCCGGCAGCCCGAAGCCGATCAGCACCACGGGCGCGTTCAGCGTCTCCTGGAACGACTGCACGATGGGGATGGAGCCGCCTTCGCGGATCATCACCGGGTCCTTGCCGTAGGCGCGGGCAAGGGCGCGCTTGGCCGCGTCGAACACCTTCCCCTCCGGCTCCGCGAACCAGGGCTGCCCGCCGTGCAGCGCCTCCACCTCCACCGTGACCCCTTCCGGCGCCAGCGACTTCACGTGGTCGATGAAGATGCGCTCGATCTCCTTGTAGTCCTGGTCCGGCACCAGGCGCATGGAGACCTTGGCCATGGCGCGCGCGGGGAGCACCGTCTTGGCGCCTTCGCCGGTGTAGCCGGAGAGGAGGCCGTTGACGTCCAGCGTGGGCCGCGCCCAGATGCGCTCCACCGAGCCGTAACCCGCCTCGCCCCCCAGCGCCGGCGCCCCGACCTCCTCCCGAAGGCCTTCCTCCTCGAACGGCAGCGCGGCGATTGCGGCGCGCTGCTCCGCCGTCAGCTCGCGCACGCGGTCGTAGAAGCCAGGGATGGTGATGCGCCCCTGCTCGTCGTGGAGCTGCGAGAGGATGCGCGCGAGCGCCAGCGCCGGGTTGACCACCGCGCCGCCGTACGCGCCGGAGTGCAGGTCCACCGACGGCCCCTGCACGCGCACCTCCATGTACGCCAGCCCGCGCAGCCCCACCGTGATCGACGGTAGCCCCGGCGCGAACATCGTCGTGTCCGAGATCATCACCGCATCGCAGCGCAGCCGCTCGACGTGCTCCTTGAGGAAGGCGCCCAGGTTCGGCGAGCCGACCTCCTCCTCGCCCTCCACCAGGAAGACGACGTTCACCGGCAGCGAGCCATTCTCCGCCAGGTGCGCCTCCACGGCCTTGAGGTGGAGGTACACCTGCCCCTTGTCGTCCACCGAGCCGCGGGCGTAGATGCGCCCGTCCGTCACCACCGGCTCGAACGGGGGCGACTTCCACTCGTCGAGCGGCTCGGGAGGCTGCACGTCGTAGTGGCCGTAGACCAGCAGCGTGGGCGCCCCCTCGGCCCCGCGCCACTCGCCCACGACGACGGGGTTGCCGGCAGTGGCGACGACGTCCACCGTCTGCAGCCCCACCTCGCGCATGCGGCCGGCGAGCCATTCGGCTGCGCGGGCGGTGTCTTCGCGGTGCTCGGTCTTGGCGCTGATGCTGGGGATGCGGAGCCAGTCGATCAGCTCTTCGAGGCTGCGCTCGCGGTTGCGCTGCAGGTAGTCGGAAACGGCCATCGTCTTTGCTCGGCTGCGGTTCGGGTTGCTCCCTCGGGCGGAGGCGCCCGCGGACGGCGAATATAGTGCCCGCGCGCTGCTTCGCCACCGGCACCGGGTGGGCGCGTGGCTTGCACGGCCGACACCGTTCCCAATCACCGGAGGTGCGCGATGGCGGCAGGCCCCGATCCCAACCGCTTCACCGAAACAGACCCGCAGGCCACCAACGGCGGCGTGGGCGACCCCAAGACCTCGCGCCTGGGCCTCTCCAGCACCGCGAGCGCCGTAATCGCCCTCATCATCCTCGCACTCGTCGCGGCGGTCCTGATCTTCTGAAGGAAAGAACAGCATCTCACACAGAGACACAGAGGCACAGAGAGAGAGAGAAGACAAGGAGCACTCGAATAGAACCAGTTTCGGGTGCTCCTTGTTCCTCTGCAGTTCTTCCTCTGTGTCTCTGTGTCTCTGTGTGAGCCC
>DASWNZ010000066.1:0-7617 GCA_036398975.1 Longimicrobium sp.
CCACGCCCCAACGCCTGCTCTCCGCGCCCGAGTCCTGTAGGGGCAGCCCCACGTGGCTGCCCGTGCTTCACGCGGTTCCGACGCCAGCGTGCAGGCACGGCCCCCGACCGATCTCCAGGCACTTGTGTAATGAAGGTGCGCGCTACAGATTTTGTTGCGCACATCTCATGGAGGTCGCTATGGGGCGGACACGGACATCGGCGGCGCGGGCGCTCCGGGCGGCGGAGCGGCTGGACAGCATCGCGAGCGTGCTGGGGAGCGATGCCGCGGTGGCGGAGGTGCTTGGGGTGAGCCGCGCGCAGCCAGGGCGGTGGAGGGGAGGGCAGGCGCCCGATCCAGACAACCGCGACCGGATCATCGGGCTGGACGCCGTCATCGCGCTACTCTCCGGATTCCTCGCGGAGTCGTCGATCCCCAAGTGGCTCAACGGAGTGAACGCCCACCTGGACAACCGGCGACCCATCAACGTGCTGAGGGAGGGGCGCGTCTCCGACGTGATCGCGGCGATCGAGGCGCAGAAGAGCGGGGCCTACGCGTGAATCCCATCCCACTTTGGCGGGTGTTTCCGTGGGACCCGTCGGCGGCCGAGGGCGAGCGGTTCTCCGCGACCTATGTTCCGGGCGGCCAGGGCAGGAGTCGCTTCGACCTGCCCGGGAACGCGCTTGGGGTCATCTACCTGGCGGAGAGCGAGGAGCACGCGGTCGCGGAGATGATCCAGGGCTTCCGCAACTCCCCACATCCGCTCACCGACGACGACCTGACCGCGTGGGGCCATCGGCTGGCGCTGGCACCTGTTACTCTCGTGGATTCGGCGTGGCCGCTGATCTCCGATCTGTGCAACCCCGGTGTGCTCGGCGCGCTCGGCATCGCGGCGGACCAGCCCCCGCTGCGCGACCGCCGCCGCACCCAGGCCATTGCCGCGTCGCTTCACCGCGATGGGCACGCGGGGCTCCGCTGGTGGTCGGCTTTCTGGGGAGAGTGGCATACAACGGTCCTCTTCCGCGACCGTCTGCCGGAGGGTGCGCTCACTTACGGCCCTCCCGTCCCGCTTCACACCTCAAACCCGCACGTGCTGGAAGCTGCCCGGCTGCTCGACATCGGCTGAGCCGGAAACGAAGGGAGGCACGAAGAGAAGAAGTTCTTCCGTGCCTCCCTTTGTTCATCTGAGATGATGCGTTTACCGGACGGCCGTGGCGAGGGTGAGGCGGTGCTCGCGGATCATGACGTTGCGGCGCGCCAGGGAGTCGATGTACACGGCGGCGGGCATGCACTCGTCCGGGGTCCAGACGCCGGGCTCGATGTCGCCGGCGGCCTGCAGGGCGCCGGTGATGGCGAGCGAGAAGCCGGTGGTGCGCATCATCGCCGTGATCCCAGTGGAGGGGTCGAAGCGGTCGAGGAGGTCCCAGCGCAGGAGCGTATCCTCGCCGTCCTTGTCACCCTCCGCCTCCACCCGCAGCGCCACCAGGTCCGGGCTGTCGCGGTAGTCCTTGCGCAGCTTGGGGCCGACCACCGAGATGAACAGGTCGCGCGGCGTCACCTTCTGCCCCTTCACGTCGACCGGATCGAGCCCCAGCAGGCCCAGCTCGCGGATCGTCTCCATGGCGCGGGCGTGGCCGGGGTAGCGGAGCGTCTTGTACTCCATCGAAGGGATCTGCCCCTCGTAGCGCTGCGCCATCGTCGAAAGGCCGCCTGCCGTGTGGAAAGCCTCCAGCGTCCCGGCGCCGTCGAACTGGAGCTCCTCCACCTCGCTCAGTGCCGCCACCTGCAGCGGGCGCCCGTCGCGCAGCACCCACGAGAGGGTCGTGTAGTAGTCGAGCACCCCTTCCAGCGAGTACACGATCTGGTAGTTGAGCGGGGGCTGCGGGTTCTGCGGGAGCCCGCCCACGAAGATGCGCACCGCGCGGGTGGTGTCGAGCTGGCGGATGCCGTGCTCGGCCAGGATGTTGACCATCCCCGGCGCCAGGCCGCAGTCGGGGATCACGGAGAGGCCCTTTTCGCGGGCGCGCTCGTGCAGCCCCTTCTGCTGGAGGACGATCTCGGTGTTGCCTCCCAGGTCGGCGAAGTGCGCGCCGGAGTCCACCGCCGCCACCGCCATCCCCAGGTTGAAGTAGTACGGGAAGGCGCTCATCACCGCGGAGACGCCTTCCATGGCGTCGCGGATCCCCGTGCGGTCGTTGGCGTCCACCTGCTGCGCCGTCAGCCGGCCGCCGAGGTACGGCTGGAGGAAGGCGGGAAGCGCGTCGACCTTGAGGTCGGCGATGACCACCTCGTGGTCCGTGTTGGCCAGCAGGTCGTAGGCACACGCAGAACCCTGCAGGCCCGCGCCGAGCACGAGCATCCGCATACGGTCGACTCCTGTCGCAAAGGCGGTCTTTTGATCGATGTCGAGGGGCCGCGCGTGCCGTTTTCCGGGCGCGCGGCGCGGCAAGATAGCGGGGCGTGGCGGAGAGGGAAAGACGGGGAACGACGCAGAATGGGGATTGGGGAATGGGGAATGGCAGGAACAGCGGACCGCGCCTTGCCGGGCGGTTAGGCCGCGCACGGTCGGTCGCGATCTCCCCCTCCCCCAAGGCAGTTTTTGGGGGAGGGGGATGCGTCGCGGAGCGACGCTGGGGGTGAGGGCCCCTACACCAGCCCCAGCACCTCGTCCTGCCGCTCCAGCAGATAATCCGCCCCTGCCTCCTCCAGCGTCCTGCGCGGAAACGGGCCCCAGAGCACGCCGGCGGTGCGGGTGCCGGCGGCGCGGCCGGCGGCGATGTCGTGCGGCGAGTCGCCCACGAAGAGTGCCTCCGCGGCGGGGACGCCCAGACGCTCCAGCGCCAGGAAGACCGGCTCCGGGTCCGGCTTGGCGTTGCGCACGTCCTCGGGGGTGATGATGACCTCGAAGTGGCGCGACAGGCCGCAGATGTCCAGTCCGCGAAGCGTCGCGTGCCGCAGGCGGCTGGTTACGATCGCCATCGGGACGCCACGGCGCTGCAACTCGGAGAGCACTTCCTCCGCGCCGGGGTAGGGGCGGAGCGCCGTCTGCAGGAGCGCGTCCTGGTGGTCGCGGTAGGTGTCCAGCATCGCCCGCGTCTCGTCGGGGGTGCGGGCGAAGCGGGCGATCTGGTCCGCCAGCGGGGTGCCGAAGCCGCTCAGCCACTCCTCGTCCGGCGGGCACTCGCCCAGGTGGGTGGTCATGGTGTGGCGGTAGCACTGCATGATCAGCTCGGTGCTGTCCGCCAGGGTGCCGTCGAAGTCGTACAGGACCGCGCGTATCGGTGTCACGTCGTCGATTCGGGTTGTGTGGGGATGCCGAGCGCGTCCAGGATGGCGGGCGCCACGTCGGCGATGGTGCGGATGCGGCGGGCCAGCGCCTCGCGCCCCGGGCCGATGGCAAGCACCGGGACGGGGTTGAGGGTGTGCCCCTCGCGCACGTCTTCCACGTTGCCGTGGTCGCTGGAGATCACCAGCAGCGTTTCCGGGCCGAGCGCGCCGGCCAGGGCGCCGAGGAAGGCGTCCACCCGCTCCAGCGCGGCCACGGAGCCGTCCATTCCGCCGCGGTGCCCCTCGTGGTCCGTGTCGTAGTGCGCGTACAGCGTCACCTCCGCCCCCGCGGCGATGGCGGCCAGGTTGCGCCCCGCCTGCTCCGCGCTCACCGGCGGCACCTCGGCCGTGCGCTGGCGCCAGCGGTCGTTGGTGATGGAGGATGCGACGGCATCGCCCGCCACCAGCTGCTCCACGTCGCGCGTCAGTGCGCCGGCGGAGATGGCGGCCAGCGGCGGCGCGGCCGGACGGCGGAAGATGCGCGGGTCCGCGTCGATCAGCGCGATGGGATACGCGTTGGCGAACGCAACCGTGCGCCCGGCGTCGCGCGCCCGGCGCAGGAGGTTCTCCGCCGCCAGCATCTCGCGCAGCGCGGTGGGGACCCAGGGGCCGAAGTGCCGGCCATACACCCGCGCCGCGTTGCGCCCGGTGAGGAGCGTCGTCTGGCCCGTTCCGCTCTGCGGCACGCCTTCCATCCCCAGCGTCGCGTCGGCCGCGGCGAGGACGGCGCCGGCGGATACGATGCGGCCGCGCGCGTCCAGGTCCTCCGTCACGGGGAGGCGCCCGCCCAGCATGCCGCGGATGTTCGGCAGGGTGGCGGCCGCGAACGGGTTCACCGCCCGGTCCGCGGGTCCGATCCCCACGCCGTCCAGGAAGACGAGGATCGCGCGGCTTGGCGGCTGGAGGGTGGCAGGGTCCATGGCGGGAATGTACGTGCACGGCCCGGTCCAGCAAACGGCGAAGGCCGCCGCTCCCGTAATGGAAGCGGCGGCCTTCGTCAGTTCTCCACTGCCCGGCGGCTCAGCGAGCGCGCGGAATCACCAGCTTCTGGCCCGGCTGCAGGCGGCTGCTGCTCCGCATCCCGTTGGCCCGGCGGAGCTGCGCCACCGTCATGTCGTTGCGGCGGGCGACCGTCCACAGGCTCTCGCCGCGGCGCACCGTGTGGGTGCGGGCCCGGCTAGCCGTGCGGGGGCGGCTGGCGCGGCGCGTCTCGGCGCGCTTGGCCTCGGCGCGGCGGATCTCGGCGCGGCGCGTCTCGGCGGCCTTCGCCTCGGCCAGGCGCACCACCTCGCGGGCTTCCGCTTCGGCCTTCACCCGCTCGAACTGGGCGGCGAAGAGCTCGCCGCGGCCGCGGGGGACGCGGACCGGGAACACCTTCTTCCCGGGAGGCGTCATCTTGCGGACCAGGTGCGGGTTGAGGCGCGCAAGCTCCTTCTCCGTCGACCCGATCGCGGCGGCGACCGTCTCCAGCTCCACCCCGCCCGGCACGTCCACCGAGTCCACGCGCAGCGGCAGCCAGCGCTCCACGTTGCCCAGCCCGTGCTTGTGCGGCTCCTTGGCGACGAGCGCCGCGGCGACCATCTGCGGCACGTACTCGCGGGTCTCGCGCGGCAGGGCGTGGCGGATGCGCCAGAAGTCGCCGTCCTTCCCCGTCCCGCGCCCGGTCACCCTCTTCATCACCCGCTCCACGCGGCCCTGCCCGGTGTTGTACGCCGCGGCGGCCAGGTACCAGGCCCCGAACTGCTTGTGCAGGTCCGTCAGGTAGCGCAGTGCGGCGTCGGTGGAGCGCTCCGGATCGCGCCGCTCATCGACGTACGAGTCCACGCGAAGGCCGTAGTCGCGCGCCGTGGGGGCCATGAACTGCCAGAGGCCCACCGCGCTCACCCGCGACTTGGCGTTGGTGTTGAACCCGCTTTCGATCATGGAGAGGTACAGCAGGTCCTCGGGCATGCCGCGCGCGCGCAGCTTGGCGCGGATCATCTCCTCGTAGCGGCCGGAGCGCTTGAGGTAGAGGGCCATCTCGTCCTGCTGGCTCCCCGTGAAGATGCCCACGAAGCGCAGCACGGAGGCGTTGCGGACGACCGGGATGTCGAAGCTCGCGGAGGGGTCGGCTGCCTGGGCCTCGGCGGCGAACAGGCTCTTGCGGAGCGCCGTCGTATTCCGTGCATCCGGGCCGTCGGTGGCGAGCACGGCGGCGCCCATGACGCTGCCGAGCAGTACCGCGACCGGCCAAGCCGTCCTGAACTCCATGCATCCTCCTTGATGGGGGGTACCGCGGGTGGTGCGGGACTTCTGCAAGGCTCTGGAAACCGCGAGCGGCGAAGGTGGGAACCTGCCGGAGTCGCGTTCGCCGCCGCCGCTCCGTGCATCTAACATAGTACATCGCAACGAGTTATTCAACCCTGCTGTTGGATGAGGGGAATGGGGACTGGGGAATGGGGAGTGGGAAGGGATCAGCGCGGGCGGCGCACGTCGCCCCCTCCTCTCATCCTGAGCGACGCGCTGCTCCGTCCTCGACCGATCCGCGAACTCTGGCGCGGAGCGAAGGATCTACTGCGCGAACCGAGGGGCTCGTCGTCGCCCGCCCGGCCTCCTGCCTCGCCGGCTAGATCCTTCTGTCGCCGCAAGGAGGCTGGAGCGCACCACCGGCTTCTGTGTGGGCGGCTCCCTCAGGATGAGAAAAGTGGTGGGCGACGGCTGTCCCTGCCCCGTTCCTATTCCCCATCACCCGGCGGGCCGTCGCCGCGACGCGAGGCGCACGATGGCGGCCATCGCGAGCCAGAAGAGGACGACCGAGAGGGGCCACGCCAGGACCCGCGGCGCCACGATGCCGACCCCGGCCAGCACCAGCATCAGCACCGCCAGCGCGGTCACCCAGCCGATGTCTTCGCGGCCGATCAGACGCTCTCCCACGAGCGCGCGCGCGAGGACGGTGCCCGCCCGCGCCATGCGCCCCACGATGCGCCCCAGCTCGGTTCCGCGGTACGAATGCGCGCGCGCCTCGCGGGCCGTGACGATCTCCGGGCGGCGCTGGTCTTCCGCGTCGGTCACCACCAGCCGCTCGGTGGCGCGCCGTTCCTTCTTGAACTCCGCGCCCGGCACGGGGGAGGTGCGCAGGGCGATCTCCACCGACGCCTCCAGGTCGGCCTCGAATAGCGCCTCCATCTCGGCCGCGAAGGTGCGGTCCGTCACGGCCACGTCGATCTCCCAGTTCCCCAGCAGCGACGCCAGGTTCATGTTGGTCGATCCGATGCGCGACCACATCCCGTCCGCCACCGCGGTCTTGGCGTGGATCATGGGCCCTTCCCACTCGAAGAGCCGCACCCCCGCCTCCAGCAGCGGCCGATAGCCGGCGCGCGACATCCCCCCCACGATGGGCCAGTTGTTGTAGGCGGGGACCAGGACGCGCACGTCCACCCCGTCGCGCGCGGTGGAGGCGAGCGCTTCCACCATGGCGGGGGGGAGGACGAAGTAGGGGTCGGTCATCCAGAGCCGCCGCTCCACGCCCACGGCCACGAACTGCATCAGGCGGTAGATGCGGCTCTTCCCCGGCTCCCCCTCCACCACGCGCACCGCCACGTCGCCGCGGGGGGCGACCTGCTCCGGGTCCGGCACCTCGCCGGGGGGGAGCGGGGGACCGGCGGCGCGCCAGGTGCGGGCGAAGGCGCGGTCGATGGCGGCCGCCGCGGGTCCGCGGAACTCCACCCCCGTGTCACGCCACGCGGTGATCCCCTCGTGCGGCGAGCCCGCCCACTCGTCGCCGATGCACATCCCCGCCACGGACGCGTAGTCGCCGTCCACCGCGACCACTTTGCGATGGTCGCGGCGCATGAAGTGGAGCGGATCGGTGATGCTGGGCGGCGCAAAGGAGCGCACCTCCGCGCCCGCCTCCCGCAACGGGCGCCAGAAGGAGCGCGGCGTGGCCCAGCACCCCACCCAGTCGTACAGCACCCGCACGGGCACTCCGCTGCGCGCCTTCTCCGCCAGCGCGTCCCGGAAGGTGCGCCCCGCCAGGTCGTCGCGGATGGCGTAGTTCTCCAGGTGGATCCACCGCTGCGCGCCGGCGATCGCCTCCAGCCACGCGGGGAACGCCTGCGGCCCGTCCACCAGCAGCCGCGCCGAGTTCCCGCTGATCTCCCCCGCATCCGACGAGCGCACCATGGCCCGCTCCGCGTAGCGCACGAGCGTGCGCAGCCCCGACGCTCTCGCGGTGGGCGGGCTGGGCAGGGCGGGAGGCGTTTCCGACACGGGCGCGTGGGAATCGGTGGACGGTATGACTGGCGTGGAAAGGGAAAGCAAATGCGCGGCCAG
>DASWNZ010000067.1:0-38765 GCA_036398975.1 Longimicrobium sp.
GCCAAGAAGGCCGTCCAACGCGGCGATGTAGCCGCTTCGAGGCGCGCTGGTCTTGAGAGTTCTTTTTCATGCCGGGCGTCTACACCGGCAACTTGCATTCGGTCTGTGTTCGGGTTATTAGACGCCCTCTGAGCGACGCGCTTCTCCGCCCTCTCCTCCGCTCCAATCTCTGGCGCGGAGCGAAGGATCTACTGCGCGTTCCGAGGGTCTGGCCGTCAGGAAGCCGGAGGTTGCCGCGGAGGTCGGTTGAGCGGCTCTCTCAGGATGACATTAGGTTATCAGGTTGGATCTAGCCGCCGAGTCCGCGCAGGCGGACTTTGTGCTGTTGTTGCCGCGAGTTCACTTGGACCCAGCTCCCCAGCCCACCCCCTCCTCCACGATGAAACGCTGCCCGTTCTGCGCCGAAGAGATCCTCGACGAGGCGAAGCTGTGCAAGCACTGCGGCTCGTGGGTCGCGCCCGAGCCGGCGCCGGCGGGGGTCGCGGCGCCCCCACGTGTGGCGCCCGCACGCGTGGCGCCCGAGCCGGGTCCGCCGCCGATGCAGCTGGAGTACCAGACGGCGCAGTTCCCAAACTCCTTTGCGGGGCAGAAGCAAAAGAACGAGGCGCTCGCGCGCGCCGCGGCGAACGGGTGGACGGTGGAGAGCGAGACGCTACTGCCCGGGCACATGAAGGGTGAGCAGGCGTGCTGCCTCGCGCTCATCTGCCTGCCGCTCGGCTTCCTCGCCGGGCGCACGGAGGGGGTGGTCAGCGTGACCTGCTCGCGGCCGATTCGGCCGAACGGGAGCACGACGCCCCAGCAGCTCCCCGCCCTCCCCTCCCAAACGGCGCTGGATCTGACGTGCCTCAACTGCGGCTACATCAACAGCCCCGGCCGTACGATCTGCAGGGAATGCAGAGAGCCGCTCTGAGGGTCGGGCAGGCGCTCGCCACGCGTCTGTTCGTAGCCAACCCGTACCTCGCGCTCTGGCACTGCCACCGCCGCTGCGAGCGCTCGTTCTTTGTGCGCGGGCGCCAGTTCGGCGTCTGCGCGCGGTGCACGGGGCTGCTCGCCGGGGGCGTGCTTGCGCCGCTCGCGGTGCCGCTCGGGGCCGGGCTCCTCGTTCCCGCCGCATGCGCCGCGATGGTGCTGCTGGCGATCGATGGAGGAAGCCAGCTCGCGGGGTGGCGTGCGTCGACGAATCGGCTGAGGCTCGTGACGGGGCTCGCGGCGGGGTTGTTGGTGCCCGCGGCGGTGCTCGCCCTGATCGTCTCCTGACGGCTCGACCGTCGAACGGGCCCGGACCTCGCATGTGCGGAGGGTCCGGGCCGTTTTCAGTTCTCACAGCCGAGCGAATGATCTACGACCTCCTGCGGCCGCTCCTCTTCAACCTGCCGGCCGAGCGGGCGCACCACGTGGGCGTCACGGCGCTGAACGCGGCGCTCGCTACGGGGCCTGCGCGCGACGCGGCGCGGGCGATGTACGCCGCGCGCGACCCGCGCCTGGAGGTGGAGCGCTTCGGGATCCGCTTCCCCAACCCGGTGGGGCTGGCCGCCGGCTTCGACAAGTCCGCGGAATCGTTCAACGCGCTGGGGGCATTGGGTTTCGGGCACGTGGAGGTGGGGACGGTCACGGCGCTCGCGCAGCCCGGGAACCCGCAGCCGCGCCTCTTCCGTCTCCCCGATGACGAGGCGCTCCTCAACCGGATGGGCTTCAACAACCCCGGCGCCGATGCGGTGTCCGCCCGCCTCGCGCGCACCCGCGCGGAGCCGGTGCTGGGCATCAACATCGGCAAGAGCAAGGCGGCGGCGCTGGAGGACGCCACGGCGGACTACCTGCGCAGCTTCGACCTGCTGGAGCCGTTCGCGCGCTACGTCGCCGTCAACGTCAGCTCGCCGAACACGCCCGGGCTGCGCACGCTCCAGGATGCGGGTCCGTTGCGCGAGCTCCTGCGCGCCCTGCGCACGCGCGGCGAGGAGCGCGCCCGTGCCCGAGGCGCCACCCCGCGCCCCATCCTCCTCAAAATCGCCCCCGACCTCACCGATCCGCAGGTGGACGAGGTCGCCGCGATCGCGCTGGAGGAGGGGATCGCCGGTATCATTGCCACCAACACCACCGTGTCGCGCGATGGGCTGCGCACGCCCGCTGCCCGCGTGGAGGCACTGGGCGCGGGCGGGGTGAGCGGCGCGCCGGTGAGGACGCGGGCGCGCTCGGTGGTGGCGCGCATCTACCACACGACCGGCGGGCGGCTCCCCATCGTGGGCGTCGGAGGGATCTTCGACGCCGTGGATGCGTGGAAGATGATCGTGGCGGGCGCGTCGCTGGTGCAGGTGTGGACGGGGTTCATCTACCGCGGGCCGGGGATCGCGCGCGACATCAACCGCGGCCTCTCCGCGTATCTGGAGCGCGACGGCCTCCGCTCGATCGACGAGGCCGTGGGCCTCGCGCACCGCTGATGCCGGTCCGCCCGCGCACCGCGCGCTTCCTCCAGAGCTACGTGCGCGGCGGCGCGGGCGCGTTCCACGAGGAGGAGACGACCGTCACCGTCGCGGGCGAGGTTCGCGAGGCGACGCTGTACCTGCCCGACCGCCCGGCGCGCGCTCCGGGGTGGGTGGTGCTGCATGGGCTCACCGTGCCGGGGCGCCGCCACCTCGCGATGACGCGCTTCGTCCGCTCTCTGGCGTCGTCGGGCGCGGTGGTGCTGGTGCCGGACGTGCCCTCGTGGCGCGCGCTGAAGCTGGACATCGGCGCCGCGAGAGAGACGCTGGCGGCGGGGGCGCTCCACCTGTCCGGGCACCCGCGTGTTCAGGCGGGAGGCGTAGGGGTGATCGGCTTCTCCTTCGGTGCCACCCAGGCCCTCATCGCCGCCGCGGACCCGCGGCTGGCGGACGCGCTCAGGGCGGTGGTGGGCTTCGGCGGCTTCTGCGATCCGGAGCGGATGATCCGCGCGATCTTCACCGGCGAGCACGAGTGGGAGGGCGTCGACTACCGGATGGACCCCGACCCGTACGGTCGCTGGGTGCTCGCGGGCAACTACCTCACGCTCGCGCCCGGTTACGAGCACATGCGCCGGGTCCAGGACGCCGCGCTCGCGCTCGCCGTGGAGGCGGGGCGGCGCGGCGCCTTCGCGTGGGAGCCGGAGTACGACGCGCTCAAGGACGAGCTCCGCGCCACCCTCTCCCGCGACGAGCTGCCGGTGTGGGATCTCCTTGCGCCCCCGTCCGGCGCGCCGCTCGATGACCTGGAGGGTGCGCGCCGCCTTGCCGCCGCGTTCGCGGAGGGCGCGGTCCGCCACGATCCGCGCGTGGACCCGCGGCCGTACTTCCCCGCCCTGCACGGGAGGATCACGCTGAGCCACGGCCGCGAGGACAGGCTGATACCCTTCACCGAATCGCTTCGCCTGGCCGCCGCGCTCCCGCCGCGGCTGGACGCATCGTGCACCATCACCGGCCTCTTTGCGCACTCCGCCGGCGCGGGCGGCCTGCGCCCCCTCGCCCGCGCGCGCGAGACGTTGACGTTCGTGCGGCTGCTGAACCGGGCGCTGTATTCGGTGTGAGGGAAGTCCGGGAGAACCTCTCTTCCCGGCGGTTGAAACCGCTGCAACAACGGCGGGAAACCTGCCTTCGCAGGTTGTGGGGGCGGGATGATATTGGGGCCACATTACCGGGTCCGCATCGCCGGGGGCTGAAGCCCCCGGCTGGAACCACGGGAAGACCGCTGAAGCGGTCTCGTGCGTTCAGGTGTTCGTGCACGAGGAACGGGGGCGAGGCGCTTCGGCCTCGCCCCCGAGTCCGCGAAGGCGGACTTTGTGCTGTTGTTGCAGCGACTTCAGTCGCCGGCCCGCTACTTCCCCCCGAACATCCCGCCCAGGCCGCCGCCGAGCTTGCCGAGGTCCGGCATCCCGCCGCCGCCACCCTGTCCGCCTTCGCCAATCAGCCGGCCAAGGTTTCCGCCGACGGGCGCGGGGAGCCGCCCGTCGAGGAACTCGATGGCGGTGCGCGCCGCCATCTCGGCCTTGTCCCTTGGAATCCCCGTGCGCTCGCTGATCTGCTGCACCAGCTCGTCGATCATCGCCATGCGTACCCTCCAAATCTGAGGCCGAACCGCAAATGTTTCGCGCCCCACACGCACGGACCGGGCCCGGCGTCCACGCTCAGTTTACCGCCCCATTCCGGATCAGGTGCAGCGGTGCGATCACCTGCCGCTCCTCGCCGACGACGAGCTCGAACAGGTAGGTGCCCTCGGTCGGGAAGACGATGCGGTCGATGGGCATCAGGATGCGCGTCTGCGGCGGGCCCTGGTCGAGCTGCTGCTCGCTGACCTCGGTGTGCCCGCCGATGCTGAGCGCGGGGGTGCGCGACGGATCCAGCATCTCAATGGAGAAGTGCACGTCACCCAGCTCCCCCGCATCCCACTCGATCACGACGGCGAGCGTGACGCGGTCCTGCTGCGCCGGAAAGCCGGGGGCGTAGAGCTGGTGAAAGATTCCTTCGATGTCGATACGCCCGTCGGGGCGCTCGTCGGCGTGCTCGCAGAGCACGGCGTAGAGGACTCGCATTTGGGTCTAAGTTCCTGTGAAGAAGCGCGTTAGTGCGTCAGTGCGTTAGTGCGTTGGGTCGCAACGCATTAACGCATTACCGCATTCACGCACTATCTGTTTATCCGTACCCGCACCGCCTCCGCATGCCCGTGCAGCCCCTCGGACTCCGCGAGGCGAATGACGTGGGCGGCGTGGGCGTGCAGGCGCTCGCGGGAGTAGCCGATCAGCGAGGTGCGCTTCACGAAGTCGTACACTCCCAGGGGCGACGCGAATCGGGCGCTGCCCCCGGTGGGGAGCACGTGGTTGGGGCCGGCGAAGTAGTCGCCCACCGGTTCCGGCGACCAGGCGCCAAGGAAGATTGCGCCGGCGTTGCGGATGCGGCCGGCCAGCGCCATCGGTTCCGCCACCAGCAGCTCCAGGTGCTCGGGGGCGCGCAGATCCGCGACGGCCGCGGCGGCGGCGAGGTCGGGGACGACGATGATGGCGCCGTTCGTCTCCAGCGCCTCGCGCGCCACGTCGCGGCGCGGGTTGCGCTCCAGCAGGCGGTCAAGCTCGGCGGGGACGCGCTCGGCAAGGGCTGCGGAGGTCGTCACCAGCCAGGCGATGGCGTCGGGGTCGTGCTCCGCCTGGCCGATCAGGTCCGCGGCTACGTGCACCGGGTCGGCGGTGTCGTCCGCGATCACCAGGATCTCGGAGGGGCCCGCGACCATGTCGATGTCCACCTGGCCGAAGACCTGGCGCTTCGCCTCCGCCACCCACTTGTTGCCTGGGCCAACGATCTTGTCCACGCGGCCGATGGTCCGCGTGCCGTAGGCCAGCGCCGCCACCGCTTGCGCCCCGCCGATCCTCAGCACCTCCGTCACTCCCGCCACGTGCGCCGCCGCGAGGACCACCGGGAGCATCTCGCCGCCGGGCGCGGGGGAGACCATCGCGATCTCGTCCACGCCCGCCACGGATGCGGGGATGGCGTTCATCAGCACCGACGACGGATATGCCGCGCGGCCGCCCGGGACGTAGATCCCCACACGGCGCAGCGGCGCAACGCGCTGGCCCAGCACGCTTCCATCCGCGTGCAGATCCAGGAAGCCGTGCTCGCGCTGCTTTTCGTGGAAGTCGCGGATGTTGGATGCGGCGGCGCGCAGCGAGGCCAGGAGCTCCGGCTCGATGGCCTCCGCCGCCGCCGCAAGCTCGTCCGCGCCCACGCGCAGCGCGGATGCGTGGGGGACCTCCAGCCGGTCGAAGCGGGCGGTGTACTCCAGCAGCGCATTGTCGCCGCGGGCGGCGACGTCGCGGACGATGGCCGCCACGGATTCGCGGAGCGCCGGGTCGTCTGTGGACGCGGCGGCAGCGAGGGCGCGGAGCTCGTCGAACGGCGGCGTGACGTGGAGCGTGCGGATCGCGGGCATCGGCTCAGGCGGTGGATTCCAGCGCGCCCGCCAGGTCGGCGATCAGGCGCTGGTGCTCTTCCAGGCGCAGCTTGTGGCTCGCGCGGTTGACGATCAGGCGCGCCGTGGAGCGGCTGATCTCCTCGAACACCACAAGCCCGTTCTCGGCCAGCGTGCGCCCGGTCTGCACCAGGTCCACGATCCAGTCGGAGAGGCCCAGAAGCGGCGCGACCTCCACCGAGCCGGAGATGTGGATCAGCTCCACCTGCATCCCGCGCGCGGCGAAGAAGCGGCGCGCGCTCTCCACGTACTTGGTGGCCACGCGCGGCGTGCGCCCGTGCGCGAGATCCGGGTACGCGGCATCGGCGGGGCCGGCCACCGCGAGCCCGCACCCGCCGAAGCGGAGGTCCAGCGGGCGCAGCACGTCCGGGTCGCTCTCGCCCAGCACGTCCAGCCCAACCACGCCCGCATCCGCCACGCCGGACTCCACGTACGTCGGCACGTCGCCGCTCTTCACGGGGAGGAACTCGAATCGCCCGTCCGCCGAGGGCAGGATCAGCCGCCGCGACGCGCGCGCCGACTCCTCCACCGATGCGCCGATCACGTCGAACAGCGTCAGCGCCTCGTCCATCATGCGCCCCTTGGGGAGGGCGATGCGCAGCGGCCTCATCCTTTCTCCACCAGCAGGTCCGCCAGCTCGTCCGTCTCCAGCGCGAACCCGACAGCGGGACGGTCGGCACCGTAGAGGGCCAGCAGCCCGTCGTAGCGCCCGCCGAACCCGATCGCGCGCCCCACCCCGGCCACGAACACCTCGAACTGGATCCCCGTGTAGTAGCCCAGGCCGCGGATCTCGCCCAGGTCGTAGACGACGTGCTCGCGCTCCTCCTCGGTCAGCAGCGCGTCGACGGCGCGCAACCGCTCGATGGCGGCCTCGGCATCCGGGCCGCTGGCCAGCGAGCGCGCGCGCAGCAGGACGTCGCTCCGCCCGATCAGCTCTGGAAGCTCGATCAGGGCACGCGCGACGGCAGCCGGCGCGCCGATCTCGCGGGCGCCAGCCGCGAGCGCCGCGCGGTCCTTGCGATCCACCGCCGTCCGCAGCGCATCCGCCGCGTCGGGGGAGAGGCCGGCGAGCAGGGGGCGCACGAAGCGGATGTCGCCCAGGTTCACTTGGAAATCGCGGATGTCCAGCGCCCACAGCGTGCGCAGCGCCAGCCGCAGCACCTCCACGTCCGCCGCGGGCGACGGGTCGCCGATCAGCTCGGCGCCGAGCTGAAAGGTCTCGCGGCGGCGCCCCATCCCCTCCGCCTGCTGGCGGTACACCTTGCCGGCGTAGCACAGCCGCAGCGGCATCGGCGCGGATGCCAGGCGCGTGGAGACGACCCGCGCGATCGCCGAGGTGAAGTCGGCGCGCAGGGCAACGAGGCTCCCGTCGCGATCCACGAAGCGGATCAGGCGCGCGGCCAGTTCCGGCCCCGCGCTGCGCGTGAAGACCTCCTCGTACTCGAAGGTCGGGGGTATGACCTCCTGGTAGCCGCCCTCCTCGGCCAGCGCGAACCAGGTGCGCTGCACGCGCCGGCGGCGGCGCACGTCCTCCGCGAGCAGATCCTGCGACCCGGGCGGCACGTGCGAAATACGTGTGTTCGGCATAAGGCGGGGGAAGATACGGGCGCCTCCGCGGACCGGCAACCAAAGGAATCACAACATATGATTACACCACGACTTGCACCCTGGCACGCCCGTTGCCTTGTACGATTAGCGACAGCCGTACCCGAAGCTCACGCATTGCTGAAGAGGCGAACATGGACCTGATCCTCCTGATCGGTATCATCCTGCTGGTGCTGGCCCTGCTCGGCGTCGGCGGTATCTTCGCCGCACTCAAGAGCGTAGCGTGGATCCTCCTGGTCATCGCGGTGATCATCATCGCCTGGCGCATCATCACGGGGCGGAAGCCGGTGTAGCCCCCACCCCCAGCGTCGCTCCGCGACGCATCCCCCTCCCCCAAAACTGCCTGGGGGAGGGGGTTTCGCACGGATCTGTACGCGTCTGCAGGGACCAGGGCGCGCGGGCTCCCCCTCTCCCCGGCCCTCTCCCCCGCAAGCGGGGGGAAAGGGTGCACTCCGCCCGCGCTCCGGTTGTAGGGGCGCGATCTATCGCGCCCGTGCCCGCGGCAGCACCACCCAGATGCTTGTAGGGGCAGACCCACGTGTCTGCCCGTGTCCGACCCGGCGCCGACGCCCGCTCATGGAACCCGCGCGACTCAGGCCGCTTCGGCCAACGCGGCGAACAGAGTCCCGACCTCCTCCGGATAGCGCAGGTACGATCTCGCCGCCGTTTCGCCGCCGGGATCGCCGATCAGCACGCCCTCGTGCGCGCCGCCCAGACCGGCGAGGGCGCTGAAGGCATCCTCATCCGTGCGGTCGTCGCCCAGGTAGAGGACGGGGGCGCCGGACGGAGGGCGCATCTGGTCCAGGAGGAAGAGAACCGCCTTCCCCTTGTCCCACTCCACCCGCGGCCGCACCTCCAGCACCATCTTGCCGGATGTCACGCGGAGCCCGTCCCCCGCGCCGCGTTCCACGGCAGCGCGCACGTCGTCGTGGCGGTCGGCGGGGGATTGCCGGAAGTGGATGCTCAGCGTCATCCCCTTGTCTTCGAGGAAGGCGCCGGGGATGCGCGCCAGCTCCGGCTCGATGCGGCGCGCCGCGGCTTCGAGCGCCGGACGCGCGGCGACGGCCTCGGGGTGCATGCGGTGCAGGCCCGCTCCCTCGATCTCCATTCCATGGTTGCCGGCGTACGCGATGCCGGGGATCGCGGCGCGATCGCGCACGTCGGCCAGGCCGCGGCCGCTGACGACGGCAGCCTGCACGCCGGGCATCGCCATCAGCCGGTCGAGCGCGGCGCGGGTGGTGGCGGGCATGGCGGCGAGCTCGGGGCGCTCCACGATGGGCGCCAGCGTGCCGTCGAAGTCCAGGAGGAGCACCAAGCGCCCGTGCTCCTTCCATCCAGCAGCCCAGACCGGTACCCGCTCCAGCGCGTGAGGCAGCATTCCGAACGCTCCCGTGCTCCGTTATCATTCCGCCCGCATCCACGAGCCATCCCCGCAGCCAAGCGACGCATGACCTGGACAGAGGGCCTGAAGTTCGACGAGCGGGGGCTTGTGCCCGTCATCACGCAGGACGCAGGGACGGGCGAGGTGCTGATGCTGGCCTGGGCCAACGCCGAAGCGCTGCGCCTGACCGCCGAAACCGGCCGCGCCCACTACTGGAGCCGTTCGCGCGCCTCTCTGTGGATAAAGGGCGAGACGAGCGGCAACACGCAGGAGGTGGTGGACGTGCGCGTCGACTGCGACGCCGATGCCATCCTCTACCGCGTGCGCCAGAGCGGCCCCGCCTGCCACACCGGTGAGCGGAGCTGCTTCCACCGCGTCGCCGACGGCCCCGACCTCGCCCCCGCTTCCGACCCGCGCCCGGTACTCGCGCGCGTGCAGGACATCGTCGCGCGCCGCCATGAGGAGCGCCCCCAGGACTCGTACACCACGTACCTCTTCGACGCCGGCACGGACAAGATCCTCAAAAAGGTCGGCGAAGAGGCGACCGAAACCATCATCGCCGCCAAGAACGGCGACCCCGCCGAGCTCGCCAGCGAAACCGCCGACCTCCTCTTCCACCTCCTGGTCCTCTGGCAGGCGCAGGGCCTCCCCTTCGAGGCCGTCTACGCCGAACTGGACCGCCGGTTCGGCGCCGCCCCCCGCGCCGGCTCGACCGCCCCCGCCCCCCGCCGCGCGTCAGACGGAACGTAGGGCGGCTGACTGGTCCTAGACCCGGCGAGTAAACTCGCGGCAACAAAAGCACAAAGTCCGCCTCCGCGGACTGATCGCGGCTCACGAGACCGCTTCAGCGGTCTTCGCGTGGTTCCAGCCGGGGGCTTCAGCCCCCGGCGCCCCATGACGCGGCGCCGGACGCCCGCCCCGGACCCCAAATCCCGCCCCAGAGCCTGCGAAGGCAGGCTTCCCGCGGTTGTTGCAGCGGTTTCAACCGCCGGGACCCCCCACACAAAGCGGCAGCCCCCCGGCTCCTCCGGAAAGCTGCCGCATCTCGCACCGCGCATCCCCTACCCCCACCCGCCGATCACCGCGCGGGAATCGCCGTCTCCAGCCTGCGCTGCGGCTTCCGCACCGCCACCAGGACGTCGCGTCCCAGCTCGGGAAGCGCGCGGCCCTTGAAGGAAGCGTCCAGGATCATCTCCTCGTCGCCCGGGTCGCGCCACCCGCCGTCCAGCGGCTCGCTCCACAGCACCCGCGTACCGGCCACCGCGAATGGCTGGACCCAGAACATCCTCGTCCCCGCCCGGTCGCGCGCCTCGGCGATCAGCACCGAAGACCCGTCCATCTGCGCCTCCAGGGCCAGGAGGAGGCGGTCCGGCTTCTTCTCCGCGGCGAACCGCGCGATCGCGCCGGAAAGGATCTCCGGCGATGCTCCCCCGATTCCATCCGGCATCGGGATGTTGAGCGTCCTGAACTCCGGTGTTGCGTGCCCCGGCGCCTCGTGAACGCTGCGGATGCGCGGCGGCGTGTCCATCCCGCCCAGGGCGGCCTGCCCTATGTCGTCCCGCACCTCGTCCAGAAAACGTGTGGCGAAACCAAGCGTGCGCTCCATGTGAATCATCCTGCTGCGCGCCACAGCCCCTCCCTTTTTCACTGCGAATCCCCCACACACCGCCGCGGCGCAACCTCTTGCGCCATCCCGCGGTACCCGGGTTCGCGCCATGCAAGGGCGGAGCCACCGCGGCGGTGCAACGGGCCCCCTTTGAGCAAACTGTTACAAACATGATGCACGCTACCTGAGCCGATCCCCGCAACCACGCCGTTCGGCCCTGTTTCAGCGCAAAAAAGCGGCTCCCCGTCCGCGTGGAGGGGAGCCGAAGCCGGCCCGAAGGGGTCAGCGCGCCGCCTGTTTGATGGCGCGCAGGTGGCGCGGCCAGACGTGCACCGCGTAGCGCAGGAAGTTGGCGCGCTCGTCCGGCAGCTCGGCCAGAAAGGCCCACGCGGGCATGGCGCCCTTGCGGGTGTTGTCCGGCTTGCAGGCGGTCACCAGGTTCCCCTCGGAGTTGTCGCCCCCGCGCATGCGGGGCTGCACGTGGTCCAGCGACAGCTCCTCGGCGGGGAAGACGCCGCCGCAGTACACGCAGCGGTACCCGTCGCGCGCAAAGATCCGCTCGCGCAGCGACTCCGTCGCGAAGGTCACTCGCGGTGCACCGTGAAGCCGCGGTCCGTCAGCATCTGGATGAGGTCCTGGGCGTGCGTGCGGCCGCGCATCTCCAGCGTCAGCCCCACCTCCGCCTCGGTGAGCCACAGACCGCCCGTGCCGCGGCGGTGGTCCAGGCTCACGACGTTCGCGCCACTTTCCGCCAGCGCGGCGGTGAGCGCGGCGAGGGCGCCGGGACGGTCGCGGAGTCGCACCACCAGGTGGGCAAGGCGGCCGTCCTGGATCAGCCCGCGCTCGATGATGCGCGACATCAGCGACACGTCGATGTTGCCGCCGCTCAGCACCATCACGACGTTCTTCCCCTCCAGCCCCGGGACGTAGCCGCAGACGACCGCGGCCACCGCGGCGGCGCAGGCGGCCTCCACCACCGTCTTTTCACGCTCGAGAAGCAGGAGAACGGCGCTGGCGATCTCCTCCTCGCTCACGGTGACGAGCTCGTCGACGTACTCCTCGATCATCGCAAAGGTGTGGTCGCCGATCCTGCGCACGGCGATCCCCTCCGCGATCGTCTCGGCGGGTGGGATGGTGACCACCTCGCCGGCCTCGCGGGCCCGCAGCGCCGCGGGAAGCACGCCCGCCTCCACGCCGATCACCCTCACCTCGGGGCGGACCGCCTTGATGGCCGCCGCGATCCCCGCGATGATCCCGCCGCCGCCCACCGACACGACCACCACGTCCATCTGCGGGCACTGCTCCAGCAACTCCAGCCCGATCGTCCCCTGCCCCGCGATGATCGCCGGGTCGTCGAAGGGGTGGATCAGCGTCAGCCCTTCCTCCTCGCGGATGCGCAGCGCCTCGGCCATCGCCTCGTCGTACACGGAGCCGTGCAGGATGACGCGCGCGCCGTACCCCTGCGTGGCACTCACCTTGACCAGCGGCGTGCGCTCCGGCATCACGATGGTGGCCGGGATGCCGAGGCGCTGGGCGTGATAAGCGACGCCCTGCGCGTGGTTGCCGGCGCTTGCCGCGATGACCCCGCGCTCGCGCTCCTCGGGCGACAGCGCCAGCATCCGGTTGAGGGCGCCGCGCTCCTTGAACGAGCCGGTTCGCTGCAGGTTCTCGAACTTGAACCATGCGTGCCCGCCGAACATCTCGCCGAAGATCTCGGACGGGGTGCACGGCGTGAGCACCACCTGTCCGTGGATGCGCGCGCGGGCGGCTTCGATGTCGGATAGCTCGACCATCGTGGGGTTGCCGGTGCGTTGGAGGCGAAACGTTGCCGAAGTGAACGGGATGTGATAACCTCTCGCCCGTCCGTGGGCAAGGCGCCGCGCGGCAGGGAGGGAGCGGGCGAGCGGAATGCCTGAGCGGGAGGTCCATCCGACGACCCGCCTCAGGCGCCGCAGGCGTCCGGACGCCAGGAACCGTCATGACGGCAGACCCTTATTACTGCACTCTGTACGTCGATACCGTTGAGCCTATCGATGACCTCCAGGCAGCGTTGGACGAGGCATGCGACAGGATTTTCAAGGGTATCGGCGTGGAGGCACCTGCCTATCGCAATGACGGTTTTGATGCTGATGCCAGGAGCCGGGTGCCTTACCAGTTCATCCAGTGTTCACGATACTTCGTCGAGCTTGGAACCCTGGAAGAGGTTCCGGAGCAGCTCGCGGACTTCCAATCCGGTGTAGCGGAGGTTGTAAGAAGTCTTCGAGAGGAAGGCCGTTTCGTGACAGCCGCCTGTTGTTTCGAGGACTTGATCGCCGACAACACGGGTTGGAACTGGACCGGCGACACGCCTGAGCCGCCTGGACGTACCGTGCGTGGATGGCGGCGATGGGTACGATTCCTGGCGGGATAGCTGCTCGCTCAAGACGTCGGATGCGCCGCACTGGGGACCGTCGGCCGGACTGGGGGAAGAAGAGGTGCAGCCAGGGGAAGACGAGCGGATCGAAGGGCTGGCGCGCGCCATCGCGGCGCGCCCGCCGCGCACGGTCGAAGTGGAGGGCGAGGTCCCCTCCGCCGCGGTCGCGCTGCTGGTGCGCCCCGTGGAAGACGACCTTGAGCTCCTCCTGATCCGCCGCGCCGAGCGCGAGGGCGATCCGTGGTCCGGCCACATGGCGCTCCCCGGCGGCCGCGCCGCCCCCGGCGACGAGGACGACGCCGCCACCGCCGCACGCGAGACGCTGGAGGAGGTGGGGATCGACGTGCGGGCCGCCGGGCGCTTTCTCGGCCCGCTGGACGTGCTGACCCCGATGAGCGACCGCGCGCCGCGCATCACCGTGGCGCCCTTCGTCTTCGCCGTCCCCGCCGGCACCGAGGCGGAGCCGAACGAGGAGGTGGCGCTGGCGATCTGGGTGACGCTCACCGAGCTCTCCGAGCCCGGCGCCGCCGCCGAGTACCTGCACGAGATGGGTGACGGCACGGTGATGTCGTTCCCCGCGTACGGCGCCCGCGGGCACCTGGTGTGGGGTCTCACGCACCGCATCCTCACCGGCTTCCTGGAGCTCTACTCCACCGTCGACGACGCGGAGCAGCTCCGGGATGGGATGCCGTGAGGCCCCCTCACCCCCCCGGCCCCCCTCTCCCAAACTGCTGGAAGAGGGGGGAGAGCGCGGCCTTCAGGTGCCCGTGGGACCGTGCTGAGTAGGGGCGCGATTTATCGCGCCCGTGTCACGATGCGCACCGCCGGCAACACCGAACGCACGATTGCGCCCTTTTGCAGCCTTCATACGACGTGAGACACGATGCCCCGTGAGCCGTTCAAGCTCCAGCTGACCGAGCGCCAGGCCGAGGCCCTGCGCGCGCTGGCGGCGCTGGAAGAGCTACCCCCCGAGGTGTACGCGGAAGAAGTGCTGGTCAAGCACCTCTACCATGCCTACACTCCCGAGGTAGCGCGCCGCGCCGCCGAGGCCGCGAACGAAACCGACCGCCGCTGACCTTTATTCCAACACCATAATGGAAGACCGCATTTTCGAGTTCCTCAAACGGCTGCTCGACGCGCCGGGCCCCTCCGGCTTCGAGACTGCCGCCGCGCGCGTGTGGCGCGCAGAGGCCGAGTCCACCGGCGCGCGCGTCTCGTCCGACGTGCACGGCAACTCGCTGGCGTCGGTCGGGGGCGCGGGGCCGCGCGTGATGCTGGCGGGGCACATCGACGAGATCGGCGTGATGGTGACGCACGTGGATGAAGAGGGCTTCCTCTACATCGACGGGATCGGCGGATGGGACCCGCAGGTGCTCGTGGGGCAGCGCATCCGCTTCCTCACCCGCCTCGGCGACGTGCTGGGGGTGGTCGGCAAGAAACCGATCCACCTGATGAAGCCGGAGGAGAAGGAGAAGGCCTCCAAGCTCAACGAGCTGTGGGTGGACGTCGGCGCGCGCGACCGCGACGACGCCACCGCGCGCGGCATCCGCGTGGGCGACCCCGGCGTGGTGGACGCGCGCCTGGTGGAGCTGGGGAACGGGTTGATCGCCTCGCGAGCCATCGACAACCGCATCGGCGCCTTCGTGGTGCTGGAGGCGCTCCGCGAGCTGGCCCGCGACCCCGACGGTCTGCGCTCCGAGGTGACGGCCGTGGCGACGACGCAGGAGGAGATCGGCTACCACGGCGGCGGCGCGCGCTCCTGCGCGTACCACCTGGACCCGCAGGTGGCGCTGGTGGTGGATGTCACCTTCAGCACCGACGCGCCGGGGATAGAGAAGAAGCAGGTGGGCGAGCACAAGCTGGGGAGCGGCCCGGTGCTGGGACGCGGCTCCGCCATCCACTCCATGGTCTTCGAGCGGCTGGCGGAGACGGCGGAGCGCGAGGGGATCCCGTACACCATCCAGGCCTCGCCCAAGTTCACCTCCACCGACGCGGACGCGGTCTACCTCCAGCGCGGCGGGATCCCGACGGGGGTCATCTCCATTCCCAATCGCTACATGCACTCGCCCAACGAGATCGTGTCGCTGGACGACGTGGAGGCCGTCATTCGCCTGATGGCCGCCTTCTGCCGCGGCATCGCGGACGACACCGACTTCATGCCGCGCTGACGTGCTGACCGTCGACGAGATCGTCATCAACGCCACGCCGGAGCGCTGCTTCCGCTTCGGCGCGGACGTGGAGCGGTGGCCGGAGTGGCTGCCGCACTACCGGTGGGTCCGCTTCCAGCGCAAGGAAGGCTTCGGTACCGGGCGCGTGGAGATGGCGGCGCGCCGCGACTTCGGCCCGCTCCCCTGGCCCGTCTGGTGGGTCAGCGAGATGACTGTGGACGAAGCGCGCCCCGTCGTCCTCTACCGCCACGTGGACGGCATCACCACCGGGATGGACGTCGAGTGGAGCTTCACCGGCCTGCCGGACGGCACCACGCGGGTCAGGATCGTGCACGAGTGGGCGACGGGACCGCGCTGGCCCCTACCGGGCGTCGCGCGGCGCGTTATAGGTGACGCGGTGATCGGTCCGGTCTTCATCCACCACGTCGCGTCGCGCACGCTGGCGGGGATCAAGAGGGCGGTGGAAGCGCCGTGACGCACGAACCGCCGGGTGCGGGGTATCAGCGGGAAAGCGGGATGCGCGGGACGGAGAAGGTGGCCGCCCCGCGCCGTCGTTTCATCGCGAGGCTCCCCTCGGCTGCGAGCACATGATTCAGCGTTCAGAAGACCGGCGTCCAGCGCCACGGCGGGTCGTCATCACGGGGATCGGGGCCATCACACCCATCGGCACCGGGGTGGAGGGGATGTGGGACGGTCTGAAGAAGCGCGAGTCGGCCGTGCGGCGCATCAGCCGCTTCGATCCGACCCCCTTCCGCTCGCACATCGCGGCGCAGGTGGACGACTTCGACCCCGAGACGTACATGGAGCGCAACCGCGCGCGGCGCATGGAGCGCTACGCGCAGTTCTCCGTGGCCGCATCGCGCCAGGCGCTGGAGGACGCGGCGCTCGACCCCGCCGGCGAGGACCCCGAGCGCGTCGGTGTGCAGATGGGGAGCGCGCTGGGCGGCGTGGCGTACGGCGAGACGCAGTTCACCAGCTACGTGGGACGGGGCGTGCGCGGCGTGGACCCGATGCTGGCGCTGGCCGTGTTCAACGGCGCGGCGTCGTGCAACGTGGCCATCGAGTTCGGCTTCACCGGCCCCAACTCCACCAACGGGATGAGCTGCGCGTCCGGCGCCATCGCCATCGGCGACGGGTGGCGGATGATCCGCGACGGCGAGGCGGAGGTGGTGCTCTCCGGCGGGGTGGAGGCACCCCTGGCCCCGCTTTGCTACGGCGCCTTCGCCATCATCCGCGCCATGTCCACCCGCAACGACGACCCGCAGCGCGCCTCGCGTCCGTTCGACGCGGGGCGCGACGGCTTCGTGATGGGCGAGGGCGCCGCGGTGCTGGTGCTGGAGGAGCTGGAGCACGCCCGGGCCCGCGGCGCGCGCATCTACGCGGAGGTCTTGGGGTACGGCACCTCCAACGACGCGCACCACATGACGGCGCCCCGTCCCGACGGCGCCCAGGCGGTGCGCGCCATGCGCCGCGCGCTGGAGGTGGGCGGCGTGGCGCCTGAGGAGCTGGACTGGGTCAACGCCCACGCATCGTCCACCCCGCTCAACGACAGCACCGAGAGCCGCGTGATCCGCACCGTCCTGGGCGAGCACGCGGACTCGGTGGCGGTGAGCGGCACCAAGGGGTACCACGCACACTGCCTGGGTGCCACCGGGGCCGTGGAGGCCGCCATCAGCGCCCTCGCCATCCAGCGCGGCTGGATTCCGCCGACGCTGAACCTCGACTCGCCGGGCGAGGGGTGCGACCTGCCGTACGTCACGGGCGAAGGGGCGGAGCGGCCTGTAAGCTACGTCGTCTCCAACTCCTTCGGCTTCGGCGGAATCAACGCCGCGCTGGTCTTTGGGCCGGCGCCGGAGTAAACGAATGCGCATTCCCTTGGGCCGTGGACGGAGTGAACCGCTAGGGGCGGTAGCCGCGCGTTCGTTACGAGGGGGTTTACAATCCCCTATTGACAACATAGATTCGCCCGCTATGAAGGGACTCTCGCAGAGACTGCCCTAGAGGGCGTCACCAGAAAGCAGCACGCCTCGAACACCAACGAGGCGTCGCTGCTTTCGTTGTTTTGAAAGGAACGAGTCTACATGTTCTTAAGCTCCCGGGCACTCGACTCCTTCGACCAGTACCTGCACGACGTGGAGAAGTACCCGCTGATCGATGATCCGGCGGAAGAGAGAGCACTCGCCCACCGCGCGCGCGCCGGCGACAAAGCCTGCGCGGAGCGGCTGGTAACGGCCAACCTGCGGTTCGTCATCTCGTACGTGAAGAAGTACCAGGGCCGCGGCCTTGGGCTGGCGGAGCTGGTGTGCATCGGCAACGAAGGGCTGCTGAAGGCCGTCAAGAAGTTCGATCCGGACAAGGGGGTGAAGTTCATCTCCTACGCCGTGTGGTGGATCCGCCAGACGGTTCTGCAGGCGCTCGCGGAGCAGACCCGCTCGGTGCGCATCCCGCTGAACCAGAACTCCAACCTGGTGCGCCTGTCGCGCGTGGACACGGCGCTGACCCAGACGCTCGGGCGCTCTCCGACGGACGAGGAGATCGCGGACGAGATGGCGGAGCCGGTCGACACGATCCGCGCCCTCCGCCGCGTGGCCGCCAGCGAGCTTTCGCTGGATGCGCCGCTGGACCGCGGCGACCGCGACAGCGCCTCCTTTGGAGAGCGCTTCGCCGGGAGCGAGTCGGACGAGATCGAGGAAGAGGTGGAGGCGCAGGCGCGCCGCGAGTTCCTCGAGAAGATGTTCGAGAAGTACCTGACCGAGCGCGAGCGCAAGATCCTCTACCTCTACTACGGCCTGGACGAGGGCGAGGAGCGCACCCTGGAGGAGATCGGTTCCCTCCTTGGCGTGACCCGCGAACGCATCCGCCAGATCCGCAACCGCGCCTTCGAGAAGCTCCGCGAAAGCCCGGACGGTGCTGCGCTGGAAGGGTTCTGGGCGGTGTCGTAGGGCCCCCACCCCCAGCGTCGCTCCGCGACGCATCCCCCTCCCCCAAAACTGCCTGGGGGAGGGGGTTTGCGTTTGTGGGTGCGCTTCGTAGAGGGCCTCAAAATGCGCATGCATATTTATTCAACAGCCGTAGGAGCGTGATTTATCACGCCCGTGTCTTGCCTGCGCTCCATCAGTTGCCGTCCGCACCACGACCCTCGTAGGGGCCGCCCCACGTGGCTGCCCGTGCCCTGCCAGGCTCCACCGCCCGCCCAGAACACCCCAGCCCGGTTGCCAACACAGCCTGCCCCCGGCATTCTGACGCGCCCGCGGTGCACCCCGTGCATCTGCGCCCATGCTGATCGCGCGCAGAGGCCTCCTTGCTTCGCACGTGTTCTGACATACCATCTTCTAAACCGAATAGCGCCAACACGATGAACACCGTCTCTTCACACTCGTTCACCGATGCCGTCCGCGCGTCGTTCCCGGTGTTCGCGCGGCGCGTTGCGGGGAAGCCGATCGCCTTCTTTGACGGGCCGGGAGGAAGCCAGGTGCCGCAGGAGGTCGCCGCGGCTGTGGTGCAGTACCTGACGCTGCACAACGCGAACACCCACGGCCACTTCCGCACCAGTGAAGAGACCGACGCGGCGATGACGGCCGCGCGCGAGGCGTTCGCCGACTTCCTCGGCGCCGGCTCGCCGCGCGAAATCGTGTTCGGCGCGAACATGACGACGTTGGCCTTCCACCTGTCGCGCTCGCTGGGCCGGGAGCTGACGCAGGGAGACGAGATCGTGGTCACCGAGCTGGACCACCAGGCGAACCAGGCCCCGTGGCGCCGCATGGCCGAGGATCGCGCGGTGACGGTACGCACCGTCCCATTCATCCCCGAGACCATGCAGCTGGACTACGAGGCGATGGAGCAGGCGATCGGGCCCAAGACGAAGCTCGTAGCGGTCGGGGGCGCATCGAACGCGGTGGGAACCATCAACGACGTCGCGCGCGTGACCGCGATGGCGCGCGCGGTGGGAGCGATCAGCTTCGTGGACGCTGTGCACCTGGCCCCGCACCGGCGCATCGACGTGCAGGCGCTGGGGTGCGACTTCCTCGCCTGCTCGGCGTACAAGTTCTTTGGGCCGCACGTCGGCATCCTGTGGGGCCGCCAGGAGCACCTCGAGCGCCTCACGCCGTACAAGGTGCCCCCCGCCTCGGATGAGGCCCCGGAGCGCTGGGAGACGGGGACGCAGAACCACGAGGGGATCGTCGGTGCCGCCGCGGCCGTGGACTGGATCGCGAGCCTCGCCGGCGGCGACGACCGCCGCGCCGCGCTCGACCGGGCATTCGAGATGATCGAGACTCACGAGCGCGAGCTCTTCGACCGGATGATCTCCGGCATCCGCGCCATCCCCGGCACGCGCGTCTACGGCGTACCGGATGGGCAGCCGCGCACCCCCACCCTTGGCTTCACCGTCCCCGGCGCCTCGCCGGACGAGGTGGCGAAGCGGCTGGGCGAGGAGGGCGTCTTCGTGTGGAACGGCAACTTCTACGCGACCACCGTGTGCGAGCGCCTGGCGCTGGACGACTGCGGCGGCCTGATCCGCGCCGGCCTCGCGCCGTATACCACCCTCGAAGACGTCGACCGCCTGATCGACGGGGTCCGGCGCATCGCGGGCGCCTGAAAAAGCCTCACACAGAGACACAGAGGGAACAACAAGGACAGCAGAAGGAGTTCTCTGCGCCTTGTAGTTCCCTCTGTGTTCTCTGTGTGAGGCTGCTGTTCTCGATCAGCGCGTCCAGACGTTGTTCGCGCGGTTCACGTCTGGGAAGGAGCTGGTGGGGTCGATCTCCACCCGCACCACCGGCGAGTTGCCGGACGGGACGCTCACCGTGGCGGTGCGCGCGCCGCCCAGCCACGTCTCCACCGGTACCTCGCGGCGCTCCGTGGTGCCGTCCTGGCGCGTGACCAGCAGGCGGGCCGGCATCGGCGCGCTGCCGCGGTCCTCCACCGTTATCACCGTGTTCGCGCCGCTACTTGTAACGCTGCCCACCGCCTGGTCCAGCGTCCACGCCTCCTTGTACCAGGTAGACCAGAACCAGTCCAGGTTGCGCCCGGCACCCGCGTTGAAGGCGTTGAAGAAGTCCCACGGCTTCGGGTGCTTGAAGGCCCAGGTGCGCGCGTAGTTGCGGTAGGTGCGCAGGAAGGTCTCCTCGCCGAGCACGGCTCGCAAAGCGGCGAGCAGGGTGGCGGGCTTGGTGTAGGTGGCGAATCCGCCCAGGTTCGGCTGCTGGAGGTCGGTCCAGCGGAGGAGCTCCGGGTCGCCGACGTTGTTCACGAAGCTGACGTACTGCGCCTGCTCCCGCTGGTGCGCATTGGGGGCGCCGCGGAAAAAGTCGTTGTGCGCCTCGTTCTCGTTGAAGTTGGTGGTCCCCTCGTCCATCCACCCGTAGCGCCGCTCGTCCACCCCGATGATCATGGGGAACCACATGTGGCCGAGCTCGTGCGCCGTCACGTTGTAAAGCGCCGTGTCGCCCTGCGCGTTGTACGGGCCGATCAGCGTCATCATGGGATACTCCATCCCGCCGCCCATGATGTCCTCCCCCTCCACCGCGGTCATGTGCGGCCACGGGTAACGCACCCCCGTGAACTCCGAGTGGTGGGTGATGGACTGCTGCGAGTACTTCACCGAATTCGCCCAGCGCGGCGCCGTCGAGCGCCAGAGCGACTGGATCAGCACGTAGTCCGTGCGCCCGTCGCCGTTGCGGTCGCCGACGGGGGTGCGCGCGGCGTCCCAGTTGGACTCGCGCGTCATGCTGAACGCCACGTCGCGCACGCTGTCCGCCCGAAAGGTCCACTGCAGGCGGCCGTTGGAGCCGCGCAGGGTGGCCTTCCCCGCCCCGAAGCCGCCCGCGCCCAGCACGTGCACCGTCGTGTCGCTCTGCGCCGCGCGCCGCCAGCGCTGCAGCACGTCGGCCGGAAGCACCCGCTCGGCGTTGGCGAGGTTGCCGGTGCCCATCACCACCCACCCCTCGGGCGCGTCGACGGTGTACTCGTAGCTGCCGTAGCCCATGTAGAACTCGGCGCCGCCCAGGAACGGGTCGGTCTGCCAACCGACCACGTCGTCGTACACGGCCATCTGCGGGTACCAGTAGGCCAGGTACAGCAGGTTGTCGCGGCTGTGGCCCATCCGCGCGCCCGCGCCGGCCTGCGGGATCTTGTAGCTCCACTCCAGCTCCAGGCGCACCGAGTCGCCCGGGAGCACGGGGCTCGCGGGGCGGATGGCCATGCGCGTGAAGTCGATGGAGTAGCCGGAGCCGGAGCGCAGGTCCTCGCTCTCGCGCACCGGCTGCCCGCCCGCCGCCACGCGCGTGAAGCGGTAGCCGCCGGTGACCTCGGCCTCCTCGTTCCGCGGCGCCTCGGGCTGATGTACGTTCTGCATCAGCTGCAGCCACACCACGCGCAGCGTGTCTGGCGAGCGGTTGTGGTAGGTGATGGTCTCGCTGCCGGTGAGCGTCTTCGCCGCCGCGTCCACCGTGGCGCGGATGCGGTAGTCCGCGCGCTGCTGCCAGTAGCGGGGCCCCGGCGCGCCGGTGGTGGTGCGCGTCCCGCGGGCGACGGCGCGCTGGAACTCGCGCGGCACCACGATCGGGTTGGGGACCGCGCGCCGTGCTGCCAGGGCGCCGGCGGGTGCGGCGGGGTCCTGCGCGTGCGCGGACGGGGCCGCGGCCCCGAGCGCGAGCAGCGCGCCGACCAGCGTGGGGGACCAGCGCTTCATTCGGTCATCCTCCGGAATGGGTTCACGGCGAAACGTAGCGCGCGCGTGGTACCGCGCAAGGAAGCGCGCCCCTTGCCGCGCGTGGAATCGTGGGGTTAGCGTTCCCATTCGCCCGTGGTCCATCCCCTGCCCCGCATCCATGACCCGCGCCCTCCTCGCCGCGCTGTTCGCCGCCGCGTTCGCCGTCCCCGCCGCCGCCCAGACCCCGCGCCAGGCGATCCTGGCCGAGCTGGACACGGCGGCACGGGCCGTCGCCTCGCGCGGCTTCGTCCCCGACGCGCGCGCCATCGGCCGCGCCTCGCTGATGGGCGAGCTCCCGCGCGGCGGCTCCGTGCGCCTGGAGCTGAACCTGCGCGCGGGCCGCCGCTACAGCGTGGTTGCCGGCTGCGGCCCCGCCTGCGACGACCTCGACCTGCGCGCCTTCGCCGCCGACGCCGCGGAGGTCCTGGCCGAAGATGTGGAAGCCGACGCCCGCCCCGTCCTCACCTTCGTCGCCGACGCCAGCGGCCCCCACCTCCTCTCCGTCACCATGGCCGGCTGCCGCACCGACTTCTGCGCCTTCGGCCTCCGCATCCTCTCCCGCTAGCCGCACCCCCAACATAAAGGTCCGCCGGCGCACCCTCGCGCCGACGGACCCAAATTCGCCACCACCAGACCGCTTCAGCGGTCTTCGCGTGGTTCCAGCCGGGGGATTCATCCCTCGGCGCCTCCGCCCCCGGCGCCTCCGCCCCCGGTGCCCCCCGCCTCTCGCCGCCGCACCCCCTTCCAAGCAAAGAACACCGGGATCCCCAGCAGGATGATCCCGAACCCGAACAGCGTCGACCCCGTCTCGCGGATGGCGGCGTTGAGCAGCATCGCCACCGAGGCGAGGAGGAAGACGATGGGCACCACGGGATACCCCCAGGTGCGGTACGGGCGCTCGAGATCCGGCCGCTTGCGGCGCAGCGTGAAGACGGCGAGCACCGCCAGCGCGTAGAACGGCCAGATCCCCAGGATGAAGGCGTCCGCCAGCTCCTCGAAGTTGCGGACCGAGACGTAGCCGATCCCCAGCACCGCCGCCATCGTGATCGCCGCGTAAGGCGTGCGGAAGCGCGGATGCACCGCGGCGATGGGACGGAAGAAGAGCCCGTCCTCCGCCATTGCGTAGAAGATGCGCGGCCCCGTCATCGTGGAGCCGTTCAGCGCCCCGAATGCGGACAGCATCACCATCGCCGCGACGATCGACGCCCCCGCCTGACCGAACAACACGCGCGCCGCATCCGCCGCCACCAGCGGCTTCCCGGGCATCTCCGCCGACGGGAGGACGTACAGGTACGCGGCGTTCACAACCAGGTAAATGACGACCACCGCGGCGGTGCCCCCCAGAAGGGCGCGCGGCAGGGTGCGGTCCGGGTCCTTGACCTCGCCGGCCATGAACGTGAGGTCCGCCCACCCGTCGTACGCCCACATCACCGCCACCAGCGCGATCCCGAACCCGCCCCAGCTCGTCGGCGACCAGAGGATGGGCTGCGCGAAGCTCCCGCCCGCGTAGTCGCCCACCACGAACGCCGTCACCGCGAGCCCCACCAGCGTCGCCGCCTTGGCCGCCGTGGACGCGTTCTGCACCAGCGCGCCGAACTTCAGCGAGACGATGTTGGCGGTGGCCAGCGTCACGATCGCCGCCATCGCCACGACCCGCACCTGCCCCTCGGTGATGGGCACGAACGTCTGCACGTACTCCGCGAAGAGCATCGCGATCCCGCCCAGCGCCGACGGCCGGATCACCAGCATCTCCGTCCACCCGAACAGGAAGGCGGGCAGCGGCCCGTACGCCTCGCGCAGGAAGACGTAGATCCCACCGGAGCGCGGAAACAGCGCCGCCAGCTCCGCCAGCGTAAGCGCGCCGAAGAGGGCGATCAGCGCGCCGAGGATCCAGAGCATCGCCATCGCCCCCACCGTCCCCACCTCGCCGGCGATGGTGCTGGGCACGCGAAAGATCCCGCTCCCGATCGTCGACCCAACCAGCACCGCCATGGCGCTCCACAGCCCGAGCTGCCGCTGCAGCCGGTCCGTACCGGGTCCGGGATCGTTGTCCGGGAGTGCCGCGCCTGAAGCGTGGGTGTGCATGCGAGTCCGTGTGGGATGGGAGGCGTGGAACGGGGGTGGTTCTGCGAAGATAAGAGGGGACGGCGCACCGCGACAGCACGGAGCGCCATGCCTTAAGCGGTCTTCCTCCGCGCGGAAGCGGGAGGCGGGCTCGCCGGGAGAGCGAACGCGGTCTGTGCCTCGGCTTGCGGCTCCGGCGCCAGGCTCCCAATCATGGCCTCAACGTCCGCAGGGGTGAGGACGTTCCTGAAGCGCTGGAGCGGGCTCACGTAGACGGCCACCGGCTTTCCCGCACTGGCCAGCGTCTCGACGTTGGCGAGAGTCCCGCGGCTTACCCCATCCCACAGCATCAGCCCGCACTCGGCCGCCTCCGCCATCGCACGGTCCTTCACCGAGTAGAAGTCGAAGCCCCGCACCGAGGGCGGCGTCGGCACGTGTTGCATCGGCCAGCCCCCCTCATTGTTCCGGGGAGCCGAGCCCACGAAGTAAACGACCACGTCCCGGTAACCCCATTCGGCAAGCTGCCGCTGCATCGCCCGATCCGCGCCGTTCGCATCGCCGATCACGATCTGCAGATTCCGGCGGACGATCTCACCGAGCCGCGCGCGGATCGACTCGTTCAGCCGCGATACCTTTCGCGACCCGCCGAGGAAAACGCGAGTCATGATCTGGTCCTGGTTCGGGTGAGGGCGAGTGCCCGGAGCGACGCGACACCTCCCTGCGTGCGCAGGGTTCGGGCCGCCTCTCTCATGCTTGCGCCGGAGCGATACAGGTCGTCGAAGAGAAGGACATGCTTCCCCGTGAGCGCGCTCCCGCGTACCGCGAAAGCACCAGCCAGCGCGGCTTCGCGTTCAGCCATATCAGCCATGCGTTTGAGTTCGGGAGTCTCCCTGATCTTCCGGAGACTCTTGGGATCGTATCCGGCACCAAGGTTCGCTGCCAGACGGGACGCGATGGCGGCGAGCGGCTGAAAGGAACGTACTCTGCTGGGCGGAACGGGCACAACCACATCCACGGCGAAGCCTCGCAGCCGCGCGAACTCCGCGGCGACATTCGCTAACGTCGCACTAGCCTCTCGTTCCCCCCTGTACTTCAGTCGATAGAGGGACTCGCCGATCTCGGACCGAGTGGTATCGAACTGCGGATGTCCATGAACGTCGTCCCCGAGGTACTCGGCGCTGACCGTGTGTACGTCGAGCGTGAAACCCTCGTCCCACGGCCCGGAAATGCGGAGAGGATTTGTTTTCATGTTCAAGCCGGAGACGTTCGGAAAAATGCGTTAGGGCTCAAAAAGAACTATCATAGAATAGAAGACGAGCTCGTCACCGGCAAGCGTCTCAACACACGCTAACTTGACACGTCTGCACCTCACAAGGTACAATTAGGAGTGCGGAGGTGCCGAATGGCGGATGCACGCAAGCGGGTCCCCGCTCGCTTCTGGAAGAGCCGAACTGGTGTGGAGCCGGTGCGGGATTGGCTTCAGAGCTTGAGCAGGGAGGACCGGAGGACGATCGGAACCGACATCGCCGTGGTCGAATTCGGCTGGCCCGTCGGGATGCCCACATGCCGCGCGATGGGCGGTGGTCTGCTGGAGGTGCGCAGCGACCTCGAAGACAAGCGGACAGCGCGTGTACTCTTCTGTTTTGCCGATGGCCAGATGGTACTGCTGCACGGCTTCATCAAGAAGTCTGAAAAAACGTCGAAAGAGGAACTGGAACTCGCTCGGAAACGCAAACGTGAGCTGGGACAATGACCAATCCACACATCGGAAGTTCGTTCGAGAGTTTCCTTGAAGAGGAAGGCCTCCGCGACGAGGTCGAGCTCCTCGCGCAGAAGCGGGTTCTCGCGTGGCAGATCGAGCAGGCGATGAAGGCGCACGGCATCAGCAAGGTGGGAATGGCCGAGCGGATGCACACGAGCCGCACACAGGTGGACAGACTCCTCGATCCGAATAACAACAAGGTGCAGCTCGATACCCTTCAGAGGGCGGCCCGCGCCGTCGGCCGCACACTCAAAGTCGAGCTTGTCTGACTAGCGAACTCACACATCGACGCACTCACGCACCCCTCGATGTTAAAATTTCAGCATCTTCCCGGAACCTCCCTGGCGCGGCGCCGTACCAACCCACATCATGTGACGCCACTCCCGCACGAATACCCAACCCGAGCAAGGAATACATGCTGACACGGGCCCGCCCGGCCATCGCAGCCGGGATCTTTGCGCTCGCCGCGCTCGCGCCGGCACGGGCGCAGCAGCCGACGCTCTCGGTGGAGCGCATCTTCGCCGGCCGCGACTTCCGCACGGAGGGGCTCCCCGCGCTCCAGTGGATGCGAGACGGGCAGCGCTACTCGTACGTCGACGCGCGCGCGGACGGGACCACGGACCTGGTGGCAGAGGACGCGCGCACCGGCGCCAAGACGCGCCTGGTGGACGGATCGCGCCTGGTGCCGGCGGGCCAGCAGAAGCCCATCGAGATCGAGGACTACAGCTGGACGCCCGACGAGCGAAAGCTGCTCCTCTACACGAACTCGCAGCCGGTGTGGCGCGAGAACACCAAGGGTATCTACTACGTCTACGACCTGGACACGGGGCGGCTCACCCCCGCCTCCACCCGGCCGGGGTGGCAGATGTTCGCCAAGCTCTCGCCCGACGCGCGGCGGGTGGGTTTCGTGCGCGACCACGACATCTACGTCACCGACCTAGCCACGGGGCGGGAGACGCGGCTGACGAGCGACGGGAGCGACCAGATCATCAACGGCACCTTCGACTGGGTGTACGAAGAGGAGCTGGGGCTGCAGGACGGGTGGCGCTGGAGCCCGGACGGGGCGCGCATCGCCTTCTGGCGCCTCGATGCCAGCCGCGAGCAGACCTTCAACTGGATCAACGACACGGACAGCGCCTACGCGCGCGTCGTCAGTCTGCGCTACCCCAAGGCGGGCTCCCCCAACGCCATCGCCAAGGTTGGCGTGGTGGAGGTCGCGGGCGGGGCGACGCGCTGGGTGGACACGGGGAACGACCCGGAGGTGTACCTGGCGCGGATGGAGTGGGCCGAGTCGCCCAACGAGATCGTGATCCAGCGCCTCAACCGGCACCAGAACCGCCTGGAGGTGATGCTGGGCGACGCGCGCACCGGCGCCAGCCGCACCGTCTTCACCGACACGGATCCGGCGTGGGTAGAGGTGGACGACGACTTCCACTGGGTGAACGGGGGACGCGACTTCCTCTTCACCAGCGAGCGCGACGGCTACAACCACCTGTACCTGGTGAGCCGCGACGGCCGGAACGTCCGCCAGATCACGCGCGGGCAGTGGGACGTCACCAGCATCACCGCGGTGGACGAGCGGGGCGGCCGCGTGTACTTCGGCGCCCACGCCCCCACGCCGGAGCAGACGCAGCTCTTCCGCGTGAAGCTGGACGGCACCAGACAGCAGCAGGTAACGCGCGAGCCCGGCACGCACGCGGCGCGTATCTCCACCGGCTCGCCGTACTTCCTGGACACCTACTCCAGCGGGGGCACGCCGCCGTCGATCCGCCTGCACAACACCGGCGACGGCGCCGTGGTGCGCACCCTGGTGGACAACGCGCGCGTCCGCCAGACGGTGGAGTCGCTCGGAATCCGCAAGCCGGAGTTCTTTTCCTTCCGCACGCCGGACGGCACGGAGTTGCGCGGGTGGACGATCAAGCCCGCCAACTTCGACCCCAGCAAGAAGTACCCGGTGCTGATGTACGTGTACGGCGGCCCCGGCTCGCAGACGGTGATGAACTCGTGGGGCGGCACCCGCTACCTGTGGCACCAGATGCTTGCGCAGCGCGGCTACGTGGTGGTGAGCGTGGACAACCGCGGCACCGGCGCGCGCGGCAGCGCCTTCAAGAAGTCCACGTACCTGAAGCTCGGCGCCGTCGAGACGGCGGACCAGATCCAGGCGGCGCGCCACCTGACCCAGCAGCCGTGGGTTGACGCGAGCCGCATCGGCATCTGGGGGTGGAGCTACGGCGGCTTCATGACGGCGTCGGCGATGTTCGCGCCGGGCAGCCCGTTCAAGGCGGGGATCGCGGTGGCGCCGGTGGTGGACTGGAGCCTGTACGACACCATCTACACCGAGCGCTTCATGCGCACCCCGCGCGAGAACGCCGAGGGCTATCGCCGCAACGCGCCGGTGAGCAACGCGGCCAACCTGCGCGGCCGCTTCCTCCTGGTGCACGGCACGGGCGACGACAACGTGCACTTCCAGAACTCGACGCAGCTCGTGAATGCCCTGCAGGCCGCCAACAAGCAGTTCGACTTCATGATGTACCCGAACCGCAACCACGGCATCTCCGGCGGCGTCACCTCGCAGCACCTCTTCACCATGATGACGAACTGGGTCGCCGAGAACCTGTAGCTGCACAAGGATCGCAACTGCCGTTTCACACAGAGCCGCAGAGATAAAAGGAGAGGGCACGGAGAACACCGTGCCCTCTCTTTCTTGCTGTTCACCTCTGAGGCTCTGTGTGAGCCCGCTGTTTTAGCCCCCTCTGCGCCTCCGCGTCTCCGCGTGAGACCTCTGTCTGTACGCCGCGTGGCGGAGTTCGCACGATGCGCCCGTCCACTCTTGCAACTCTGGACGGCGGCGACTACAATCTCCTATGAACAACCATAATAGTGGACAGAATGGACCGCCGGGGACGCCCGGGAAGTACGAGCGCAGCCATCGCTGGCAAGACATTCCTCTGGATGTCCTGCGTGTGTGGTATCGCGAACAGCGCCCGTATCGCAAGACTATAGCGGCGGTGGCCAAGCTGACCGGCAAGAAGAAATTGTCGCCGCAGACGATCGTCAACTTCCTGGGCGGCGATGTCCAGCCGAACTACAAGACTCGCCAGCAGCTCGCGCTCTACTACCTGGCAAAACACCCGTGGGGGTACGTGGCTGAGAAGGGACCGCCGTACGGCACGCCGAAGCCGCTCCCATCGTTGAGCGAGATGCTGCCCGAGGGCCACGCCGAGGCCCGCGCGGAGCTCGAGAAGCTCGTGGAGCTCGCGAAACGGCACCCTGACGAGGCCCCGGCCTCCTCGGATCGCGTGCTGGGTTGGCTTCAGAAATTGCTGGACGCCGAGTACACCGGCGAGGACCTGTCGAAGCGCCCGCTGGACGCCAACGGCAACCCGATTCCGAACGATCCACCGGAAGGGTGAAGCCCACCGCCGTTGCACAGCTGAAGCCCCTCCTCCGCGCCGTGCGGGGGAGGGGCTTCACGCATCCGGCTTCGGCATCGTTGCGCGCGCGAGGACGGACGCGTACCCTGCGCGAACGCCCAGCCTCCTGCATCCGCCCAATGAACAAAGCCGAATACCTCTCCGTCCTCGTCTCCATCATCATCGGGATGGGACTCTCGCACCTCCTCTCCAGCGTCGCGCGGCTGATCGTGGCGCGCGCGCGGGTCAGGATCTACTGGGTGTCGCTGGTGACCGCGGCGGTCGCGTTCCTGGCGCACATCCAGTTCTGGTGGTCCACCTACGACTACGACGATGCGATCCTCGGCAACTTCTTCTCGTTCTTGGTCTTCCTGCTCGCGCCCATCCTCCTGTACCTGATGGCGGTGCTGGTCTTCCCCGACTTCGACGACGACGTGGCGACCGTGTCGATGTACGACCACTACTATTCGGTGCGCCCCTGGTTTTTTGCGGTCGGTGCGGCCGCGGTGGCGGCCAACGTGGTGCGCAACATCGCGGTGCAGGGCGCGCCTCTCCTCACCGAGGACCGCCCCTTCGAGGCCGGCTTCCTCCTGTTGATCCTGAGCGGCGCCCTGATCCGCCACCCGCGCTTCCACGCCGTCATAACCGTCGTGATGCTGATGGCCTTTTGCGCGATGATCGTCTTCACCTCCCTCGAACCCGGCTGAACATGAACGAGATCCGCGCCATCGCCGACCAGCTCGCCCGCGCGCACGACGGCGACCCGTGGTACGGCGATCCGACGATGACGGTGCTGCGCGGCGTGACGGCAGAGCAGGCGTCGCGCCGTCCTATCGCGCGCGCGCACAGCATCTGGGAGATCGTGCTGCACATGACGAGCTGGCAGCGCGAGGTCCTCCGCCGCCTGCGCACCCGCGTCGCGCGCGAGCCGGAGGACGGCGACTGGCCCGCTCCTCCCATTCCGACCGACGACGCGTGGCGCGAGGCCATGGAGCGCCTGGAAGCCGCCCATGGCGAGCTGCTCGCGGAGGTGGAGCGCTTCCAGGCCGACGCCCTCGGCGAGATCCTCGGCGAAGCGCGCGACGCGCCGCTGGGAAGCGGCGTATCCTTCTATGTCCTCCTCCACGGCATCGTGCAGCACAACCTCGCCCACACCGCCCAGATCTCGCTGCTGAAGAAGGATTTCACCGGCGACTGAACCCCGCGCCGCACCGTAATTGCCGCTCTGCGCACACATCCCGTAGGGGCAGACCCGCGTGTCTGCCCGTGCCCGGCCATTCGCAGGACCCCGCTCCCGCAGCAGGATCAGAACAGCGCCGCGAACCCTTCGCGGTAGGTGGGATAGCGGAACGTATAACCGGATGATGCGAGCCGGTCGCTGCGGCAGCGCTTGTTGCTGCGCGGAGGAACGGCCGCCTCCGCACGGCGCGGCACAGGCTGGCCCAGCGTCGCCGCGAGCCAGTGCAGGACGTCGCAGCTGTCCGCCGGCTCGCGATCCACGCCGATGTAGATCGACTCGGGCGAGGGCAGTTGCATCAGGTGGCGGAGGGCGCCGGCGCAGTCGTCGCGGTGGATGCGGTTGGTGTACGTGGTGACGGCCGGGCACTCGGCCGCGCCGGAGCGCACGCGGTCGATGTAGCTCGAGCGGCCCGGCCCGTAGATCCCGCCCAACCGCAGCACCACGCCGCGAAACGGTCCGCCGAGGACGACCGACTCGCCCTCCAGCATCGTGCGCCCACGAAAGCCGGCGCTCTCCGCGAGCGACTCCTCGTCCACCCACTCGCCGCCGGACTGGCCGTAGACGCTGGTGCTGGAAGTGAAGATCACGCGCCGGGGCCGCTGCCCCTGCGCCTTGAGCGCCCCCAGCAGGTTCCGCGGCCCGTCCACGTACACCGCGCGATAGTCGTCCTCCGATCCGCCATCCGCCGCCGCCGTGTAGAAGACGGTGGTGAGTCCATCCGGCAGCCCCGCCAGCGTCGTCGGGTCGCGCAGGTTCGCGGCGAGGGGGTGCACACCCGCGGGGAGGCCGTCGGGCGAGCGGCGCATCCCCCACACCTCGTCGCCATCCGCGGCGAGGCGCGCGGCCAGCGCCGAGCCCACGTATCCGCACCCCGCGATCAGCACGCGCTCCATCACTCCGTCTCCTGGTTTAGGTGGCATTCGGCGATGGAGATGCAATGAAACGGCCCCCGCCGGAAACCGGAGGGGGCCGTTCATCGTGGACGATCCTCGCGCCGCGCCGCTGACCGGCGCCGGAGGCTTCGCCGGAAGTCAGCGCCGCGCAATCAGCGTCTCGCGGGCATCATCCTGCGGGGCGGCGTCCTGCGTGCGCGGGGCCTTCACCACGAGCGGGGCGAGCTCGCACGGATTCCCCTCCCAGCCGCACTCCGTCAGACCGAGACGCTCCTCGGTGCCCGACGCCGAATCGAGCCCGGCGACGATCAGGCCGGTAACCATGGTGGACACGAACACGTAGCGGACGACGCTGGCGATCTTGGCGGACATTACAACCTCCATTCAGGTTTCAGGTTTCAGGAGCACACCGTGGTGCTCGCGATATAGGACGGAAGCGGACCCGGAAAGGTTGCAAGACATACATGAACGACGGATTAGCCGCGAAACGCGCCAGGTGTCCGCCCATGGGACCAGGGCCGCGCACGGACGCAAAAAACCCCCTCCCCCAGGCAGTTTGGGGGAGGGGGAAGCGTCGCGGAGCGACGCTGGGGGTGAGGGCCTACCGCGCCGGGTACACCGCCCGCGGCTCGCCGTCGATGATCTCCGCGCGGCGGCAGAGGAAGACCTCGTCCTCGGCCTGCTGCACGATCTCGAAGCCCGAGCTGCGCAGCATCGCCTCGGCGCAGGCGCGGTTGGGCGCCCACCAGTTGGTGGGGTCGTGCGCGTAGCGGTGTTCGATGAAGTGCATCTTGGGGTACCCCGGCCGGTCGAAGTGCTCCTCCTCCTGGAACTCGTAGTCCGCCGCCACCGGCTCCACCTCCTTCGACCCGCGCAGCATGCTCTGGAAGAGCATCAGGTCGCCCACCACGTGCTCGCGCAGCAGGTCGAGCGCAAGGAGCGGGTGGCGCAGGTGGTAGAGGACGCCCATGAAGATCACGAAGTCGAACTTCTCGCCCAGCGACGCCACGTCGTACACGGACATCTTGTGGAACTCGATGTCCGTCATCCCGTTAACTGCGGTGGCGAAGCGCGCCTGCTCCAGGTACAGGTCCTCGCTGTCGATCCCCACCACGCGCTCGGCGCCGCGCCGCTTCATCTCCATCGAGTAAAAGCCGGCGTTGCACCCCACGTCCAGCACCGACTTCCCGGAAAGGTCCGCGGGGATGGCGTGGGCGAAGTTGCGGAACTTCATCGCGGGGTAGTCACCCAGGAAGTGGTTCGGCGCGGTGCGCACCCCCATCAACTCCAGGTTGTGGAACCAGGGGCCGAGCCGCTCCACCTGCTCGCGGACCTCCTGCGGGGTCATGGAAGCTGCGGTCATTTCCGTCGCGCTCAAAGGGACACCTCCGCCACGGGCGGCGGCGCGGGTACGGCGGACACGAAGGCCGCCACGGTCGGGAGCCCGGAGGGTGCCGGGCGCTCCTCCAGCAGGTGGATCGCCTCGCGGTAGCCGTGAAGCGTCCCCACGTCCACGTACGACTCGCCGGCGGGGATGCCGAGCGCTTCCCCGCCCCGCGCCAGCCAGGCGTTCACCAGCGTGCCGATGTACTCGTCGCGCCGGCCGCGCTCCAGCCAGAGGTCGTGCAGCTCGCGCAGGATGGCGACGGGGAGCTTGAAGGCGCCCCACACCCAGTGGCTCTCCGCGCCCGGCTGCTTCACCTGGATCTCGCGCACGCGCCCGGCGGCGTCCGTCACCACTGCGTCAAAGAACTCGGGCCGCTCCACCGGGAAGAGGAGGAACGAAAAGGCGCCGTCCGGAAGGTCGCGCAGCCCGTCCTCGGGAAACCAGATAGTGTCCGGGAGGCCCACCAGCACCGTCTCGTCCTCGGCCAGGAGCGGGAGGGCGCGGAAGATGGAGTCGCAGAGGCCGGCGGGCTTCGGCTGCACGGCGTAGCACACGTGCGCGCTCCCCACGCCGCCGCCGTAGTAGCCCAGGATGTCCGACTTCCCGGGCGAGATGACGAAGCAGATCTTGTCCGCGCCGCCGCGGATCATGCGCTCCACCAGGTACTCGCTCACGGCGCGCGGCCGCTCCACGCCATCGTCGAAGCGGCTCCCCACGGGGAGGAGCTCCTTGGAGAACGCGAGCGGCTGGATCCTGGTTCCGGCGCCCGCGGCCGGGATGATTCCCCACATCCTCACACCTCCATCGCGAGAGCCTGCTCGTTCGCCGCCTCCACCGCCCTCACCAGCTCCTCCGCGCGCCTGTCCGACGTGTGCTCCTCCAGCGTCCGCTCGCGCGCCGCCCGCGCGATCCTTGCCAGCTCCTCGTGCGGCACCGCGAGCGCCGCCATCGCCTCGTCCGTGCTCCCCGCGGTCAGGATCTCCTCGCCGGGCGCAAAGAACTCGTCCAGCCCCGCCCACGTGTCGGTCAGGATCGGCACCCCGCACGCCGCCGCCTCGAAGAGCCGGCCGGACGGGCAGTACCCCATCTCCGCCATCGCGCGGCGCGTGACGTTGAGCGTGAGGCGCGACGAGCAGTAGAACGCCGGGTGCTGCGCCGGCGGAAGATGCTGCATGAAGAAGAGGTTGGGCGTCCACGGGAAGTCCTGCGGATACTGCGCGCCGCCGATGAGGAAGCGCCGCTCCGGCAGCCTGCGCGCCGGTTCCAGCAGCAGCGCCTCCACGGCCGCCTGCCGGTCCGCCGCGTACGTGCCCAGGTACGAAAGGTCCGCCATCGCTCCTTCGAGAGGCGCCACGGGCCGGTGCACCTCGGGGTCGACGTGCCCGTACAGCGGCGCCACCCGCCGCGCCCCCAGCGTGGTGCGAAGCTGCGTCAGCGCCGCCCCACCGGTGAAGGAGAGCACCAGGTCGAAGTCGCGCAGCCCGCGCTCGCCGATGTACGACACCGGCGCCCCGCTGCGCAGCGCATCCAGGGTGACGGGGGTGTCCAGGTCGTAGAAGACGCGCGCCGGCGCCGGCGAGTCCAGCACCAGCTCGGTGGCGGCGATCCCGTCCGGGCAGTACGAGGTGACCATCGCCACGTCCGCCTCGGCCGCGTGGCGGCGCGCGGCGGGGAGCACCTCGTCCCAGTCGCGGTAGAGGACCAGCTCGCCGCCGGGGATCTCCCACAGGTCGCGGCTGCCGGCGTAGTAGGGAACGTCGCGCTCGAAGAAGACCACACGGTGCCCCTGCCTGGCAAGCGCGCGGCAAAGCCCCCGCCAGAGCGTCGCGTGGCCGTTCCCCCACGACGAGCTGATGGTAAGGCCAAAGATCACCAGCTTCATCGGTGGAGCTCTCTCGCTGTGCGGGCGATCGGACGGGGGCGGACCTTCAACTCACGTGGGGCGCAAAATGCAGATACCGAGCCAGAAGCATCATCAACGAAGCTACGCTCCTGCATCCACTTAGATGCTCTCGCGCCGCCATCTGATGGAAGTGCAACGCCGGCCGCGCGATGCGCGACGTGGTGGTCGCGGAGCACGGCCGGCGTCTGCTGTTTCGCGGCTCTACGCGACGTGCAGCACGAGCCAGCGGAGCATCTCCTCCATCGTCCGCTCCCAGTCCGCTTCACCCATCAGGTGCACGGCGCCGGGCAGTTCCACGTAGCGCGCCCGTTCCGATTCGCCGAGCCTGCGGTGAAGTTCGCGCGCGGGGCCGGGCGGCACGTTTTCGTCGTTCTCCGCCGTGATCGAAAGGAGCGCGACCCTGCGGAATGCGTCCAGCCGGTGGTACGGGCTGTCCGGCCGCGGCCACTCCGGCGAGCCGAGGATCGCCACCGCCGCCCGCACCGGCGGCTCCTCCAGCAGCGCGCGGTACACGACGCAGCCGCCCATCGAGATCCCCACCAGCGCTACCCGCTCGGCGTCCGCGAGCCCCTCGTCCACCAGCGCCCTCACGATCCCGGGCACCTCACGCGCCGTCTCCTCCACCAGCCCGAGCATGAAGCGGATCGTCTCCTCGCGGGACACGTCGATGCGCGCGTCCAGATCGGGGAGCCGCCGCTCGCCGTGCCCCGCCGCATCCACCCCCACCGCCAGGAACCCCGCCCCCGCGATCCGCTCCAGCTCCTTGCGATGCGTCTCCTTGTCCACGCTCAGCCCGTGGAACCAGAGCACGGCGGGCAACGGCAGGCCTGCGCTGGGGGGCACGGCGAGCAGCAGCGGCGCGACCCCGACTCTGCGCGTGATCCAATCGATCGGCAACAGGATGTCGTCGCCCATGTGCGGGGCTACCCCATCATGGTCGCGATCCACCACGTGGTGCCGCCCGGGTCCTTGACGCCGCCGCGCTTGTCGGGGTCATCCCTTTTGACCGGCTCCTGCACGGAGGTTGCGCCCGCATCCAGCGCGCGCCTGTAGCTGTCGTCCACGTCCCCGACGTAGACGTGCACGTGCGAGGGGACCGGCGGCCACCCCTCGGCGCCGTCAGCGAGCATGATGACCGTGTCGTCGATGCGGACCTCGGCGTGCATCAGCTTGCCTGCGTCGTCCGCGAAGCGGCGCAGCTCGACGGCGCCGAAGACGCGCACCAGGAAATCGATGGTCGCGCCGGCACCGTCGACGATGAGGTAAGGCGAGACGGTGGTGTAGCCGTGGGGCTTGTAGGTAGAGCTCATGGGCGATGCTTCCGCGGGTTAGGAGGGCGCGAACGGGAACAGAGGATCGCGAACCGCAGGAGCAAGGCCCGTGCGCCGGCTCCAGGGAGCCACTGAGCCCAACATCTGCATCAAGTGCCAATGATGGGTGCCGTCTACCACATCCGTCGAACCCTTCGCACCCGGATTCTTTGAGCCACTACCGCCGGAGGAATTGGATGCTGGGGAGGTATAGCCGGTCACATTCCATCGTTGCTGACTCGAGCCCTGGCGCTCACCTGACCGCGCGAGAGGGCGCGGAGGAGCCGGCGTTCGCGGCACCATCGCAGCCGCGGCGCTCCCGGTGGCGGCGCGCGCTGATCGAGTTCCTCTGGTTCGGCATCAAGAACGCACGCGCATGCTTGTTCGCCGGGCTGTTCTTCGTGGCCGTGTTCGCCGTCCCACGTGCGGGCATCCTGGGCATTCCGCGCTACGACCTCCTGCTCCTCATCGCACTTGCGATCCAGATCGGGATGTTGTGGACGGGGCTCGAAACGTGGGACGAGCTGAAGGCCATCACCATCTTCCACGTAATCGGCTTCGCGCTCGAGGTGTTCAAGACGTCCGACGCCATCCGCTCGTGGAGCTATCCGGACTTCGCCTACAGCAAGGTGCTCGGGGTTCCGCTCTTCGCCGGCTTCATGTACGCGGCCGTGGGGAGCTACATCATCCAGGCGTGGCGGCTCTTCGACCTGCGGATCCGGCATCACCCGCCCTACTGGATGGCGGGGCTGACCGCGCTGGCGATCTATGCGAACTTCTTCACGCACCACTACATCGCGGATCTGCGCTGGCACCTCGCCGCGCTTGCGCTGGGGCTGTATGCCCGCACCACCGTGCTGTTCCGCCCACTGGATTGCGACCGCGGGATGCCGCTGCTGGTGTCGTTTCTCCTGATCGGCTTCTTTGTATGGCTCGCCGAAAACATCAGCACCTTCTTCGGCATCTGGAGGTATCCGGATCAGCTGGGCGCGTGGACCACCGTGCACGTGGGAAAGTGGAGCTCCTGGTCGCTCCTGGTGGTGATGACGGTCACGATCGTGGCGAATCTCAAGCACATCAAGGAGCGCGTGCACGTGCCGGCCTAACGGTGTCTTCAGATCTCCTAGACGCTGATCAGGCAAGTGAGGGGGGTGTTGCAGCACGTTCTGTGGTACCGGCACAACACGCCCCCCACTTCGATTTCACAACTCTGGCGGAAGTGCGGAAGTGCTACGAAATTGCCGGAACGCGGGATGCGCGGCTTCACGTAGATCGCGCATAAGACGAATCCTCCTGCCTCTCCGCGATCTCACGAGGAGGGAAACACGGATACCCGTTCCGACTACAATAATAGTGGCGCTACTCACCAAGAGGTCGAACTAACCTGCGTACACTCGTTGAACTGGACACCGCCGCGTCAGACACCCTCCGCGCCTACTCCCACCCTCCCCTCGTATGAACAAGCAACTGCGCCTGCTGATTGGAATCCTGCTGCTCGAGGCAGGCTACGGACCTACGCTCACCGCTCAGGGTGTCGCCCCGCGCGACATCGCGCGCGCCGCGGCTGCGGCCCTGGTCACCGTCACCTCACGCGACGTATCCGGCACGACCGTTGGGACGGGCTCCGGGTTCTTCGTGAGCGCGGACGGTGTCCTCGTGACCAACTACCACGTGGTCGAGGGTGCGCACAGCCTCCGAATCGAGCTGGCGGACAGCTCCGCGTATGACAACGTCTTCCTGGTAACGGCGGACCCGCAGCGCGATCTCGCAGTGCTCAAGATCCCAGTCGAGAGGCAGGCGTTCCTCACGCTCGGCGCGGACAGCACAGTGCAGATGGGTGACAACGTCTACGTGATGGGCAACCCGCTTGGGCTGGAGCGCACCTTCAGCGACGGGATGCTTTCGGCCCGCCGAACTCTGGCAGGCCGGCAGCTGCTCCAGATCACCGCACCTATCAGCCACGGATCGTCGGGTGGCCCAGTGCTCAACACTGACGGCGCAGTGATCGGCGTTGCGACATCGTTCGTCAGCGAGGGGCAGAATCTGAACTTAGCCGTTCCCACGCGCTACGTGCGGCCACTGCTGTCCACCGGAGGGGCTCCACGACGCTTCACCGCCAGCCTCGCGCCACCGCGAGCGGCATCGGGTGCAGACCGCGCCGAGGGTGGCGGGGGAACGGCTCCGCGTACTGGCAGGAGCACGGCGAGTGGCACCTCGACGAGGTACATCGAGCAGTCCACGCGGCAGATTCGGGCAAGGACGCCGTCGATGACCAGGCTCGGCTACCGCCAAGTTGGGGAGCTCCGTACCGGGTTTGCCGAAGACGGAGAGCCGGGGGTTTTCCGGATCGCGCTGACTGCGGGCCGCACCTACGCGTTCGTCGGTGCCTGTGACAACGACTGCACCGACGTTGATCTCGCCATATACGACTACAGAATCACGCGCGAACTTGAGAGTGACCGTGCGGTGGACGATACTCCGACCGTGGTCTACATCCCGGCGCGGAGCGGCACCTACACTATTGCAGTGGAGATGGCGGAGTGTGACACCCGACTTTGTTCCTACGCGGTCGGTGTGTTCGTTAAGTAAGGCGGTCCGGCTGGCACTGTCACTCGCGCTTGCGGGCAAGCCGCCCGGTTCTAGACACGACAAAGCCCCACGACGCGCAAAGGTGTCGTGGGGCTTCGATCTACTGCAATGGGCCTGGGCCGATTCGAACGGCCGACCTCACGCTTATCAGGCGTGCGCTCTAACCAACTGAGCTACAGGCCCGAGAAACCAGGGCAGGGTGTCCGTGGGTCGACTTCGAGAGCTTTCTGCTTCCCAGAAGGAAGCTTACTCGCCGCTCTAAAGGAGGTGATCCAGCCGCAGGTTCCCCTACGGCTACCTTGTTACGACTTCGCCCCAGTCACCGAGCTCGCCTTCGGCGGCTCCCTCCCCGAAG
>DASWNZ010000068.1:0-25846 GCA_036398975.1 Longimicrobium sp.
TTTGGTACGCTGGGTATTGCGTTGCTTTTCTATCGAGGCTCGTAAGCCACTCAGGACGCGGGCTACTTCTTCGGCTTGAGACATTAATGCATCGAAGCGTGCTTGTCGTAAATAGCCTACGTCAAGAGCAACATACAATTGTGAACGCAACTCCGCACATGATGCCTTGGCAATAATCAGAAATTGTGAGAATTCTCCAAGGCCGCGCCGCGCGAAGCCTTCCGCTATATTTGACATGACGGAGACGGCTGCCCTCTGTATCTGCCCTGACAGGCCAAAATCGCGGGCAAAAGCCTGCTCTCGCGTAACTTCATACACGTCCCTGGTAAGTACTCGTGCTTTCTGCCAGGCAATAAGGTCCTCAAAGCGTTCTATACTACTCACCTGGAATAACCCTCCCAAGCCCGCGCCTCTTCACTCGGCACTCGGCACTCGGCACTTGGCACTTGGCACTGCCGTTCGTAAACTCCGTATACTTTCGCGCCTCCTCCAACCGACGAATCGATGCTGCTGGGAGCCCACGTGTCCACCGCCGGCGGGTGCTGCAACGCACCGGGGCGCGCCGAGGAGATCGGCGCCACCGCCATCCAGATCTTCACCAAGCAGCCCAACCGCTGGGCCGAGGTGGAGGTGGGGGAGGAGGACTGCGCGACGTTCCGTGCGGCGATCACGGCGCTGGCGATCGGCTTCACCAACGCCCACGACTCGTACCTCATCAACCTCGCCACCGCCGATCCGGTGCTGCGCGACAGGTCGATGGAGGCGTTCAGGGGCGAGCTGCGACGGGCGGAGCGGCTGGGTCTCGATGCGCTCGTCACGCACCCGGGCAACGCCACCGACAGCGACATGGCGCGCGGGCTGGCACAGAACGCAGCACTGATCGAGCAGGCGCTGGAAGAGGTGCCCGGGTCCACAATGGTGCTGCTGGAGACCACGGCGGGCGCCGGGCGTGTGCTGGGCTCGACCTTTGAAGAGCTGGCGGAGATCATTGAACGAATCTCGCCCCTTCAACGCCACCGTGTGGGCGTGTGCCTGGACACCTGCCACGTCTATTCCGCCGGTTACGACCTGCGCGCGGACTACGACGGCGTCATCGCGCGGCTCGCCGACACGGTGGGGCTCGATCGGCTGCGCCTCCTGCACCTGAACGACTCCAAGTGCCCCTTCGGCAGCAAAAAGGATCGCCACGAGGCGATCGGCGAAGGGTCTCTCGGCGACGAGCCGTTCCGGCGCATCATGACGGACGAGCGGCTCGCCTCGCTTCCCAAGGTGCTGGAGACGCCAAAAGGTGACGACCACGCCGCCACCGACCGCGCCAACCTCGCGCGGCTGCGGAGCTTCCTGGCGTGAGCTCGGCCGTCCACGGCGGGAACCCCCGCCGCGGGCGAGGGGTACCCCGCACATCATGAAACACCGCCCCAACGCCCGACTGTTCCTGCTGATCGCCGCTCTTGCCCATGTGCTGGGCGGCGACCTGGGGGCGTTGCTGCACCGTTCGGCGCCGCTCGCGCCGGCTGGTATCACGATCAGGGCGCCGGGCTCGGAGGACGACCGCGCGCCGGTTCCCGAGCACCCGCGCGACTGCGCCTTCTGCCAGACGCTGGCGAACGGCACGCTCGCGCTTCCGGAGCGCGGCATCGCGCTGCGCGCCGGCTTCACTGAGAACGCGATCCCGGCGGCACCGCCGAGCATCGCGCGCCGTCTGCTGGCGGCGTCGCCCTCCCTTCCGCGCGGACCTCCCAGCATCTCCTGACGACCGCGGCGCCCGTTCGGGCCGCGCACCGTGACCACACCCCGCGCGCGAATGCCCGGGGTGCATCCGATCTGTCCGTCCAGGAGTGGAACATGAAGTTTCGTACTTTCGTGCGGTCCGCGGTCGCCGCGGCCGCGCTCGCATGGCTGGCCCCCTCGGCGGCGCACGCCGACGACGCGGGTCCCATCACGGGGGTCGTGCGCGACGCTCGCGATGGCGCCCCGCTCCCCAACGCCCGCGTCACCATCGCGGAGATCAGCCGCTCCATCACCACGGGCGGCGACGGCTCCTTCACCTTCCGCGCGCTGCGCCCGGGGACGTACCACCTGGACGCCACGCTTCTGGGCTACGCGCCCGCGCACTCCGTCGTCGTCGTCCCGGAGTCGGGCGCGGCGGTGACAGTGGAGATCCGCATGCGCGCCACGCCGCTCGCCATCGAGGGGATCAACGTCACCGCGTCGCCGGGGAGCGCGGACCCGCTCCGCATCACGCAGTCGACCGCGGAGATCTCAGGGAAGGAGCTAGAGCGCAACCTGGGCACGAGCGTGGCGCAGACGCTGTCCACGCAGCCGGGGCTCTCAGTGCGCTACTCCGGCCCCGCCGCCTCCACCCCCGTCATCCGCGGGCTGAGCGGCGAGCGCGTGCTGGTGCTGCAGAACGGCCAGCGAACGGGCGACCTCTCCGCATCGTCGCCGGACCATTCGCTCTCCATCGATCCGCTCGCCGCCACGCGACTGGAAGTGGTGCGCGGGCCGGCGTCGCTGCTGTACGGGAGCAACGCGCTGGGCGGCGTGGTGAACGTCATCGCGCAGAACATCCCCACCACCGTGCCCACGCACGCCGAGGGGTACGTGGCGGTGCAGGGCGAGTCGGTGAACCCCGGCGGCGCGGCCACGGCCGAGCTGATCCTCCCGGTCGGCGGCTCGTTCGCGGTGAGCGGGCGCGGCGGCTACCGCAACGTGGACGACGTGCGCACCGGCGGCGGCGGCACCCTCGACAACACCTTCTTCCGCAACCGCTATGGGCAGGCGGGCGCCGGCTACATCGGCGAGCGGGTGCAGGGCGGCCTGGCCTTCAACGGCTACGGCTTCGAGTACGGCCTCCCCGCTTCGGCGGACGCGGAGTCGGGGATCAGCATCCGCGGCCACCGCTACGAGGGCACCACGCGGGCGGACGTGGCGCTGGGCGGCGGCTTCTTCACCAACCTGCGCGCCGAGGGCTCCGCGCAGTGGTACACGCACGACGAGGTGGAGGACACCGGCGAGATCGGCACCACCTTCAACCTGCGCACGCAGACGGCCGGGCTGATCGCGAAGACGGCGTACGGCCGCCTGAACGGCGCCTTCGGCATCTCCGGGCTCTTCCGCCAGTACTCGCCCGAGGGCGAGGAGGCGCTGACCCCCGCGGCCAACACGCGCAACGGCGGCCTCTTCGTCTACCAGGCGATCTCGCTGGGTGGCGGCGAGCGCGCTCCGCAGCTCCAGGCGGGCGCCCGCTACGACGTCTACCGCCTGTCCGCGGCCGAGGGCGACCGCTTCGGCGGCGGCGTCACGCGCGACTTCAACAACCTGTCGGGGTCGATCGGCCTGAGCGTGCCGGTGGCGGAGCACCTGTCCGCCAACGTGAGCGCGGCCCGCTCGTTCCGCGCGCCTACGGTGGAGGAGCTCTTCTCGGATGGCTTCCACGCCGCGACGGGCGCCTACGAGCTCGGAGATCCGGAGCTGGGGGTGGAGACGAACAGCGGGCTGGAGGCGGTGCTCCGCGCCCAGTCCGAGCGGATCAACGCGCAGCTCTCCGCGTTCTACAACCGCATCGACAACTACATCTACCCGCTGCTCAGCGGCCAGCGCTTCGACGACGAGGTGGGCGACAGCGTCCCCTTTTACGAGTACGACCAGCGCGGGGCCGAGTTGCGGGGGCTGGAGGGGCAGGTGGAGGGCACCGTCGCGCGCCACGTGGTGCTGGGAGTGACGGGCGACCTGGTGCGCGGCGACTTCCGCGACGGCGGGCACCTGCCGTTCATGCCGCCGGCGCGGCTGGGCGCCTCCGCGCGGTTCGACAACAACCGCTTCTCCGCGGGGATCGAGGCGCGCCACGCCTTCGCGCAGAACCGCGTGGCCACGCGCGAGGGCCAGGGCATCGACGACCCCATCGCCACCGAGACGCCGACCGGCGCGTACGACCTGGTGAACGTGAGCGTCGGATACACCCTGATCCGCAGCGCGCGCGTGCACTCCATCACCCTGCGCGCCGACAACCTGCTGGACGAGCGCTACCGCGACGCTGCCAGCCGCATCAAGGACTTCGCGCCGAACCCGGGGCGGAACCTGGCGCTGGTGTACCGGTTGTTGTTCTGAGGGATCGTCGCGCGGGAGAGCACGGGCAGCCACGCGGGGCTGCCCCTACGGGTTTGGGTGCCGGGTGCGGACATCGGAGAATGGCAGGGGAGGGCAGACACGCAGGTCTGCCCCTACCGGGGGGGCGTGGGACGAACGTCGCAGCACGCAGAGGGTGGGCGCGATGAATCGCGCCCGTGCCACGGATGCCGGGTTGGGCGCGGAGTGCACCCTTTCCCCCGCTTGCGGGGGAGAGGGCCGGGGAGAGGGGGAGCCCGTGCCGCGCATCCACCTTGACGCCGCCGTGCATCCGCCCTACCTTCATCCCCGTCGGGCGTACCGGGGAGCTACATTTTTGAGCCAACAGTTTTGAAGCAGGGACCTGCTCTTGTGGCAGACGTCACGCCTCTCCGGAGGAAGGCGGAAAGCCGCGGGGAAGTCACCCAAACAGTGTATCACACTGGCTTCAAAAATCCTCCCTTGTGCGTCCTGGCTCGGGGCCGGTCTCGCTAGTCGCGAGACTGGCCTTTTCTTGCATACCAACCCCGGAGTGAGCTCGTGCCCAAGGTCCGCGTCACACGGCGGGTGCACTTCTCGGCCGCGCACCGCCTGCACAACCCGGCGATGACGGACGAGGAGAACGCCCGCATCTACGGGCCATGCAACCATCCCAACTGGCACGGCCACAACTACGAGATGGACGTGACGGTGGAAGGGGAGCCGGACCCGCGCACCGGCTACCTGGTGGACCTGGGCGAGCTGCGCGACGTGGCGGAAGAGGTCATCGGACAGATGGACCACCGCAACCTCAACCTGGACGTCCCCTGGCTGCAGGGGGTGATCCCCTCCACCGAGAATCTGGTGGTGGCGATCTGGCACCAGCTGGCGCCGCGCGTGCCCCGGGGCAGGCTGGCGCGCATCGTACTGTGGGAGACGCCGCGCAACTACGCGGAGTACACGGGAGAATAGATGACCGAATTGATCGTTCCCGCCTCTGACCGTGAGGCACCCGCGTTCGACGAGCTCGTGCGCCTGATGCTCGTGGAGCTGGGGGAGAACCCCGAGCGCGACGGCCTCGTCAAGACGCCGGAGCGCGTGGAGAAGAGCATGCGCTGGCTCACGCGCGGCTACGAGATGTCCGTAGCCGAGGTGATCGGCGACGCTGTGTTCGAGGAAGACCACCACAACATGGTGATCGTCAAGGACATCGAGATGTACTCGATGTGCGAGCACCACATGCTTCCCTTCTTCGGCAAAGTGCACATCGCCTACGTGCCGGATGGGAAGATCGTGGGGCTCTCCAAGCTGCCGCGCGTGGTGGAGGTGTTCGCGCGCCGCCTGCAGGTGCAGGAGCGGCTGACGGAGCAGGTCGCCTCCGCCATCATGGACGTCCTGCGTCCGCAGGGCGTGGGCGTGGTGATCGAGGCCGCGCACCTGTGCATGATGATGCGCGGCGTGGAGAAGCAGAACTCCAAAACCGTCACCAGCGCCATGAAGGGGATCTTTCGCGAGGACCTGCGCACGCGCGACGAGTTCCTGCGGCTGGTCACGGGCGGCTCGCTGGTCTGACCACGGGGACGGAAATGGACGACTCGATGCGGGGGAGGACGGCGCTGGTGACGGGCGCGTCGCGCGGGATCGGGTTGGCGGTGGCGCGCGCGCTGGCGGAGAGTGGCGCGTGGGTCGGCATGGTCGCGCGCGGCGGCGACGCCCTCGCCCGTGCCGCGGAAGAGGTGGGGGGGCACGCGATGCCCACCGACGTCTCCGACCCGTCCGCCGTGCATACGCTGGCCACCTACGTCGGCGAGCTGCTGGGCGACGCGCCGGACCTGGTGGTGAACGCCGCCGGCGCCTTTGCCCTGGCGCGCCTCGCGGAGACGGACCCCGCATCGTTCGATGCGCAGATCGCCGCCAACCTGCGCGCCCCCTTTCTGCTGGTGCGCGCCTTTCTCCCGCTGATGCTGGAGCGTGGATCGGGGCACATCATCCAGATCGGCTCGGTGGCGGGGCGCGTGGCGTACCCGGAGAACGGAGCGTACTCGGCGTCGAAGTTCGGGCAGCGCGGTCTTCACGAGGTGCTCCTTCAGGAGGTGCGCGGCACCGGCGTGCGCGCCACCCTGGTGGAGCCCGCCGCCACCGACACCCCGCTCTGGGACTCGATCGACCCCGATTCCCGCGCCGACCTTCCCGACCGCGCGGCGATGCTGCGCGCGGAAGACGTGGCGCGCGTGGTGCTCTTTGCGGCCGTGCAGCCGCGCCACGTGCAGCTTCCCTACATCGCGGTGGAGGCCGCCGCATAGCGCCATGTTCCTGCTGAACGTCAAGGCCCACTACGACTCCGCCCACTTCCTGCGCAACTACCGCGGCAAGTGCGAAAAGCTGCACGGCCACCACTACGTCGTGGAGGCCGGTCTCGCCTTCGAGGACGTGGGCGAGGGGGGAATGGCCTTCGACTTCACGGAGGCCAAACGCCACCTCCGCGCGATCGCCGAGCACCTGGACCACGAAAACATCAACGACCTCCCGCCCTTCACCGAGCTGGAGCCGAGCGCCGAGAACCAGGCGCGCTGGATCTTTCAGCAGATGCGCGACCGCCTCGGCCCCGACGGCGAGTACCTCGCCTACATCCGCGTCTGGGAGACCCCCAACCAGTGGGCCCAGTACTCCCCCCGCCCGATGTGGTGATGACGCGCTGGGGTTGCCTGGCGACTAAAGTCGCGGCTACAACAGCACAAAGTCCGCCTCCGCGGACTCCGGGTCGAATATCGCGTTTCTTGAGCCGGCTTTAGCCGCCTTCGCGTGGTTCCAGCCGGGGGCTTCAGCCCCCGGCGATCGCGCGCCGGTCCCGTGCCCGCCTCCCGCCCGATCCCCGCCCCCGCGGAGCCTGCGAAGGCAGGCTTCCCGCGGTTGTTGCAGCGGTTTCAACCGCCGGCCCGAGCCGTCCACCGCACCAGACCGCCGATCCACCACCACCATGCACATCCTCCTCACCGACATCCTCACCTGCCCGCGCTGCGGCCCGGAGCTCGGGCTGATCCTCCTCGCGGACCGGCTGGAGGAGCGGCGGGTGGTGCAGGGGAGCCTGGGCTGCTCCAACTGCCGCGAGATGTACCCGATCGAGGATGGCACCGTCGACCTGCGCGTCGTCGAGGGCACACCGACCCCCGCGGCTGCGCCCGACCCGGACGCGGCAGTGCGGCTGGCGGCGCTGCTGGGGCTGGCGGGAGCGGGCGGAACGGTGCTGGTGGCCGGCCCCGGCGCGGAGCTTGCTCCCGCCATCGCCGCGCTGGTACCGGGGCTGCAGGTGATCGCCTTCACCGCGCACCCCGTTCCCGAGGACGGCACGCCCGGAGTGAGCCGCGTAGCCGGCGGCCCGGCGCTCCCCGTGCGCGGGGGGATGCTGCGCGGCGTGGCGCTCACCAGCGGGGCGGGGACGCCGCTCGCGGAGGCGGTGCGCGTGCTGGCGCCGGGGACGCGGCTGGTGCTGGACCCAGCGCCGGAAGGCGCATCGGAGGAGCTCCGCCGGCTGGGCGCGGCGGTGCTCCTGGAGCAGGAAGGAGTGGTGGTGGCGAAGAAGCCCGGCCCCGCCGCCGGGGCACCGGCGCGCTGACGGATTCGGTTGCGCACCTCACCCCTTCGCGGGTAACTTGGGACCCTTGCCGCACGGGCTCCGCGGGGCCCGTCCGGCACCCTCCACCTGGCTTCGGTCCGGTCCCCGAGCACACGCTTATCGAAACCGGAATGTCCTGGTTCAACAAGATCATCCACGGCCGACCTGGCTCGGACGCGCGGGATCCGGACTACTACGAGGAGGGGACCGTCCTCCTGCAGGACGAGAAGTTCCACGAGGCGCTCACCTCGTTCCGGCTCGCCCTGCGCGAAAGCCCGAACGACACGGACGTCCTCCAGCAGATCGCGGTGACGTACACGCGCATCGGGATGACGGACGAGGCGATGAAGACGTACCGCCGCGTCCTCGAGCTGAAGCCGCACGCCTCGGGAGCCCACTACGGGCTGGCGTTCCTCCTGCTCCAGCAGGCGCAGACGGACGAGGCGATCGCGCACCTGCGGGCATTCCTCGCGCGCCCGCCGTCGTCGCCCCACGCGCAGCGGCACATCTCGCACGCGCGCGCCACCCTGGCGGAGCTGACCGGCGACGACGGTCCGCTACCCGTGGGAGCGGAGCCGTAGCAGTGGCGGACGACGGCGCGGATCTGGCACTGGTGCTCATGACGGCGCCGGACTCGGCGGTGGCGGAGCGCCTTTCCAAAGTGCTGCTGGAGGAGCGGCTCGTCGCCTGCGCAACGGTGATGGTGGGAGTGCTCTCGATGTACTACTGGCAGGGGGAGATGAGGGCCGACTCGGAGTCGCAGGTGCTCCTCAAGACGCGCCGGTCGCTGGTGCCCCGCGTCTTCAAGCGTATCGCGGAGCTTCATCCCTACGATCTGCCGGAGCTGGTCGCCGCGCCGCTGGAGTGGGTGTCGGAGGAGTACGGAAAGTGGGTGCTGGAGGAGACGGAGCACCAGCAGGGGGGAGGGGCGGAGCTCCCCCGCGCAACCAGGGTGGATGATGGTCCGGAATAGCAGAGACACAGATGGGGATGACCTTCCGCCGGAGACGGGGCAGGATGCCGGGCCCGCGCGCGCCACGCGTGGCCCGCGGCGCGCACCCGCACGCGCCGCCGTGGTCGACGAGCCGATTGACGACGCCCTCCTCGCCCGGCTGGACCGTGCCGACGAGCTGGCCGCCGCCGGCAGCGCCGCCGAGGCCGCAGAGGCGTACAGCGCCGTGATCGCCGTGAGCCCGGACCTGGTGCGCGCGGTGACGGGGCTGGGCGCCGCCCTCGCCGCGCAGCGCAAGTTCGACGCGGCGGAGAAGGAGCTGCGCCGGGCCCAGCGCCTGGCGCCGGACTCGTTCGAGGTGCACCTGCAGCTCGGCACGGCTCTCTACAAGCGTGGCGTGTACGCGGCCGCCGTCACGGCCCTTCGCCGCGCGGTGGAGCTGGACGGGACCTCCGTGCCCGCGTACCTGATCCTCGGCGAGGCGCTCAACCAGCTTGCCGAGTCGGACGCCGCCATCGAGGCGCTGGAGGAAGCCGTTCGCCTTCAGCCCGAGAACACGCGCGCCTACTACGCCATGGGCATCGCCTACGACCGCAAGGGCAACCCGGACCGCGCCGCCGAGATGTACCGCCTCTCGCGCGAGACATCCAACCGCTGATTATCGCCCTCGCCATCTTTCCGCCCCCGGGACTCCATGGTTCCGGGGGCGGTCTGGTTCCAGAAAAGCAATCTCACGCGGAGGCGCGGAGACGCAGAGAGAACAACAGAGAATACGTCTTTGCTGTTCTTGCTCTGTGCCTCTGTGTCTCTGTGTGAGCCTCGCAGTTGCAGTTCCTCGGCGTCTCCGCGTCTCCGCGTGAGGCCTGCTGTTCCCGGATACACACCGAAAGCTGATGCAGCCTATCGATCTGCAGTCCGACCTGGAGCTCGCCCTCCGCGCCGCGCGGGCGGCGGCGGAGGTGATCCGACCCGCCTTCCGCGCGGAGATGGAGGTGCGCTACAAGGACCCCGACCAGCCCGTCACCGACGCGGACGTGGAGGCGGACCGCGTGATCCGCGAGGTGCTGATCGGCGGGCGTCCGGGTTACGGGTGGCTCTCCGAGGAGACCGCCGACTCCCCCGAGCGGCTGAGACGGGAGCGGCTCTGGGTGGTAGACCCCATCGACGGCACCAACTCCTTCGTACAGGGGATCGCCGAGTTCGCCGTCAGCATCGGGCTGGTGGAGGGGGATCGCGCGGTGTTGGGCGTGGTGTGCAATCCCGCCACCGGCGAGGTCTACCACGCGTTCGAGGGCGGCGGCGCGTGGCTGAACGGCGCGCCCATCCGCGTCTCGGACGGCGATGGGATGCCGCGCGTCCTCTGCTCTCGGTCCGAGTTGCGCCGGGGGGAGATGGACGGGGTCGGGGAGAGCTGCACGTTGCATCCGCTGGGGAGCACCGCGTACCGAATGGTCAAGGTGGCGGACGGCACGGGCGACGCCATCGTCTCGTTCGGCCCGAAGAACGAGTGGGACGTGTGCGGCGCGGAGGTGATCGTGCACGAGGCGGGCGGGCGGGTCACGGGGCTGGACGGGGAGCCCTTTCGCTATAACCAGGCGAACCCGTCGTGGCACGGGGTGGCGGCGAGCAACGGGCGGGTGCACCAGGCAGTGCTCGCGGCGGCGGGGGTGCGGTAGCGGCGGGTTGCGGCGGAGCGCCCGATGCGCTAGCCCTAGAGAAGCGTTGTCTCGACCGCGGCATGCCCGCGCTCCCCATCCCCAGGCCTTCCGGTTCCATGATCCTGATCCTACTCCGCTACGTGAAGCCGATCGACGAAGTGGAAGCCCACACCGCCGCCCATCGCGCGTACCTGGACGGGCTGTACCGCGAAGGGAAGCTGATCTTCTCCGGCCCGCGCGAGCCCCGCACCGGCGGCGTCATCCTCACCACGCTCGACAGCGAGGTGGAGGCCACCAAGATGATCTGCGACGATCCCTACTTCGAGAACGGGATCGCCGAGTTCGAGATCGTGCGGTTCAATCCGGTGAAGAGCGATCCGCGGTTCGCGGCGTTTCTGCCGCAGGCGGCGGGAGTATAGGGCAGAAGTGCGTCGGTGCGTGAGTGCGTTTTTCACTAGGCACCAGGCACTGGGCACTTGGCACTTGGCACTTCCGGCCCCACCGCTATATTTCCCGCTTGCCCGGATCCATTCCCTTACAGCGTACGTGGAGGTGCCCGATGGCCGGGCATAGCAAGTGGAAGCAGATCAAGCACAAGAAGGCGATCACGGACAACAAGCGCGCGGCCGCCTGGACCAAGCTGATCCGCGAGATCACCGTGGCGGCGAAGGCCGGCGGCGGCGACCCGTCCGGTAACCCGCGCCTGCGCCTCGCCATCGACACGGCCAAGGCCGCGAACATGCCCAACGAGAACATCGACCGCGCCATCAAAAAGGGCACGGGCGAGCTCGAGGGCGTGTCGTACGAGGAAGTCACCTACGAGGCGTACGGCCCCGCCGGCGTCGCCATCATGGTGGACACCCTCACGGACAACGCCAACCGCACGGTCGCCGACCTTCGCAAGTGGCTCTCGCGCAACGGCGGCAACCTGGGCACCACGGGCTCGGTGGCGTGGATGTTCGACCGCCGCGGGCAGATCCACATCGACTCCGAGAAATACGACGAGGAGAAGGTGATGGAGGCCGCGCTTGAGGCCGGCGCCATGGACGTGCAGGTGGAGGAAGGCGGCTTCACCGTCCTTACCGAGGTCTCGGACTTCCACGCGGTGCAGGATGCGCTGCGCGAGCAGGGGATCGTGTGGGAGGAGGCCGAGCTGGCGATGGTTCCCAAGACCGAGGTCAGGGTCGAGGGGCCGGACGCGGACAAGCTCGTCAAGCTGCTGGACCTGATCGAGGACATGGACGACGTCCAAAAGGTGTACAGCAACGCCGACGTGGATGTCGACAGCCTCGCCGAGGTCTGAGGCACCCCGAGCGGCCGCGCCCGTGCAGCCGCTCCGTCCGTTGCAGCCGGAGGTGTCGCTGGTGATGGGGGTGGATCCCGGCACCGCGGTCACCGGCTACGGCGTCGTCGCCCGCACGCGCGACGGCGCCGTGTCGCTGGTGGAGTGCGGAGTGATCCGCACCGCCCCCAAGGCCGCGCTTCCCATGCGGCTCCGCGACATCTACGAAGGGCTCTCCGAGGTCATCGCCCGCCACTCGCCGGCCGTGCTGGCGGTGGAGGGCGTCTTCTATTCCAAGAACGTGCGCACCTCCGTCGTCCTGGGGCACGCGCGCGGGGCGGTGCTCCTTGCCGCCGCCCTGCGCGACATCCAGGTGGCCGAGTATCCGCCCGCCGAGGTCAAGAGCGCCGTCGCCGGCACCGGCGCGGCCACCAAGGAGCAGGTGGGATACATGGTTCAGCGCCTCCTGCGCCTCACCGCCCCGCCCAAGCCGCACGATGCTTCCGACGGCGTGGCGGTCGCGCTCTGCCACTGCTTCCGCGGCTTCGGGCCGGGCGCCAAGACACCGATGAACCTGAAGCTGCGCCTGTTCGACCAGGGGGCGAAGTGATCGCGCGTGTCCGTGGCGAGCTGGTGGTGCGCGAGCTGGAGCGGGTGGAGGTGTTCACCCCCGGCGGCGTCTGCTACGAGATCTTCATCCCCAACAGCGTCTTCGAGCGCCTCCCCAAGCTGGGCGAGCAGGTGACCCTGCGCACCTACCAGATCGTGCGCGAGGACGCGCTGATCCTGTACGGCTTCCTTGAGGACGTGGAGCGCGTCGTCTTTGCCAAGCTGCTGGGTGCCAATGGGGTAGGGCCCCGGCTCGCTCTCTCGCTCGTCGGCGCGCTGGGCGCGCAGAGCGTGGTGCGCGCCATCCGCGAGCGCAACTCCGCGGCACTCGTCTCGGTGAGCGGGGTGGGTAAGAAGACGGCCGAGCGCATCGTCCTGGACCTCACGGGGAAGCTGGACGACGTCCTTCTCTCTCCCACCGGAGTGGGCGCCCGCGCTCCCGGAATGGAGGAGGCGCTGCGTGCCCTCGGCGCCCTCGGCGTCCTCCAGGCCGACGCGGAGCGCGCGATCCGCTCCGTCGTCCAGGAGCACGGCAACCTCCCCGCCCCCGAGCTGATCCGCCAGGCCCTCACCCGCCTCAAGTAAAACAAGCCTCACACAGAGCCACAGAGGAGCACGGAAAGAACAGCGGAAGGGGTTCTCTGTGCCTTGAAGTTCTCTCTGTGCCCTCTGTGTGAGCCGCGGTTTGACCGAAACATGGAAGGTGTGTACATTTACCCGACCGAAGATACCCCGTAGCACTCCCACGAGGACGCGATGTCGAACGATCCGAACCTCCCAAAGCGTCCGGAGATCACGACGCCGGAGCAGCTCTCCGAAGACGCGACGCAGGAGCTCAGCCTGCGGCCGCAGCGGCTCGCCGAGTTCATCGGGCAGCCCAAGGTCAAGGACTCGCTCCAGATCGCCATCGACGCCGCGCTCAACCGCCGCGAGCCGCTGGACCACGTGCTGCTGTACGGCCCCCCGGGGCTGGGGAAGACGACGCTGGGGATGCTGATCGCGCGGGAGATGGGGGTGAACATCAAGATCACCTCGGGCCCGGTGCTGGAGAAGCCAGCGGACCTGGTGAGCACCCTCACCAACCTGCGCGAGGGCGACGTCCTCTTCATCGACGAGATCCACCGCCTGCGCCCCATCATCGAGGAGTTCCTCTATCCCGCGATGGAGGACTTCCGCGTCGACATCCGCATCAGCGAAGGGCCGAACGCGCAGACGATCTCGATGGGGATCGAGCGCTTCACGCTGATCGGCGCCACCACGCGCTACGGCCTGCTGACCCCGCCGATGCGCGCGCGCTTCGGCATCGTGCAGCGGCTGAACTACTATCCGGTGGACCAGCTCACCTTCATCGTGGCGCGCACCGCCGAGATCTTTGGCGTCACCTGCGACCCGGAGGGCGCGCTGGAGATCGCCCGGCGCTCGCGCGGGACGCCACGCGTGGCCAACCGCCTGATCCGCCGCGTGCGCGACTACGCCCAGGTGCGCGCCGAGGGCGTCATCACCAAGGACGTGGCCGACGCCGCGCTGCACATGCTGGAGGTGGACGAGTTCGGGCTGGACGAGATGGACACGCGCGTCCTGCGCTCGCTGATCGAGCAGTTCGGCGGCGGTCCGGTCGGCCTGGGGACGCTCGCCATCGCCATCGGCGAGGACGCGGGGACGCTGGAGGAGGTGTACGAGCCGTTCCTGATCCAGACCGGCTTCCTGATGCGCACCCCGCGCGGCCGCGTGGCCACGGCGCAGGCGTACCGCCGCTTCGGCTACGCGCCGCCGGTGGACCAGGCGAACGTGCAGGCCTTTCCGCCTGCTCCCCCGCCGCAGCAGAGCCTGTTTGACGCATGAAGGGGAGCCGGACCTCGGACTACGACTTCGACCTTCCCCCCGAGCTCGTCGCGCAGGCCCCGGCCGCGCGGCGCGACGCAAGCCGCCTCCTCGTGGTCGACCGGGCCACGGGGAGGCGCTCGCACAGGAGCTTCGCGGACCTGCTGGAGTACGTCCCCGCCGGCGACGCGCTGGTGCTCAATGAGACGCGCGTCTTCCCCGCGCGCCTCCTGGGCCGCAAGCCGAGCGGCGCCCCCGCCGAGGTCTTCCTCCTGCACCCCGAGGGCGGCGACGAGCGTACGTGGCGCGCGTTGGTGCGTCCCGGCGGCAAGCTGAAGCCCGGCCGCACCGTGGAGATCGCGGAAGGCTTCACCGTCCACATCCTCGACAGCACCCCCACCGGCGAGCGCATCGTCCGCCTGGACACCGACCTCCCGGTGGACGACGCCCTCCAGCTCCACGGCGAGGTCCCGCTGCCACCCTATGTGGAGCGCGCCGCCGGCCCCGAGGACCGCGAGCGCTACCAGACCGTCTTCGCCCGCGAGCGCGGCTCCGTCGCCGCGCCCACCGCCGGCCTGCACTTCACCCCCGAACTGCTGGCTGCGCTGGAGGCCAAGGGCGTGCGCATCGTACGCCTGGTCCTCCACGTCGGCATCGGCACCTTTCGCCCCGTCGAGGCAGACGACCCGGCCGAGCACCGCATGCACTCCGAGTGGTACAGCGTCCCTCCCGACTCCGCCGCCGCGCTCGCTGAGGTGCGCGCCGCGGGCGGTTCCATCTGGGCCGTGGGCACCACCGTCGCGCGCACTCTGGAATCGGTCGCCACCGAGGACGGCGCCATCCCCGCCGGCTCCGGCTGGACGGACATCTTCATCCGCCCGCCCTACCGCTTCCGTGCCGTCGACCACCTCGTCACCAACTTCCACCTCCCCAAGAGCACCCTCCTCATGCTCGTCTCCGCCTTCTGCGGCTACGACCTGGCGATGGAGAGCTACCGCGAGGCGGTGGCGGAGCGATACCGCTTTTTCTCCTACGGCGACGCGATGCTGCTGATGTGAGGCGCGGGCAGGGGATGCGCGATTGAATGCGGGGGCGGCGCGCCGATGTTCCGGTGCACCGCCCCCGTTTGAGTCTCGTTGAGCTTACGGTGTCGCGTCTGCCTCTCGCACGACACAGACATCATCAATGAGCCTGTAGCTTCTCTTCAGCGGCCTCCGCCAGCCACTCGTTCATCGATTGGTGGCGGATAGCCGCGGAATTCGCGATCTGCCGGTGCAGCGATGGATCCAGACGCAGCCGTACGTTACCCGTGAACGGCTTGTCGGGTTGCTCCCCGCGCTGTTTGCAGACTTCAAGATAATGATCGATTGCGCGGTGCATCGAAGCCTCCAACCCCTCGACGGAATCTCCCTCGAAGTAGATTTCGTCGCGGAGATCGGCGACGTAACCGGTAAAGGTCTTCACCTCGGAGTCGAACTCCACGATTCCCGTGTACCCCTTGTATTCCATCATCTTCGTGTCACGGCAGTAGGTGATGTCACTCAGTCTCCTGCAACGTTCAGCTCACCAAGCACTTTCTTCACCCGCTTGACCAAGCCGCGGCCGCATTCGCGGCGGGGGTGGGGGCGGTCTACTGTGAACTTCAGCCCTCCAATCACGAAGGTGACCGTCGAGCCCGATCCCTCGTAGACCTCGGCGTTGAGCCCATCGACCAGCAGGTCCTCTACGTCGTCCCAATGCGTACCACCGTTCAGCCTCAGGACGTTCGCGACCGTGGCCTGGTGCCTTTTCTTCATGCCACCTACCATAGCATGGGTGACTGGTGGTGTCAACATGTGACACCACTCGGCGCGTTTAGGAAGTCAGACGCGCTGCCCTGGTGAGTCCGGCGGCGAGTCGTGTTTGTGGCGGAGGGAATCTAGCTCCAATGGAATCCCGCCGTGCGACACCGGACGAGGGAACATGCTTCCGTATGACATGCGGCTGATTGTTCCATCCGTTTCTTCGCCTCGGCGCCTTGCTTTCTCCCCCAACTTCCGGCAAACTACCGGCTTGGATCGGGTCCGGAGTGGGCCGGGCGCGCGGCACACGTGCAGGAGGCGGGAGCGCTGTTCGAGTTCGAGATCGAAGCAAGGGAGGGCGCCGCCCGCGCGGGCACCCTGCGCCTGCCGCACGGCGAGGTGCGCACCCCCGTGTTCATGCCGGTGGGCACGCAGGCCACGGTGAAGACGCTGACCCCCGAGGAGACCGAGGCGCTCGGCGCGCAGATCATCCTGGGGAACACGTACCACCTGTACCTGCGCCCCGGCCACGACACCGTGCGCGAGCTGGGCGGCCTGCACCGCTTCCAGGGGTGGAAGAAGCCGATCCTCACCGACTCGGGCGGCTTCCAGGTGTTCTCCCTCTCCGACATCAGCACGATCGAGGAGGAGGGGGTCACCTTCCAGAGCCACATCGACGGCTCGCGCCACCTCTTCACCCCGGAGCGGGTGATGGAGATCGAGCGGGCGCTGGGGGCCGACATCATCATGGCCTTCGACCAGTGCCCGCCCGGGCAGAGCAGCCGCGAGCTGGCCACCGTGGCGTACGAGCGCACGCTGCGCTGGCTGGACCGCTGCCGCACCCGCTTCGCGCAGCTGCCGGACGAGGACCCCGAGGGGCCGGTGCAGACGCTCTTCCCCATCGTGCAGGGCGGCGTGCACCCGGACCTGCGCGTGGCCAGCGCGCGCGGCACGCTGGCGGCGGGGGACTGGGACGGGATCGCCATCGGCGGGCTGTCGGTGGGGGAGCCGAAGCCGGCGATGCACGCCATGCTGGAGGCGCTCCACCCCGAGCTTCCCGAGCGGCTCCCGCGCTACCTGATGGGCGTCGGCTATCCCGACGACCTGCTGGAGGCGATCGCGCGGGGGGTGGACATGTTCGACTGCGTGGCGCCCACGCGGAACGGGCGCAACGGGGCCGTGTGGATCGCGGCGGAGGGGCAGGTGAACATCAAGGGGCAGCGCTTCCGGCTGGACGCGGGGCCGCTGGACCCGGAGTGCGACTGCTACACCTGCCGCACCTACACCCGCGCCTACCTGCGCCACCTCTTCGTGGCCGGCGAGGCGCTGAGCATGCGGCTCCTCTCGATCCACAACCTGCGCTTCCTGGTGCGACTGGCGGAGCAGTCGCGGGACGCGATCGCGGCGGGGACGTTCGCATCGTGGAGCAGGGCGTGGCTGGAGCGGTTTTACGAGGGGAAAAAGAAGTCCTGAACGGCAGTGCGTGAGTGCGTCAGTGCGTGAGTGCGCTGTTACTAGGCACCAGGCACTAGGCACTGGGCACTCACCGGCACGCGATTGAACCAACACCGAACCGAACCCATATGCCCTTCCTGATGCTGGCCCAGACGGCCCCGACGTCCCAGAGCCCGTTCGTGAGCTTCCTGCCCATCGTGGCGATGCTCGCGATCTTTTACTTCATCCTCTTCGTCCCGCAGAAGCGGCAGATGAAGCAGCACCAGGCGCTGCTGGCGTCGCTTGCGAAGGGCGACCAGGTGGTGACCGCGGGCGGGCTGATCGGCGAGGTGGTGGCGATCAAGGGCGACCAGGTGACGCTGCGAACCGGAACTTCGACGGTGGTGGTGGAAAAGGCGCGCATCCAGCGCAAGGTCACCGCCCCGGCCGACGCCAAGTAGACGAGCGATGGCGATTCTGAAGATCGAGACGCTCGGCGCCGAGGTCCTGCGCCGCCGCGCCGACGAGATCGAGTTCAGCGGGGAGGACCCCGAGCTGGACCGCCTCATCGAGGACATGTTCGAGACGATGTACGACGCGCATGGCATCGGCCTCGCCGCGCCGCAGGTGGGGATCTCTCGGCGGCTCATCGTCGTGCACGTCAACGAGGAGGGGGAGGAGCCGTTCGCCCTCCTCAACCCGCGCGTCGTGGAGTCCGGGAAGGCGAAGGAGAAGGGCGAGGAGGGGTGCCTCAGCATCCCCAACATCTCCGCGGCGGTGGAGCGGCCAGCGACCGTGGTGGTGGAAGGGGTCGATCCGAAGGGGAACGCGGTGCGCATCGAGGCGGACGGGATGCTCGCGCGCTGCCTGCAGCACGAGATCGACCACCTGGACGGCATCCTCTTCCTGGACCGGCTGTCGCCGCTGAAGCGCAACATGCTCGTCAAGAAGTACCGCAAGCAGGAATCGTGAGGATTCTCTTCTGGGGGACGCCCGAGTTCGCCGTGACCCCGCTCCGCGCCATCGCGGACGAGGGCCACGACGTCGTGGGCGTCGTCACCCAGCCGGACCGGCCGGCGGGGCGGGGAAGGGGGCTCTCCATGAGCGCCGTCAAGCGCGAGGCGATGGAGATGGGCGTCCCCGTCCTGCAGCCGGAGCGCGCGCGCGGCGACGAGTTCATGGCGCAGGCCAGGGCGCTGGACCCGGAGCTCTCCGTGGTGGTGGCGTACGGGCAGATCCTGAAGCCTGAGGTCCTGGCGCTGCCGCCGCTGGGCTCCATCAACATCCACGCGTCGCTCCTCCCCGAGCTGCGCGGCGCGGCGCCCATCCAGTGGGCCGTCGCACGCGGCTACCAGACGACCGGCGTCACCATCATGCGCATGGAGGCCGGGCTCGACTCCGGCCCCATGATCCTCAAGGTGGAGGAGGAGATCCTGGCCGACGACTCCGCGAGCGAGCTGGCGGAGCGGCTCTCCGCCGTCGGAGCGGAGGCGGTCGTGGAGGCGCTGGCGCTGATGGAGAGCGGCCAGGCACGCGAGGAGGTGCAGGACCACTCGCGCGCCACCTTTGCCCCCAAGATCGATCGCGAGACTGCGCGCATCGACTGGACGCTTTCCGCCGAGCGCGTCTCGCTGCACATCCGCGCGATGGACGAGGTGCCGGGCGCGTGGACCTTGCACGGCGCGCGCGGTGCGGTGAAGCTCTTTCGCCCGCGCGCCAGCGGCGGCACGGGCGAGCCGGGAACGGTGATGGCGGTCGGCGAAGAGGGCGTGCTCGTCGCCTGCGGGGAGGGCGCCGTCCTCGTGCGCGAGGTGCAGCCGCCCGGGAAGCGGCGCATGGCCGCCGGCGAGTGGGTGCGCGGGCGCGGCGTGTCGGTGGATGACCGCTTCGGCGCTGAGGGCTGAGCTTCCGCCCCTCCACGTCGTCACCGACGACGCCGCGGCCGCGCGCCCGGACTTCCTCCGCGCCGCCGCCGAGATTGTCGCCGAGGGAGGTCCGTCGATCGCGCTTCACCTGCGCGCGCCGTCCGCGAACGGGCTTGCGGTGTACAGGTGGGCGGAGGCGCTCCGCAGGCTGACCCGCGCCGTCGGTGCCCTGCTCCTGGTGAACGACCGCGTGGACGTTGCGCTCGCGGTGGATGCGGACGGCGTGCAGCTCGGGCGGCGCGGCCTCCGCGTGGCGGATGCGCGGAGGCTGGCGGGTGCGGAGCGGCTTGTAGGCGTCTCCGTGCACACGTCCGCCGAGGTGGACGAGGCACGGGAGGGTGGGGCCGATTTCGTCCTGGTGGGTAACGTGTACGCGACCGGGTCGCATCCGGGGCGCGCGGGGATCGGGGTAGGGGCGCTCGCGGCGTTCGCGGGGCTCCCGCTCGTCGCCATCGGCGGGGTGACGCCGGAGCGGGTGGCGGAGCTCAGGGATGCGGGAGTGCAGGGCGTCGCGGCCATCCGCGGCGTGTGGGACGCGCCGAGTCCGGCACGGGCGGTGCGCAGCTATCTGAAGGAGTGGATGGGATGACGACGATGACGGCGGTTTCTATCCAGGTCAACGGCGACGAGCGCGAGGTGCCCGCGGGGCTCCACGTGGCGGCGCTGCTGGAGCACCTCGATCTCCACCCGCGCATGGTGGTGGTGGAGCGCAACGGCGACATCCTGCGCCGCGAAGCGCTGGACGCCACCCCGGTGGAGCCGGGCGACCGCTTCGAGCTGGTACACTTCGTCGGCGGGGGCTGACGACCAATCGCATTTCAGGCAGGAAGGAAGGGATACATGGCGACCGCAATGCTGGACGTGCAGACGCTGGACGAGCCGCTCGTGATCGCGGGCCGCCCGCTCCGCTCCCGCCTCCTGGTGGGGACGGGGAAGTACCGCAGCAACGACGAGATGGTGCAGGCGATCGAGGCATCGGGCGCCGAGGTGGTGACCGTCGCCGTGCGCCGGGTGGATCTGGACCGCACCAAGGAGGAGGGCGTCCTCTTCCACCTGGACCCGGAGCGCTTCCTCCTGCTGCCGAACACCGCCGGGTGCTACACCGCGGAGGACGCGGTGCGCTACGCCCGGCTGGCCCGCGCCGCCGGCTTCACCGATTGGGTGAAGCTGGAGGTGATCGGCGACCAGGAGACGCTCCTCCCCGACGCGGACGCGACGATCCGGGCCGCGCGCGAGCTGGTGGCGGACGGCTTCAAGGTCCTCGCGTACACCAACGACGACCTGATCACCGCCCTCCGCCTGGAGGACGCCGGGTGCGCGGCGGTGATGCCGCTGGCGTCGCCCATCGGCAGCGGGCTGGGGCTGGTGAATCCGTACAACATCCGCACCATCAAGGCGCGCCTGCAGGTGCCCGTGATCGTGGACGCGGGGGTCGGCACCGCATCGGACGCGGCGGTGACGATGGAGCAGGGCGTCGACGGCATCCTGATGAACACCGCGCTCGCCGAGGCGCAGGAGCCGGTGCGCATGGCCCGCGCGATGGCGCTGGCCACCGAGGCGGGGCGCCTGGCGTTCCTGGCCGGCCGCATGCCGCGCCGCGAGCGCGCGGTGCCGTCGTCGCCGCGCAAGGGGATGCTCGACTGAGCATGAAGGGGCGGGCGACCCCCACCCGGCACGCGGCGCTGGAGACGCTGCGCCGCGTGCGCACCGGCGATCTAGCCGACCGGGCGCTGGAGCATGCCACGCGCGGTCTGGAGCCGCGCGACCGCGCCTGGACGCAGGAGCTGGTGTACGGCACCTTTCGCCTGCGCGGGCGGCTGGACCACGTGCTGGACGGGCTGGTGCGCGACGGGGTGGCGAAGCTGGAAGAGGAGGTGCTGGACGTGCTGCGCCTGGGCGCGTATCAGCTCCTGGAGATGGGGAGCGTCCCCCCGTACGCCGCCGTCAGCGAATCGGTGGAGCTGGCGCGCGACGCGGGCGCATCGCGCGCTGCGGGGTTGGTGAACGGCGTCCTCCAGAACCTGCACCGCCGCCGCGACCAGCTCCGCTTCCCCGATTTCGAGCGCGATCCCGCGGCGCACCTGGCCACGGCTGGCTCGCACCCGCGCTGGCTGCTCGACCGGTGGATCGCACGCTGGGGCGCCGAGGACACCCGGGCTCTTGTCGAGGCGAACAACGCGCGTCCCGAGCTCTACCTGCGGCCGCTGGGCGTGGCGCGCAACGAGGCGGCGGAACGGCTGGCGGCCGCCGCGATCGCGGCGGAGCCGGTGGGCTTCGCGCCCGACTCGCTGCGCATCCCGCCCCCCGGCACCGCCGCGGATGCGCTGGCGGCGGTCCCCGCGGTGGTGCAGGACCCCGCGGCCGCGCTGGTGGTGCGCTACGCCGCCGCTCCGGAAGGCGCCACGGTGCTGGACCTGTGCGCGGCGCCGGGCGGCAAGGCGCTGGGGCTGGCCGAGCCGGGCACACGGGTCGCCGCCGCCGACCTGTCGCGCCGACGCATGCGGCGCGTGGTGGAGAACGCGGAGCGCATCGGGTGGCGCGACCGGGTGGCCGCCGTGGTGGCGGACGCGCGCATGCCTCCCTTCCGCCCGGCGGACTTGGTGCTGCTGGATGCGCCCTGCACCGGCACCGGCACCTTTCGCCGGCACCCGGACGGGCGCTGGCGCATCGCGCCGCACGACCTGGAAGCACTCACCGAGCTGCAGGACCAGCTCCTGCGCGCGGCGGCGGAGGTGGTCCGCCCCGGCGGGGTGCTGGTGTACTCCACCTGTTCGCTCGAGCGCGAGGAGAACGAAGACCGGATGGAGCGTTTTCTGGCCGAGCACCCGGAGTGGTCGATGAGCCCCGCCCCCGGCGCGGTGGACGGCGCGCTGCTGGACGAGCGCGGGCGCCTGTGCGTCCTGCCGCAGCGGCAGGGGGTGGACGGCGCCTTCGCCGCGCGCATGCGGAGGAACGCGTGAGCGCCCCCGTGAAGCCGCCGCGCGCGCCTCGCCGCTGGGTGCCCGCCATCCCCGAGCGCGTGACGGGGCCCTTCACCGAGGGGAACCTGCTGCGCTGGGTGATCGGCACGGGGCTGGGCGCATTCGCGCTGGGCTACCTGGTCATCACGCTCCTCTTCTTCCCCGGCTTCGGCCGCTCGGCCATCGTCACCGTCCCCGACCTGCGCGGCAAGCCGCTGCGCGAGGCGGAGCGGACGCTGGACCGGCTGGGGCTGGAGCTGGGCCGCGGCGGCAGCCTGGCCAACCCGCGCATCCGCGCCGGCGCCGTGCTGGTGCAGAGCCCCCTCCCCGGCCAGGAGGTCACCCGCGGCGCCGAGATCCGCGTGGTGCTGAGCGCGGGCCCGGAGCGGCACCCCGTGCCCCCCATCGCCGGCCTCACGCTGCGCGAGGCCCGCACGCTGCTGGAGCGCTTCGGCTTCTCTGTCAAGGTGCAGCGCATGGTGGCCGACCGTGAAGAGGGGACCTTCCTGGGGATGCGGCCGCGCGCGGGAACCGTGGCCGTGGTGCCCAGCGTCGTGACCATCACCCTGAGCGCCGGCCCGCCGAAGTTCCCCGTGCCCGCCGTCGTCTCCCTTCCGCTCGGCGAGGCGGAGACGCGGCTGCGGGCCGCGGGCTTCCGCCTGGGGAACGTGTCGTACGATCCGGAGTCGGCGGAGGCGCTGGGCGGGGTCGCGTCGCAGCGCCCCGCCGCGGGCGACTCCCTCCGGCGCGGCGGCGCGGTGAACGTGACGGTCTCCGGCACTGATCCCAACCCGCCGCCGCCCGTGGTGGAGGAGCCCGCCGTGCCCGACTCGGCGGCGGCCCCCGCTCCCGAGGAGCCGCAGGCACCGCCGCCGCAGGAGTTCCCTCCGGCGCCCCCACCGGCGAAGCGGTGAGCGCGGCCATGTCCGAGTCGCGGAAGCAGTGGATTGTCGTGGGCGCGGTGCTCGCCCTTCTCGCCGCGCTGGTGGGGGTAGGCTGGGCCAACCGTGGCTCGTTCCTCCCGCTCGACGTGGGGAGCCAGGCGCCGGGCTTCCGCGCCGCCGACCTGCAGGGGCGCCCGGTCGCGCTGGCCGATCTGCGCGGCCAGGTGGTGCTCCTCAACATCTGGGCGACCTGGTGCGGCCCCTGCCGCGACGAGATGCCCTCCATCCAGCGCCTCCACCAGCAGCTCGGGCCGGAGGGGCTGAAGGTGGTCGCCGTGAGCGTGGACGCCGCGCCCGGAAAGCGGGACTCGGGCGGCAACCCGGGCGGCGACGTGGCGGCGTTCGGAAAGGCGTACGGCCTCACCTTCCCCCTCTGGCGCGAGCCCACGGGGAGCATCCAGCGCGCCTACCGCACCACCGGCATCCCCGAATCGTTCGTGATCGGCCGCGACGGCAGCATCCGCAAAAAAGTGATCGGCGCCACCGAATGGGACGATCAGGCGAACGTGGATCTGATCCGCAGGCTGCTGAAGCAGTGATGCGGCGCTCTTCAGCATCCGCGCAAACGGCCCACCCTTTTTGTCATCCTGAGGGAGCCGCCTCGCTGATCTCGGTCGCGCGCTGGACTTCCGCGGCGACCGAAGGATCTAGCAAGTGTGGCAAGATTACGGCGCTGCACTCCGGATCCCTCATCACGCGCAGTAGATCCTTCTCTCCGCGCCAAAGGGTGGAGACGGGGCGAGGCCGGTGTGGCGCGTGGCTCAGGATGACAGTGGGTGGTTGTGCGTCGTTCCGGGTGACCGGCGGCGGGGTGCGCGCATGAGGCCCTTCTCCCCGCGGCGGGTGATGCGCAACTGGCAGCTGAAGCTGGCGGCGCTGGCGCTGGCGGTGCTGCTGTGGGTGCTGGTGCGCGCGGAGCAGCCGACCGAGCAGTGGATGCAGGTGCAGGTCGAGCCGCAGCTCCTCGACCCCGCCTTCACGCTCACCGCGCCGCCGACGCCGCACGTGGTGCAGGTGCGCTTCGCGGGGAAGTGGCGCGAGATAGGGGAGCTGGCGCTGGAGAAGCCCGTGCTCGTGCTGCACGTGCGCAACGTGGGGCGGCAGCGGACTTTCGTGCTGGAGCCCGGCATGGTGCGCCTCCCCGACGGCGCGCGCGGCAACGTCAGCGCGCTGGACGTGCGGCCGGGGCTGGTGAGGCTGGCGCTGCAGCCCGTCCCCGACACGCCGTCCGTTCGATGACCCGTCCGCCCCTGGTGCTCGGCATCGAGACCTCCTGCGACGAGACCTCCGCCGCCGTTCTACGCGGCGAGAGCGAGCTGCTGGGGCACGTCATCTTCACCCAGGACGTGCATCGCCTGTACGGCGGCGTCGTGCCGGAGATCGCGTCGCGCGCCCACCTGCGCACGCTGGACGACGTGGTGGACGGCGCCCTGCGCGAGGCCGGCGTGCAGCTCGAGGACGTGGATGTCGTCGGGGTGACGGCGGGGCCGGGGCTGATCGGTGCGCTGCTGGTGGGCGTCTCGTGGGGCAAGGCCGCCGCGTGGGCCGCGGGGAAGCCGGTCGTGGGGGTGCACCACATGGAGGCGCACCTCTTCGCCACGCAGCTGGAGCACCCGGACGCCACGCCGCCCTTCGTGGCGCTCCTCGTCTCCGGCGGCCACACGCTCCTCCTCTGGGTGCCGGCGTGGGGCGAGTACGTGCAGCTCGGCGCCACGCGCGACGACGCGGCGGGCGAGGCGTTCGACAAGGCGGCCAAGATCCTGGGTCTTCCGTACCCGGGCGGCCCGTCCATCCAGCGCGTTGCGGAGGGCGGCGACCCTTCGCGCCACCGCTTCACGCGACCGCTGCTGAACCGCGGCCAGCGCCCCGAAGACTCTGAGTACTACGACTTCTCCTTCAGCGGCCTGAAGACGGCGCTCCGCAACCGCGTGCGCGAGGTGGAGCGCGAGGGCGCGCTGGAGGCCGAGGTCCCGCACCTGGCCGCCGCCTTTCAGGACGCTGCCGTGGACGTCCTCGCAACCAAGACGATGCGCGCCGTCCGCGAGATGGACTGCCGGCGCATCGTCCTGGGCGGCGGCGTCGCCAACAGCCGCGCGCTGCGTGCGGAGCTGACGCGGCGGCTGGGCGGGCGCGGGGCCGTGTTCGCCCCCTCGCCGCGCTTGGCCACCGACAACGCGGCGATGATCGCGCGAGCCGCGCAGTTCCGGTTCGCGCGCGGCGAGGTATCGGGCCTGGACCTCAACGCCCGCGCCGATCTTCCGTTCCCCGGCCTGCGCAAGCGCTGAGGAACAGCAGGGGCTCACGCGGAGACGCGGAGACGCGGAGAACCGCAACCACATGGCTCACACAGAGGCACAGAGACACAGAGGAAGAACAGCAAAGAGAAGTTCTCTGTGGCTTCCAGTTCCTTCTGTGTTCTCTGTTAGGACTTACGCAGTTGCCCCCAAAGTGAAGCTGGGGTTGGCGAGATAGGTACGCACGGCATTGCGCGTGATACTCACCTTTGCTTCGACCCAGCTCATTTTGGTGGCGATGCGGTTCCTTTCGAGCCGCAGGAACGCGCGGATCGCGAGGCCGATGTGGTTCCGCTGCGCACGCGCCGATCGCACCTGGCCCCGCTCGACCCCACAACACTGCTTAAGCCCGCGGTGATACTGCTCGATGGCCCAGGCCATCTTCGCATACGCCTCTCGTGTGGAGGCCGACATCAGCTCGTCGCCCGTGGCCCAGTGCTCCACGTCGCCCGTGTCCCCGTTCGTGGGGACGATCCGAAAGACGCGG
>DASWNZ010000069.1:0-21553 GCA_036398975.1 Longimicrobium sp.
ACCCCCGCCGGCGAGCCCTTCGACCCGGACGAAATTCCCCTGGTGCGCGCCCTCCACGGCGAGGCGACGCCCGAGGTGGAGATGGTCATCCCCCTGCCGGACGGAAAGGAGCGCACGGTGCTGGGGATGGGCGTGCCGCTGCGCGACGCGGCGGGGGAAGTGGACCGCGCCATGGTCGCCTTCTACGACATCACCGAGCGGCTGCGGCTGGAGCGGGCGCTGATCGAGCGGCAGGTGGAGGCCGAAGCCGCCGCCGCCGACGCCGCCCTCCGCGCCGAGGAGAGCCGCGCCCTCCGCGAGATCGGGCGCCTCCTGGTGTCCGAGCTGGACCCCGCGCGCGTGCTGGAGCTGGCGACGCGCTCCGCCATGGAGCTGCTGGGGTCGCGCGGCGCCTACGTGAACGCCGCGCGCGGGGACGGCAGGGCGCGCGTGGGGCCGGCGCTCGGCATCATGGCGCAAGTCGACGGGGCCGTCTTCCCGCTGGCCGGCTCGTCGCTGGAGATCGTGCAGCGCGAGGGGTGCACCCTCGTCTACAACACGCCGGGCGAGATCCCGGGCGGCACCGGGACGCTCGCCACCTTCCATCGGCTGGGCGTGCGCAACGTGATCCTGGCGCCGATGCGCGCGTTCGGCGAGTCGTTCGGCGTGCTCGGCGTGGTGGACCGCGCCGAGGATTTCACCGCCGAGGACGTCCGCGTGCTGGAGGCGCTCGCCGACTCCGCCGCCATGGCGATGCACAACGCCCGCCTCCTGGCCGGCGAGCGGCGCCGCGCCGACGAGAGCCGCGCCCTCCTCGCCGCCGCCGAGGCGCTCTCCTCCACCCTCGACCCCGCCGAGGTGACGGCGCGCATCGTCGGGATCGCGGAAGAGCTGACCGGTGCCGCGGGTGCGGGGCTGACGCTGGTGACGGGCACGGCGCAGGACCGCGTAAGGACCGCCGTAGCGACCGGTCCGCTCGTGCCCATCCAGGGGATGGAGGGAGCGCTGGCGGGCTCGCTCACGGAGCAGGTCCTCCGGGGTGGCGCGCCGCTCATCCTGGATACCGGCGATCCCGACGCGCCTGCGCCGCTGCGTCACCTGTCACAGCTCGGCGTGGGCGGGCTCGCCGTGGCGCCGCTCCGCGTGGGCGACGAGGGGCTGGGCCTGATCGCCGTCGTGAATCCGCCAGGCGCCCCCGCCTTCACCGGCGAGCACCTGCGCCTCCTCTCGCTCCTGGCGAACCACGCCGCCATCGCCGTGCGCAACGCGCGGCTGTACGAGGCGGCCCAGGAGGCCAGCCACGCGAAGAGCAACTTCCTGGCGACGATGAGCCACGAACTGCGCACCCCGCTGAACGCGCTGGAGGGGTACGCATCGCTGATGGCGGACGAGATCTACGGCCCCGTGAACCCGCGCCAGGCGCACGCCCTCTCGCGGATGCGGGCCTCGCAGCGCCACCTCCTCGGCCTCATCGAGCAGGTGCTGGACGTGGCGCGCCTCGAAGCCGGCGCCAAGCGCCCCGAGCCGGAGGAGGTGAAAGTGGTCTCCCTCGCCGGCTCGGTGGTTGATGCGCTATGCGGCGCCGCGGAGCGCAAGGACCTCACGCTGCGGCTGGAATCCGAGGCCACCCCCCGCATCCGCACGGACCTGGGGATGGTGCGCCAGATCCTCACCAACATGGTCGGCAACGCCCTGAAGTTCACCGACCAGGGCGGCGTGGTCGTCCGCGTCCTCCCCCACGGGGACGGCGTGGCGGTCGAAGTGGAGGACACCGGCCCCGGAATCGCCCCGGAGCACGTGGAGCGCGTCTGGGAGCCTTTCTACCAGGTGGAGCCCACGATGACGCGCCGCGAGGGCGGCACCGGGCTGGGCCTCCCCCTGGCCCGCGAGTACGCCCGCATCCTCGGCGGCGACCTCACCGTCCGCAGCACCCCCGGCACCGGCAGCACCTTCACCCTCACCCTCCCGCACCACCTGCCGCCCGACGCGTGATTTATCACGCGACCGGTAGGGGCCGACCTGCGTGTCTGCCCACCCTCTCCCGGACCCCGCCCTTCGCGCTCGGCGCCGAAACCCCGTAGGGGCGGCCCCGCGTGGCCGCCCGTGCCCGCCGCCGCACCGCCCTCTGCATCCATCCCCCCCCCGCTGGACGTACCCGCTTTTCACCGGCTAGCTTCCCCCGCATGACGACGAGGACCCTTTGCTCCTGAGCCTGGCGCTCGCCGCGGCACTGGCGGGCGACACCGTGCCCGGCCTCCTGATCGAGCGCCGTCTGGCCGAGACGGTGCCGCTGCAGGTGGGCGACACTGTGCGCGTGCGCGCCCTCGCCAGCGGCCGTCCACCGCGCCCCTTCATCGTCGCCGGCGTCTTCGAGCGCGCCGCGGACCCCAACCGCATCGCCCGCAACGACCTCGAGATCCGCTTCCACCTGCCGGACCTGGAAGCCCTCCTCCCCAACCGCGACCGCGTGGACCGCTTCGCCGTGGTGCTCGCCCCCGGCGCGCGGGGCGACTCGGCGGCGCGGTGGATCGAGACGACGGCGCTCGGCACGCGCGCCTACTCCAGCACGGGGCTTGCCGAGCGCACCAGCGCCACCTTTGCCGTGGTCTCGCGCTTCCACGACGCCATCGGCATCGTGACGATCCTGGCCAGCGCCATCTTCCTCCTCTGCGTGATGGTGATCCGCGTGGACGAGCGGCGGCGCGACATGGGGGTGCTGCGGCTGATCGGCGTGAGTCGCGGCACCGTCTTCCGCGCCATCGTGCTGGAGGCGATCGCGATCGCGGTGGTGGGGAGCGCGGCCGGCGCCGTGCTGGGAATGATCGTGGCGCGCGTCGTCAACGCGTACTACGCGCAGGTGTACGACACCACGCTCCGCTTCGCACTTGTAACGCCCCGCATCGTCGTGCTGGCGGCGCTGCTGGGGCTGGCGCTGGGCGCGCTGGCCGGTGCGCTCGCCGCGTGGCGCGTGGTGCAGGTGGCGCCGCAGAAGCTGGGCGAGCGGTGATCGTAGCCGCCTCCCTGCGCGCGCTGGGGCGCCGCCGCGGGCGCACGGCGCTGGCGCTGGCGGGGATCGCCGTGTCCGCCGCGCTCCTGCTGGACATGACCATGCTCGCCTCGGGCCTCACCCGCTCCTTCGGCGAGCTGCTGGGTGTGAGCGGCTATGCGTTACGTGTAACGCCGAAGGGGATCCTCCCCTTCGACAGCGAAGCGGGCATTCCCGGCGGCGACGCGGTGGGGGAGCGCATCGCCCGCATCCCCGGAGTGAAGTCGGTGGCGCCGGTGCTGGGCGCGCAGTTCCGCGTGGTGCGCGGCGACTCCGCCGGGGCACCGCTCTTCACCATGGGGATACGCCCCGGCGCGCAGTTCCTCTACCGCATCGTCGACGGCCGCGAGCCCGGCGCGGGCGAGGTGGTGGTCAGCGAGCCGATGGCCCGGCTGGACGGCATCCGCGTGGGGAGCACGCTTCAGCTCGCGGGAGCGGACGTGTCGCTGGGGCGGCGCGACACGCGCACGGTGCGTGTGAGCGGCGTGGGCGACTTCCTGTACGACTACGCGGAGCAGCGCTCCCTGGCCATGCCCATCGGCGAAGTGCAGCGGGTGACGGGAAGGGCCGGCGAGGTCTCCCTCTTCGGCGTCGCCGTGGCTGATGGGGCGGACGGCGACGACCTGGCGCGCCGCATCGCCGCCGCCATCCCGGAAGTCACCGCCCTCTCCACGCGAGAGCTGATGCGCGAGATGGACCGGCGCCTCCTCTACTTCCGCCAGCTCGCCACCATCCTGGGAAGCATCGCGATGGTGGTGACGGCGCTCCTGATCTCCACCATCGTCACCATCGGCGTGCGCGAGCGCTTCGGCGAGATCGCGACGCTGCGGGCGATCGGCGTTGCGCGCGGCCGCATCCTCCTTGCCGTGGTCACGGAGGGGCTCGTCCTCGCCGCCGTCGGGTGCCTGGCCGGCCTGCCGCTGGGCCTGTGGATGGCGCGCCGCCTGGACCGCATCCTCCTCTCCTTTCCCGGCATCCCCGCGCGGATGACCTTTTTCGCCTGGGAAGCAGAGCGCGTCGCCCTCGCCATGGGGCTGGTGATCGCCATCGGGGGGCTCGCCGGGTGCATCCCGGGCCTCGCTGCCGTCCGCTCCGCGCTCTCGCAGGCGCTCCGCGAGGAAGCGGAGTAAGAAAGCCTCACACAGAGAGCACAGAGGTACCTGCAAGACACGGAGAACCCCTTTCCGTTCGGCTTGCGGTTCCCTCTGTGTCTCTGTGTGATGCGTTTCATTGCCGACAATCTTGTGTACCGGCGCGAACCAGCACTACTATCGGGAGAGCCCGCCGCTTCACCCTCTCCCGATCCCCCGATGCGCTCACGCCTTCTGCCGGGACTCGCCTGCGCCGCGCTGGCCGCGACCCCGCTCCGCGCGCAGGGCGAGGGCGGGTTCCCGGAGGTCCACGCGATGGCGTTCGGGGACGTGGTGTACTCCGCGGGGCGCGACTCGGCGAATGGCTTCCGGCTCGGGCAGGCGGTGGGGCACCTCAATGCGCGGCTCACCAGCCGGGCCGCCTTCTTCGCCGAGATCTCCGCGACGGCGCGCGAATCCAACTTCGACGTGGAAGCGGAGCGGCTGATCATCCGCTACGACTTCCGGGACGAGCTGAAGCTTTCCGCCGGGCGCTTCCACACCCCGCTTGGCTACTGGAACGCCGCCTACCACCACGGCGCGTGGCTGCAGACCACCGTCGACCGGCCGGAAATGGTGCGGTTCGGCGGCACGCTGATCCCGGCGCACTTCGTCGGCCTTCTCGCGGAAGGGAGCGTGCCGGCGTCGGGGGTGAGCTACTCGCTCGGCGTCGGCAACGGGCGCGGACGCCTGCTCTCGCGCGGCGGCGAGGCCGGAGACGCCAACGCGAGCCTCGCCCTGGTGGCATCGCTCAGGGTGCGCCCCGCTACGCTCCGCGCCGTGGAAGTGGGGGTGAGCGCCTACGGCGACCGCGTCACCCCCGCGGACGGCACCGACAGCGACGAGCGGATGTACGCCGCGCACCTCATCTGGAATCCCGCGGCGGCCGAGGTCATCGGCGAGTACACGCTCATCACGCACGAGGCGCGGCAGGGGGGCAGCCTCCCAACGTCCAGCAGCGCCGCCTATCTGCAGGCCGGCTACCGCACCGGAGCCTCGATCACGCCGTACGCGCGCATCGAGCGTACACAGGTGGCGGCGGGCGACGCACCCTTTGCCGCGCTGGCGCCCGGCTACCGGGCCGCGATCGCGGGCGTGCGCTACGATTTCGCCCCGCTGGCGGCGCTCAAGGTCGAGTACCGGCGCGAGCGCCGGGCGGAGGCGCGCTGGTTCGACACCGTGCACCTCCAGGTGAGCTTCGTGGTTCCGTCGCTCGGCGGCGGCGATGCTCCGCCCACGGCTTCGCACGCTGAGACCCACCCCTGACAGGCCACCGCACGTGCACCTCCTCTCTCTCCGTGCGCCGCTGCTAGCCCTGGCGGCGGCCCTGCTGGCGCTCCCCGCCGCTGCCCAGCGTCCCGCGGCCCCGCAGGCTCCGGCAGGGGCCATCGCCATCATCGTGCACGCGGCGGTGCCGGTGGAAAACCTGAGCTTCGGGGAGCTGCGCCGCTACTTTTTGGGCGACCGGCAGTACTGGCCGGACCGCTCGCGCGTCACCCTGCTGGTCCGCGCGCCCGTCGCCGCGGAGCGCTCGGTGGTGCTGAGCCGCATCTACCAGATGGACGAGGCGCGGTTCAGGCGGTACTGGATCGCCAAGATGTTCCGCGCGGAGGTCGCCGCCGACCCCAAGCTCGTCTACAGCAGCGAAGGGGCGCAGAACCTGGTGGCCATGATCCCGGGCGCCATCACGTTCATGCCCGCCGCCGCGCGCGTGGGCCCCGGAGTAAAGGTGCTCCGGATCGACGGAAAGCTCCCCGCGGATGCCGGATATCCCCTCCAGTAGCGCGGACGATCCCGGCGGCGGGCGCGCGTCCGCCGCTCGAAGGCGAGCCCGGGAGTGGCTGGGACGCGTCTTCATCGAGTCGCTGCTGATCATGCTCAGCATCACGATGGCGCTGGCGGTCGACCAGTGGAAGAGCGACCGGCAGGACCGCGCCCTCGCCCGCAAGTCGCTCCAGAGCTTCCAGCGGGAGATCCAGCTGAACCACAGGCGGCTCGAGGACATCGCGCCTTACCACGCGGGGCTGCGGGCGATGCTGGCGAAGATGGACTCCGCCGGCCGGCCCGGCGACGCGCAGCTGCGCGAGGTGGTGGGCCGGGAAGGGCTGCGGCTCCCCTCCCTCCTGGACGCCGCGTGGCAGACGGCCCTGGCCACCGGCGTGCTTCGGCACATGGACTACGAGACGGTCTCCGCACTCTCCATGACCTACACGCTGCAGAGCCGCTTCAACGAGCTCGGCCGCGACCAGGCCCCGGTGCTCACCGGGGACACCCGCCTCCACCAGGACGAGGTGCTGGCGGCCACCTTGCGCTACCTGACGGACGTCACGGGCGAGGAGGAGCAGCTGCAGACCGTCTACGCGCAGGCGCTCCAGACCATCGGCGGCAAGCTGGCTTTGACACGGTAGCCCGGCGGGGTCAGGTTTGATGCTGGAAGCTCGACCTTGCCCGTACGAAGGATCGCCGGTGCCCGACCGCTCCACCCCACAGACCCATTCGCCCGCGCGCCACGTGATCGAGGCGCGCGGGATCGTCAAGGAGTACCCCTACCAGGGCGACGCCGTGCGCGCGCTGCGCGGCGTCGAGGTGCAGGTGGCCGCCGGCGAGATGGTGGCGATCGTGGGGCCGTCCGGGTGCGGAAAGAGCTCGCTCCTCAACGTGCTGGCCGGCATCGATCCGCCCACCCGCGGCACCGTGCGCCTGCTGGGCGAGGACCTGTACGGGCTGGACGAGGGCGCGCGCTCCCACCTGCGGCTGCGGAGGGTGGGCTTCATCTTCCAGCGCTTCCACCTCCTGGCCGTCCTCAGCGCCGCGGAGAACGTGGAGCTCCCCATGGCCGAGGCCGGCGTCCCCAAGCGCGAGCGCCGCGACCGCGCCCGCGAACTGCTCGATTACGTGGGCCTTGGCCACCGCACCGGCCACCGCCCGCCGCACCTTTCCGGCGGCGAGCAGCAGCGCGTGGCGATCGCGCGGGCGCTGGCGAACCGGCCGGAGGTGATCTTTGCCGACGAGCCCACCGGCGAGCTGGACCGCCGCACCGGCGCCGAGATCATCGCACTCTTCGCGCGCCTCAACGGCGAGGGGACCACGCTGGTGGTCGTCACCCACGACGCCAAGGTGGCCGAGAGCGCGCCGCGCGTGGTGGAGATGGCGGACGGTCTGGTGGTGAGCGCCGGAGAGCGCCCGTGATCCTCCGCCTGGCGCTCGCCGAGCTGCGCAACCGCCCGGGACGAGCCCTCTTCCTGCTGGGCGGCTACGCGCTGGGCGTGGCGGTGATGGTGGTGCTCCTCGCGGTCGGCGAGGCGATGCTGGAGCAGGCGCGTGACAAGGAGCTCGTCGGCGGCGGCGACGTGGTGGTCGTCCCCTCCGGCGTCAGCGCGGAGATGCTCAAGTCGGGCGGCGTCGCATCGCTCTTCCTGGGGATCGACCACGCGCGCTTCATCCACCGCCAGGTGCTGGAATCGCCGCGCGCGCGCCGGGAGCACGGCGTCGTCGCGGCGTCTCCGCTCCTGGACGGCAAGCAGGTGGAGCTGTTCGCGCGCGGCCGGATCTGGAAGGCCGTCGGCACCGGCGAGATCCCGTCGCGGGCTCGGGCGGCGCGGGCGCTCCCCACCCTGCTGAAAGGCGCGTGGGACGACTCGGACGCGGACCGCGCATGGGCCGCGCCCACCGCCGGCCAGCTCTTCCGCGAGATCGACCACTTCCACCAGCCCACCGGCGAAGCGGCGCGCGACAGCACCTGGGCGGAGTGGCACTACTTCAACGTCGTGCTGGACGAGCGCCGCTGGGTGTACCTGACGCTGGCCGTCGGCGGGCGCGTGGGGACGCCGGGGCAGTGGGGCGGCCAGATCCTGATGACCGTCCGCGAGGCGGACGGCACCCACCGCTCCCTCACCCGCAACCTTACCGACCGCGAGATCCGCTTCGACACCGCCTCCGCCGACCTGCGCTTCGGCGACCGCGCCGGCGTCAGGCAGGAGAACGGCGTCTACCACGTCGCTGCCGACGCGGGCGGCGCGCGCGTGGACCTGCGCGTCACCCCCGCCGCGCGCCGCTACTTCCCCCCCACCGACCTCGGCGGCGCGGCGCTCGTCTCCGGCTACGTCGCCCCGGCCCTTTTCGCCCGCGCGGAGGGGACGGTGTGCCTGCCGCGCTGCGAGGCGGTGCGCGGCGCGCAGGCGTACCACGACCACAACTGGGGCGTGTGGAGGAACGTGTCGTGGGAGTGGGGCTCCGCCTCGGGCGAGGAGATGTCGCTCCTCTATGGCGTCGTCCGCGGCGACTCCACCACCGCCGAGGGCCTATTCGCCTACCTGGTGGATGCGGACGGCGTACGAGGCGTGCACCGCCCAGGCCCCATCCGCTTCACCGAGACGCAGCCCGCCCGCTCCGCCGGCCGCACGGTCCAGGTCCCTCGCCGCTTCCACTTCGAGGACCCCTCCACCGCCCTGCGCGTGGACGTCGACGTCGCCTCCGTCCACCTCACCGACCGCGAGCACCCCCGCCGCCGCTACTTCGTCCAGATGCGCGGCACCGCCACCATCCGCGAGCACGGGCGGGTCGTGGCGCGGCTGCCCGGGTTCTTTGAGACGTACGTGGATTGAGGTGGGGCTGGAATCGTTTCGGGCGAGTGAACTCGCGGCAACAACAGCACAAAGTCCGCCTGCGCGGACTCGCGGGCGAGATCTTCCCGCGTACCCGGACATTCACGCGGACCGGGGCACGGGCGCGATAAATCGCAGCCCCTACGAGGCGCCGGCGCACGACAGGCAGTTCTCCCCCTCCCCCACGCTCCCCCGCTTGCGGGGGAGGGGGCCGGGGGGTGGGGGCCAGGGTGAGGGCCCTCGCACCCCCCATGGGCCACCCGCTGTTCCCCGCATGGGACACCCGCCCCACCCGCCATCCTCCGCGCCCGGCGAAACTCCCAGCAATTCCGCCACGTTTGAGTACAGGTGGGGCGGGCACATCGGATGCGAAGTACAGACGTGGGCGAAGTTCATCGCCCAGAGGAGGTTACCATGGAAGTTGCTCGTCGGTACGTGGAGAGTTGCCCGTCGCGGTTCGCGGCGTACGTGGCACTGCAGTGTGCGCTCATGCGCTGTTTCCTGGCGCGCGGCGGCACCGCCGAAGACTTCTGCGTCCGCCTGGCGCCCGTCTACCACCGGCGTTACGCGCCGGTGCTGCTGGAAGGCACGTCGCCTCGCTGACCGAAAAGTCCGCTCCACAAACGTCGGCGGCCGCACCCTTTCGGGAGCGGCCGCCGCGTCTTTGCACGTTGCGAACTCTGCGTTTACGGAGCCCGCTCGGGCACGATCACCACCAGTCGGGCCGTCGCCTGCGCCGGGTACGACCTCATCACCGGTCCGGTGAACCACGCCTGCACGCGCGTGCCCACCCGCAGCGCCTCGGCCGAGGCCGGGGCCAGACCGCCTTCGGCGCGCCGCACCACGCGCGCGCCGCTCCCCACTGTCACCCGCGCCACGGGGTAGCCGGCGCTGCGCGTGGAATCCTGCTGGATCAGCACCGACACCCCGCCCTGCACCTCACGACGCTCCTCGACGGTCCCGATGATGTCCGGGGCCTGCTCGGGAAGGGGCTCGGCCCCGGGGCGGGCGCACGCCGCCAGCACCAGCGCCATGAGCCCGCACCACCGCCGCATCCGCCACATGGCGAGATTACCGGCCGACGCCCACCATCGCCGCCATCCCGCCCAGCAGCAGCATCGGGATCGTAAGCGCCAGCCACCCGACGATCGCGGTGAGCACCGCCTTCCCCGTGCTCACGTCCAGCGCCTGGCGGATGGCGACGATCCCCGCCACGAGCACCCAGATCAGCACCGCGAGCCTCACCAGACCACCCAGGATGGGGATGATCCCCAGGATGTAGAACACACCGGGCGCCTGCGCGAAGCCGATGGTCCGCAGGAGCTCGCCCCAGTCGGCCGTCCCGCCGAAGAACATCGTCCCGATCAGGTACGTGACGCCGGACCACACGAGCCAGCCGATGATCGCCGCGATCAGCCCCCCGACCATCCCGGTCGTCCCGTCGCCGATGCTGCCGATGGCGGAACAGATCGCCGCCACCGCCACCACGACGGCGGCCTGGCCGGTCGCGCTGCGATCCGCCTCGACCTCCTCGTAGGTGGAGATGTCCAGCCGGGCGGCGCCGATGGCGCGCTCCACGAGGGTGCGGCGTGCGAAGGGGGCTCCGCTGGTGTAGGACTCGGTCATGGTCTCCTCGGGCGTGGCGCGGCGGGTGCCGCGGTGGGTAAGGGCCTGCGGCTTCACGAGTTGGATCGCCACCAGAGTACGCGGCGCTCCCTTGCGAGTTTCGCGAGGCGGATCCGAGGGTGCGTCGGCGGTGCGAAAGTGGACTCGAACGGCGGGCGAAAAAGATGCTGCGGATCGGACTGATGCTAATGCCCAGGCCGCTTCGCCGCAACGATTTCGTGCGGAGAAAGGGCGGCGCGGAGACGGGTTTCCCCGCGCCGCCGCACGCCTACACGCCGAAGACGCGCCCGATGGCGTAGATGGCGAGCCCCGCCAGGCCGCCCACCAGGGTGCCGTTGATGCGGATGAACTGGAGGTCCTTGCCGATCTGGAGCTCGATCTTGCGCGTGGTGTCTTCCGGGTCCCACGCGGCGACGGTGGTGGAGATGAGCCCCGCGATCTCGTGCCGGTACTGCTCCACCACGTAGATCACCGCGTTCTCGATCCACAGCTCCACCTTCTCCAGCAGCTCCTCGTCCTCCACCAGCGACTGTCCCACGCGCGTGACGGCGTGGCCGATGCGGCGGCGGAACTCGCTCTCCGGGTCGGCGGCGTTCTTGAGGAGCGATGCCTTGATGTCGCCCCACAGCGAGGCGGAGTACTCGCGCACCGCGGGGTGGCTGAGGACCTCCTCCTTGAACGCCTCGCCGCGCTCGATGGTCTGCGGCGACTCCTGCAGGCGTACGATGAACTCCGCGACCGCCTCATTGAAGCGCGCCCGCAGCGGGTGGCCGGGATCGGAGGCGACCTCGTGCAGCGTCTTCTCCACGCTCCCCACCAGCTTCTCGAAGATCTTGTCGTCCACCTGCGTCGGCACCCACCACGGCGTCTCGCGGCTGATGCGCGCGCGGATCATGTCGTGGTTCTCGTCCACCAGGCGCCCCAGCAGGCGGATGGCGGAATCGAGCAGCTCCTGGTGCCGATTGTCCTGTGTGACAAGTGACAGAACGCGCGCCACCACCGGGGTGACCTGGGTCTTGCGCAGGCGCCCCATCACGTTGTCCTGGATGATCTCCTGCACGTCCTCGTCGCGCAGCACCTGCACCACGCCCGATACGGCGGCCGCGGCGTGCCGTCCCACCGACTCGCCGTGCTCGGGGCGGGCGAGCCACTCGGCCCCCTTCCGTGCCGCCCCAGCCGAGCGCAGGCGGGTGCGGATGATGGCGGGGGAGAGGAAGTTGTTCTGGACGAAGTTCCCCAGGCTCCTCCCGATCCGGTCTTTGCGGTTGGGGATGATGGCGGTGTGGGGAATCTTGATCCCCATCGGGTAGCGGAAGAGGGCGGTGACGGCGAACCAGTCCGCCAGCCCGCCGATCATGGCCGCCTCCGCGGTGGCACGCAGGTACCCGAAGCCGGGCCAGCGCGTCTCCATTACCCGCGCCACGACGTACACCACGAACGCCAGCACCAGCAGCCCCGTCGCGCGGCGCTTCATGGTGGTGAGCTGCGTCTGCTTCAGCTCCTCGTCCTGGATCGGCTGAAGCGCGATCTCTCCCGTCTGCATCGAATCTCCGGAATGTCCGTTACTTGTTACATTTACGGCGAGTGAACTCGCGGCAACAACAGCACAAAGTCCGCCTGCGCGGACTCCGGGGCCAGATCCGCGCGACCCACGCGCACTCACGCACTAACGCACTCACGCACTTCCCCGAAGCGGCTGATCCCCCGGCTCGCTCCACCCGGGGAGCGCGCGCAGCTCCACGGCGAGCGGGGCGTCGCGGCTCGCGAGGAAGACGATCGTCTGGTCCGCCTGGGTGGCGAAGAGGTACTTATTGAACCCCGCCGCCGCGCGGTCCAGCCCGCGCTGCGCGCAGCGCGCCAGCGCCGCGTCCACCTCGCGCAGTGCGTCGCCCTTTTTGATGAAGATGTGGGCGGGGCCCTGGCTCATGCTCGTTCGTCCAGCTCGAAGACGTCCGCCAGCACCCCGCCGGGCACCAGCCTCCCTTCGGACGCGGCGTCGTACAGCACCATCACCGACGCGCGCGCGCCGCCGGGGAAGAGCGCCACGGCTTCCGGGTGGTCGTCGCGGCGGGCGCGCTCGTGCGGTAGCTGGAGCGCGGGGTGCAGCTCGTCGCCGCGCACCAGCGAGGGCAGCTCGGACTTGGCGCCGCCCGGCCAGCGCCAGAGCGTCGAGGGGGCCGAGAGATCCATCGTGGCACCCGCCAGCACCAGCAGGTCGTCGCCGTCGCGGCGGATGTCGCGGATACCCATCCCTTCCAGGTCCAGGAAGTGTTTCCTGTAACGCTCCCCGTCGTCGCCGATCTTGCGGAGGCGCAGGCGGTCGGGCCGTTCGCGGTCGGGGGCGGGCTCCAGCTCCAGGATGATCGCCCACCCGCGCAGCACAGGGCCGCGCAGCCCCACGAAGATACGGTCGCCCAGCACCGCCAGTCCCTCGACGTCGAAGCCGTTGTCCTTGCCGGGGATGCGCATGAAGAGGCCCAGGTGCGCGTCCTCCTGGAGCTCGCGGAAGATGCCGCCCTTGGACCCCTTCCCCCGCAAGCGCGCGGCGGTCAGCTCCGCCTCCGGATCGCGCGGATCGGGACACGAGCGCATGGGGACCAGCCCGCCGCCGTCCGGGTCCTGCGCCAGCGGGATGCGGGCGAGGAAGTAGCGGCTGGCGTCCGTCTCCACCTTGGCGAGCCGCGCGATGCACTCCGCGTCGTCCTCCCCCTCCTTCGCCTTGCTCCGCTTGCGGCTGTTGGAGCCGACCACCCACAGGTACGGCGCGGCGTAGGCCAGCCCCTCCACGTCCACCTCGCCGTCGGCGGGGAGGTCGATGAAGTCGGCCAGGGGGTACGTCCGGTGCGCTCCGAAGCTGCCATCCGGGCGCAGGCTCAGGCGCTCCAGGGTGGGCGTCTCGTCGCAGGCCAGCCACAGGTAGTCGCCTGTGCGCTCCACGGCGGAGATGCCCTGGCGCAGGCGCTCCGGGTCGCTGACGCCGCCGGGATCGTTGTCGAAGTAGAGCGGTACGGTGAAGACGGGAGTGGGCATCCGCGGGGTCCGGGGCTGGTGAGGTTCGATGGCTCCGCACGCGAGCGACGCACACGCGGTGCCGCACGCTTGCCGGGCGCCGCCGCGCGCGTACATTGGCCGCGCTTCCACGCCCGCACACGCACCCCGCCGCACATGACGAGCCCGCACGAGATCCTGGCACGCACCGAGCTCTTCGTCCGCCAGCGCATGCACGGCGACGGCTCCGGCCACGACTGGTGGCACGTGGACCGCGTGCGCCGCACGGCACTGCGCCTGGCGGGCGAGGAGGGCGCCGATCCGTACGTGGTGGAGCTCGCCGCGCTGCTGCACGACGTCTGGGACCACAAGCTCCACGACGGCGACGACAGCGTGGCCCCGCGCGAGATCCGCCGGTGGCTGCAAGAGGCCGCCGCGGAGGAGCCCGTCGTCGAGCACGTCTGCGAGATCGTGGCCGGATTGTCGTTCAAGGGAGCCGGCGTCGCCACGCCCATGCGCACGCCGGAGGGTGCCGTGGTGCAGGACGCCGACCGACTTGACGCCATCGGCGCCGTGGGGATCGCGCGGGCCTTCGCCTTCGGCGGGAGCCGCGGGCGGCCGCTGCACGACCCGGAGACGGCGCCCGAGATGCACGCCACCTTCGACGCCTACCGCGCCGGCGCCGGCGGCTCCACGCACCACTTCCACGAGAAGCTCTTCCTGCTGCGCGACCGCATGAACACCGCCGCCGCGCGCCGCCTGGCGGAGGGGCGGCACCGCTTCATGGAGGAGTTCCTGCGGCGCTTCCACGACGAGTGGAACGGGGAGGACGCATGGAGCTGACCTCGCTCGGCGGCGGCGTGCACGTGCTGCGCGGGTCCGTGAACAGCGGGCTGGTGGAGACGGAGCGCGGGCTCCTTGCCATCGACACGGGGCTCGACCGCGGCGCCGCCAACCGGATTGCGCGAGCCGCGGAGGAGCTGGGGCGCCCCCTCGTCGCCATCCTCAACACCCACGCCCACGCGGACCACCACGGCGGCAACGCGCAGCTCGTCCGCCGCTTCGGCATCCCGGTATACGCCCCCGCCATCGAAGAGGCGACCATCCGCCATCCGCGCCTGGAACCCGTCTACCTGTTCGGCGGGGCCGAGCCGGTCAGCGGTCTAGCCAACAAGTTCCTCCAGGCGGAGCCCTCCCCGGTGGACCACGTCGTCCACGCTGGGGAGAGCGTTACAATTGACGGACGCGTTTTTTCGCTGATCGACCTTGCCGGGCACAGCATGGCGCAGATCGGCGTTGGGGTCGATCTGGATACGGCGCGGGGCGTCCTCTTCGCCGCGGATGCGTTCTTTGGAACCGAGCCGCTCGCCAAGCACGGCGTCCCCTACCTGGTGGATGCGCGGGGGATGCAGAACAGCCTTCGGCGTCTCCAGTCACACCCCGCCGCCTGGTACGTCCCCGGCCACGGCGAGCCGGAGGACGACGCCCGCAACCCGGTGTTCGCCGAGAACCTCGCGGCGCTGGAGCGCGCGTTCGACTGGCTGGGCGAGCGGGTACGCCGCGCGCCGGCGTCCACCGAGGAGCTGCTCGTGGAGTTCGCCGCTGCGATGGGGATGCGGCTGGACAACCCGTCGTCGTGGGTGCTGAACCGGGCGGCGCTGCTGGGCTTCCTGGCGGCGATGGAGCGCGAGGGAACGCTCCAGGTGGTGCTGGAGGAGGGGCGGTGGCTCTGGGCGTGAGGGGGGCCCTCTCCCCCAGCGTCGCTCCGCGACGCATCCCCCTCCCCCAAAACTGCCTGGGGGAGGGGGAGCGGGGCGGGATTCTGCCTGGATGCGCGGGCGGGCGGCCCCTGGAAGTCAGGGGCCGCCCGTCGGTGCTTACGCCGTCTTTGTTAGAAGCTGGACGGCGGAGGCGTGGGGCTCGTGCTGCTGGAGCTGCGGAAGTACTGCACCGCCTTCATCACCAGCCACACGAGGATGACGAGCGGCAGGATCTTCGTGATCAGGAACCCGCCCAGGAACCAGGCGATCCCCAGCACGGTCGCGACGATCTTCAGCGCGAAGATGGCCAGGATGACGATCACGATCCACTTCAGCACGTTCTCGAAATCGGAATTGCGGTTGCTCACGGGGTCCTCCAGGTGAAACGCTGTGATTTCCGGCGGTCTTGAGCCCCTACGGGGACCGCTCGCGGAGAGTTTCAACGGCATCGGTATCGAAGTTGCCCGCCCTTCCATCGACCGCGAGAACCGGCCCGCGAGCACCCTGCGATGAGCGAAACGGACGAAGCGCAGCGCGAGTTCATCCGCGCATGGTACACCTGGCGCCACACGCCGCTCCCCGTGGACACGTACCGCGCGAACCGGAGCGGCGAGCCCAGCTACACGGTCGAGTTCGCGCTGGACCACCTGCGCAGCTACGTCTACGCGCTGGGGTCCGCCTTCATGGAGGAGCGCCCGCGCGACTACCCGGCCCTCGTCGCGGACCAGCTGGAGCAGCTCCACAACGCGGAGGCGGACCTGGAGAACGGCTCCATCCCCGAGGATCGCCGCGCGCCCTATCGCGACTACATCGCCGCCACGCGCATCGTCCTCCACCGCCTCCTTGCCCGCGCCACGGCGCAGCAAAACTGAAAAGCATCACACAGAGGACACAGAGGGGAACCACGAGCCGCAGAGAAACCCTTTCTTCCGTTCTTGCAGTCCTCCTCTGTGTCTCTGTGTGAGGCAGTTAACCCGCACCGCGAAAGGCGAATGACCGAGCCCGGCCGCATCCGCATCGGCACGCAGGGGTGGAACTACACCGGGTGGGTGGGCGCGTTCTACCCCGACGGCACGCGCCCAGCCGACTTCCTGGGCCTCTACGCCAAGGCGTTCGACGTGGTGGAGGTCGACTCCACCTTTTACGCCGTCCCAGCGCCGAAGACGGTGCGCGGGTGGGCCGAGCGCACGCCGGAAGGGTTCACCTTCGCCCTCAAGATGCCGCAGGAGATCACCCACGAGCGGCGCCTTCAGGACGCGGGGGACGTGGTCGCGGAGTTCATGGACGCGGCGCGCGAGCTGGGGCCCAAACTGGGGCCGGTCCTGGTGCAGATGGGGCCCGACTTCCAGCCCCACGAGCTGGACGCCCTCCGCCGCTTCCTCCCCGGGCTGCCGCGCGACGTGAGCTTCGCCGTGGAGGTGCGCAACCGGAAGTGGATGAAGCCCGCCATCCTCGCCGAGCTCCTCTCCCTGCTCGCGGAGCACGAGGCGGCGCTGGCGCTCAGCGACGGCAAGTGGATCCCGCGCGAGACGATGATGGAGCTGGCCATGCGCCCCACCGCACCCTTCCATTACGTGCGCTGGATGGGCCCTAACCGCGACGTCGTGGACTACTCACACGTGCAGTTCCCGCGCGAGGAGGAGCTCGAGTCGTGGACGGAGGTGCTCGGCCGCGTGGCGACGAAGGGGGTGCAGATCTTCGGCTTCTTCAACAACCACTTCTCTGGCCACAGCCCCGCCACCGCCCGCGAGCTCCAGCGCCGTCTCGGCCTGCGCCCCGTGGACCCTTCGCTCCTGTCCGAGCAGACGTCGCTCTTTTAGCGGAGAACGTCGGATGTCACGCAGCTATACCCTTACGAGCGCGGCCTGCAGCGAGGAACGCACATGACACGATCGCTTTTCGACGCGGGGGCTTACGAGGAGATCGACGCCCGTCTGGCTCGGTTGGAGCACACGGCTCCAGCACGGTTCGGTACCATGACTCCGAGCACGATGATCTGCCATCTCATCGATGCCCTGGAGATCGCTCTCGGCATCGTTCCAACGGAGCCGAAGCGGAGCTGGTTGCCGAAAAAACTCGTGCGCTGGTTGGTCATCTACGTCGTGCCCTGGCCGAAGGGGAAGGCCAAGACGGTCCCGGAAATGCTCCGGACGCAGCCGTCGGGATGGGACGCCGACCTCGCGCGGCTACGGTCCCTCCTCCGGCAGGCCGCGCAGCGCGGCCCCGAGGGCCAGTGGTCACCCGATCCAGCCTTCGGAAAGCTCAGCGGCCGCGACTACGGCTTCTTCCTCTTCAAGCACTTCGACCACCACCTGGGACAGTTCGGCGTCTGAGCGGCGTGGGGATGAAAAGAAGAGAGGCACGGAGAACTTTCTCCGTGCCTCTCGAGTTTTCGCGCCCGCGTGCAGCCGCTACGCGCGGATGCGGACGGGGACCGGCCTGGCGAGGCGCACCTCGCGCGAGGTGGTTGCCTCGGCGAGCGTCTTCTGGAACCACTCCGGGTCGCGGGAGGAGCCGCCGTGCTCCATCAGGATGCGCCCCAGCTCCGCCGCGTCGATGTTGCGCATGCGGATGCACCCGTGCGACGCGGGGCGCCCCAGCGAGCTGGTGAGCCCGGTGCCGTGGATGTAGAAGTCCGGCGCGCGGAAGAAAATCTTGATGCGCCCCATCGGGTTGCCGGGAGAGCCGGGCGGCTCGTAGCTCTTGCCGCGCGCCCACCCCGACGGCGGCGGACGCCAGCTCGGGTTCCAGATCATGTGCCGGATGGTGAAGCTCCCCTGCGGCGTGGGGTATCCCGCGGCGCCGATCGACACCGGAAAGCGCCGCAGCACCCGCTGGCCATCCATAACGAAGAGCGTGCGGTCCGAGAGGTCCACCGTCACCGTCAGCCGCTCGGCCTTGGCCACCGGCTGCGCCACGGCGGCTTCCATCGTGGACACGATCAGCCCCGTGTCCCGCGGCGCCGTGGACTGCGCGCTCGCCATCGCGGGTACCCCAAGCAGCCCCAGCCCCACCGCCAACCGCCAACGACAGATTCGCATATACCTTTGCTGCGTAACGAGTTGATTCTCGCGGACGCCCACCCTGCCGGCCAATATCATGCCACGCGACCGCGTTCGGCAAGGGCACACGTGACGCGATGCAGCGCGCCGGCGCGTCGCATGTGGACGATCCGGGGCGCTTCAGGGTCACGGAGGGCGAGTGGCGGACTGCCTTCGCGTGACTTAGCGACTGCTGAAAAAAGAAGGGGCCGCGGACGAATCCGCGGCCCCTCCCTGCATCACCCCGTAGTAAGCGGGATCAGCGCACCTTGGTGCCCGATGCGTCCAGCACCTCGACGTTGCCCAGGTTCAGGGCGCGGATCGGCGCCTCGATCTTGGACAGGTCACCGGCCACCACGATGGTCAGCGCGCCCGGCGTGAGGCGCTCGCGGCCAACGCGGCTGATGTCGGCCGGGGTAACGGCGGCCATCTGCTGGAGGTACGTGTTGTAGTAGTTGAGCGGCTGGCCGTTCTGGAGCAGCGTCTGCATCCGCCCGGCCAGACCCTGCACCGTCTGCACCGAGTTGGGGAAGCTGGACACCACGTTCGCCAGCGAGCCGCGCAGCTCCTCCTGCGGCACCGCCTCGGTGGCGATGCGCTTGTACTCGCGCACGATCTCGGCGACGGCCGAGTCGGTGGCGTTGGTGCGCACGGACGAGTTCACCACGAAGTCGCCGGCATTGGGGAAGGTGGTCATCCCGCTGAACGCGCCGTACGTCCACCCGTGCGCCTCGCGCAGGTTCATGTTGATGCGGGCGCGGAAGCCGCCGCCCAGCACCTGCGAAAGCGCGCTGAAGGGGATGACGTCCGGGCTGTTGGCCGCGAGGGCGGGCTGGCCCACGAAGACGCCGGACTGCACCGAGCCGGGGCGGTCCACCAGGATGATGCGCGTGCCCGACGACGCCACCGGCGCCGGGGCCGGAAGGGTGGCCTGCACCGCGCCGGGAGCCGTCCAGCGGCCCAGCGCCTGCTCGGCGATGCGGCGCCCCTCTTCCGGCGTCACGTCGCCCACCAGGAGCACCGTGGTGTTGGCCGGCGAGTACATCCGCTGGTGGAAGCCCACCACGTCGCCGCGGTTGATGCCGGGGAGCGTGGCCGAGGTGCCGCTCACCGGGCGCGAGTAGCCGCTCGCGGGGTCGTACACGGCGCGGTTGAAGGCGATCGCCGCGAGCCCCTGCACCGTGGAGGTGCTGTTCATGTACGCCGCGGCCAGCTGGTTGCGCACCCGGGTGACCTCACCCTCCACGAAGGCGGGCTCGGTGAGGGTGGTGGCGGCCAGGCTCATCGCCTCGGCGAAGGTGCCCTTGGGCGCCGTCACGCTGACGGTGGCGTAGTTGTAGCCCGCGCCGCTGCCCAGCTGCGCGCCCAGCGCCTCCATGCGCTCCGCGAGCTGCGGGCCGGTGAGGGTGCGCGTCCCCTCGTCCAGCATCTGCGCCGTCAGCGAGGCCAGGCCGTTCTTCTCGGCCGGCTCGTACACGCTCCCCGCCGCAACCAGCACGCGGCCGGTTACGATGGGAAGGGAGTGCTTCTCCACCACCACGACGCGCACGCCGTTGGACAGGCGCATCTCGCGCACGGGCGGCACGGTGAAGGGGCGGAGCGGCCCCGGCGCGGGCGGCTGCTCGGTGGGCGCGGGCTGCTGCGCGCTCGCGGGGAGCGCAAGGGCCATCACTCCCGCGCACGCGGCGGGAAGGAGAAAGCGTTTCATCGGTTCACCTGCGTGGCGGTGGTGGGGGCCGGGGTGGCCGGGCGCGGCTTGGGAACGAACACCAGCACGGCGCGGTTGGCGGGCACCATCCGCTCGCGCACCAGCGCCTGCACCTGCGCCGGGGTCACGGCCTGGATCGCCTGGAGCCGCGTGTTGATCCAGTTGGGGTCACGGTAGAAGGTGTACCCCTGCGCCAGCACGTCCGCGCGGCCGCCGAAGCCGCCCATCGTCTGCAGCCCGTTGATCAGGGCGAAGCGGGCGTTGACCTTGATGCGGTCCAGCGCCGCCGGAGTGATGGAGGCGGCGATGCGGTCCAGCTCCTCGGTGAGCGCCGCCTCCAGCGAGTCGGGGCGGGAGCCGGGCTTGCCGGTCGCCGTCACGATCATCAGGTCGGCGCCGTCCACGAAGCCGAAGTTGAAGGCGCCGGCGCCGGTCGCTACCTGCCGGCCGCGCACCAGCGACTGGAAGAGCGGCCCGGTGCGCGACGTGAGCATCCCGGCCAGCAGCTGCACCGCGTCGCCCTGGCGGTCGCGCGCGGCGGGCATGCGGAAGCCGATGTACACGGCCGGGGCCGGGGCGTTGGCGTCCTCGATCACCTCGCGCGAGCCCTGCCCGATGATGGGCGGCAGCGTCATGCTGCGCAGCGGCGGCGGGGCCGGGCCGCGCTGGATGTCGCTGAAGCGCCTGCGCACCATCGCCTTGGTGCGCTCCACGTCGATGTCGCCCGCCACCACCAGCACGGCGTTGTTGGGCGCGTAGTAGGTGCGGAAGAAGCTCTTGACGTCGTCCACCGTGGCGGCCGAAAGGTCTTCCATCGACCCGATCACGGAGTGGTGGTACGGGTGCCCGGCGGGAAAGACCTTGGCGAGCATCCGCTCCTGCCACACGCCGTACGGCTGGTTGTCCACGCCCTGGCGGCGCTCGTTCTTCACCACTTCGCGCTGGTTGTCCAGCTTGCCGGTGTTGAGCGTCTCCAGCAGCGTCCCCATGCGGTCGCTCTCCAGCCACAGCGCCAGCTCCACCTGGTTGGAGGGCACCGTCTCGAAGTAGTTGGTGCGGTCCGTGTTGGTGGTGCCGTTGATGTCCGACCCGGCGCGGGCGCCGGCGTCCTCCAGCAGGGCGAAGTGCTTGCCATCCGGCACGTTGCGGCTCCCCTTGAACATCACGTGCTCAAAGAGGTGCGCGAAGCCGGTGCGGCCCGGCTGCTCGTGCTTGGAGCCCACGTTGTACCACACCGCCACCGCCGCCACCGGCGCCGAGCGGTCCACGTGGTACAGCACCTTGAGGCCGTTGGGAAGCGTCTCTTCGGTGTAGGCGATGCGGACGGACTCGCCGGCGGGGGCGCGCTGGGCGGCGGCCATTCCCGGCGCGAGCGCCAGCAGGGGCGCGACGAACAGGAGTCGTTTCATAGATCCCTCGTGCGGATGACGGATGCAGACGGGAGGCCTCCCGACCGCTGGGGTACTGCGTGCTCCGGGGAGGAGCGTCGGCGCGGAATGACACTCCGCGACGGCCTGCTAGTTTAGTAGCACCGGCCACAAATGGCAACCGGTGTTTACGCGCCACCGCGCGTACCGGTTTGGTCTCCGGGGTTGCGGCGCGGGGGGTAGGTGTGGAGCGGGGGGGGGGGGGGGGGGGGGGGGGGGGGGGGGGGGGGGGGGGGGGGGGGGG
>DASWNZ010000070.1:0-21521 GCA_036398975.1 Longimicrobium sp.
CCCGATCTTGCATGTACGGCCGGTGGCCATGGCGTGGGGGATCACCCGATCCCATCCCGAACTCGGAAGTTAAGCCCCACTCGCGCGGATGGTACTGCCGGGGCCACCCGGTGGGAGAGTACGGCGCCGCCGGCCTACACACCAAGCCCCCCGATGCTCAGCGATGAGCGTCGGGGGGCTTCTGTTCGTCGCATGCATCCTCAACAGCAGTCTCACGCGGAGGCGCGGAGAACGCGGAGGAGCACGCGAAGTTCTCTCTGCGTCTCCGCGTCTCCGCGTGAGGCCATGCAGTTCAGGCGCTCGCGACCCGATTCTTCCCCTGCGCCTTCGCGGCGTACATGGCGGAGTCGGCGTGGCGCAGGAGGATCGATTCGCGGTCGTGCACCGTGCCGCCCCATTCGCCCGCGCGGTACGCCGCCACGCCCAACGACGCCGTGATCGCGCCGCGGAGGAAGAGCGGCGGAAGGTCAGGCCCGTACTCGCGGTCCAGGTAGGTGGCGTCGGCGACGGCGGCGCGCACACGCTCGGCGACCTCCATTCCCTCCGCGAGCGTGGTGGCGGGGAGGCCGATCACGAACTCGTCGCCCCCGTAGCGGCAGAGGATGGCGCTCTCCCAGTCCACTACGCGGCGCAGGAGGAAGCCGACTTCGCGCAGGACGCGGCTCCCGGCCAGGTGGCCGTAGCTGTCGTTGACGCCCTTGAAGTGATCCAGGTCCATGAAGACGAGGACGCACTCGCCCCCCTTCGCGTCGGTCTCGGCGATCATCTCGCCGATCCGCACGTGCATCCAGCGGTCGTTGTACAGCCCGCTCAGGTCGTCGCGCTTGGCGAGCTCGTTGGCACGCTTGGCGTCGAGCGCGTTCTGCAGCGTGGTCGAGGTGTAGCCGGCGAATATCTCCAGCACCGCCAGGTCGTGCGGCGAGAAGGGGCAGCCGCCGTCACGGTTCGCCAGCTCGATCACGCCGCACACCGTGCTCCCGATGGTGATGGGAACCGCGACCACGGACTCCGCGTCCCCCGCGCCGCCGGAGAGGTGCGGGCGCCCGGACCGGTACACCTCCCCCGCCGGCGAGTCCGCCCCCGCGGGCTGCCCGGGGAGCACCTCCGCGTCCGCGCCGAACGCGGCCACCACGAACAGGTCGTTGGCGGCGCGGTCCTCCACCTTGCGCAACGGGTCGTCCAGGAAGACGGCGCCGCACTCGGAGGGCACCAGCGCGCACGCCCGCTCCAGGATCTGTCCGAGCTCCGCCTCCAGGTCGATCTCCGGGAAGCGGCCTCCCGCCTTCTGGCGCTGGAGGAAGCGCTCCAGCTCGCGTCCGGCCAGCGCGTGGACCCCCAGCGTGGGGGCGTTGCGCGCGACCTCTACCCGCGGCGCGTGAGACGTGTTGGACCGCACTTCGGTCATGGGGCGGGGCAGGGGAGCACGGCGGGCACACGCAGGCTGTGGGAGGGGGGCCGCGGGAGCGATGGCAGCGGAGGGTCGCGTTAATGATGTGTACAGCGCACCTTTTGCGCGAGTGCCGTACAGGGTCCGCGCGAGTGGGGGCTGTGGCGTTGCCTGGGAGACGCGGCGCGCGTATACTGCTACCACCGCAAACATAATTGTCCGGCTTCGCTCCCGCTCCGCCCACGCACTCCCCCCGCTTTTTCCGATGAGCGACACTCCCGACAACGCTCTTCCCGTCAGTGTGCTGATCGTCGATGACGAGGAGCTGCTGGTCAAGAGCTGCGGCCAGATCCTGTCCAGCGAGGGGTACGCCGTCTACAGTGAGGGCCGCGGCCGCAACGCGCTGGAGGTCGTTCGGCGCCACCACCCGGACGTAGTGCTGACGGACCTCATGCTCCCGGACATGGACGGGCTTGCGCTCCTCAAGGAGATCAAGAAGCTCGCCCCGGAGACGCTCGTGGTGATGATCACCGGCTTCGCGACGGTCGATTCGAGCGTGGAGGCGATCCGGGCGGGCGCGTACGACTACATCCCGAAGCCGTTTACCGCCACGCAGCTGCGGATCCTCATAGGGCGCGCGGCGCAGCAGGTGCGCCTGGTGCGCGACAACGCGCAGCTCCGCGACCAGCTCAAGCGCCACTACAGCTTCGACAACATCGTCGGCACCAGCGAAGCCATCCAGAAGGTCTTCTCCGTGGTCAGCCGCGTGGCGCCCACGGATGCCAGCGTCTTCATCTCCGGCGAGAGCGGGACGGGGAAGGAGCTGATCGCGCGTGCCATCCACACGAACAGCCGCCGCTCGGCGCGGCCGTTCATGGCCATCAACTGCGCGGCCCTTCCGGACCACCTGCTGGAATCGGAGCTCTTCGGCCACGAAAAGGGCGCCTTCACCGGCGCGGACGTGCAGCGGCGCGGGCTGCTGGAGGTGGCGAGCGGGGGGACGTTCTTCATGGACGAGATCTCGGAGATGAGCATGGAGCTGCAGGCCAAGCTCCTCCGGGTGATCCAGGAGCGCCGCATCCGCCGCGTGGGCGGCGAGAGCGAGATCTCCATCGACGTGCGCTGGGTCTCGGCCACCAACCGCGATCCGGACCAGGCGGTGCGCGACGGCGCCCTGCGCCAGGACCTCCTCTACCGCCTCAACGTCGTCCCCATCCGCCTCCCCGCGCTTCGCCAGCGCAAGGAGGACATCCCCGCGCTCGCGCAGCACTTCCTCCGCCGCTTCGCCCAGGAGTACAACCGCGACAACCTCCGCTTCTCCGCCGAGGCGCTGCGGGAGCTCTCGGAGTACGACTTCCCGGGCAATGTGCGCGAGCTGCAGAACGTGGTGGAGCGCATCGTCTCCATGTGCCTCCCCGGCCAGGAGATCGGCCTGGAGGAGATGCCGGAGGAGCTGACGCAGCGGGGCGGGGGCGGGGCGGGCGGGGTGCGGCCGATGAACATCTTCAACGCGGACCAGCCCTTCCACGACGCCAAGACGGACGCCATCACGGTCTTCGAGAAGGAGTACCTCCAGGACCTTCTCAAGCGCCACAACGGCAACATCTCGCAAGCCGCCCGCACCGCCGGCATCGACCGCAAGACGATCCACCGCATGCTCGCGAAGTACAACCTGGAGAGCCGCGTGCGGGAGTAGGGTGTGGGTGTGGAGATGAAAAGGGGTGGACACCGGCGGGTGTCCACCCCTTTTTGGCACAGGCCCATGGTCGGGCGAGTGAACTCGCTGCAACAACAGCACAAAGTCCGCCTTCGCGGACTCGCGGGCGAGATCCGCCTTCGACCTGCCGCACCTCCCGCCACGTAGGGGCGCGATTCATCGCCCCCACCCTCACCCTTCCTCGACCATCCGGACGCGCACCAATACGGTAGGGGCGGCCCCGCGTGGCCGCCCGTGCCTGACCATGCGCGGTTGCCATCTATCAGGGGCGAATGAATTCGCGGCTGGAAAAACGCAAAGTCCGCCTTCGCGGACTCGGGGACGTTTGTCGTTGCACGAGTCGGCTTCAGCCGCCTTCCGTCGTTCCAGCCGGGGGATTCATTTTATCCCCCGGCGACCCGGCACCGATCCCGCCGCCACCGGAGCCTGCGAAGGCAGGCTTCCCGCCGTTGTTGCAGCGGTTTCAACCGCCGGCCCCCTTCACGGCCTCCATCAACGCCCGCGTCGCCGCCTCCGGATCATCCGGGTGCATCACCGCGCTGATCACGGCCACGCCCGCGGCCCCCGCATGCACCACGGGGGCCGCGTTGTGCGCGTGGATGCCGCCGATGCCGACGATGGGGATGCGGACGGCGGCGGCCACCTCGGCGATGCGGGCGGTGCCGATGGGGGCGCCCGCATCGGCCTTGCTGGCGGTGCCGTAGACCGGGCCAACGCCCAGGTAGTCGGCCCCGTCGCGCTCGGCCTGGAGGGCGAGCTCCACGCTGTCGGCGGACATCCCCAGGAGGAAGCCGGGGGGGACGATGCGGCGCGCGGCAGCCAACGGGAGATCTTCGTCCCCCAGGTGCGCGCCGTCCGCGCCGACGGCGAGTGCGACGTCGACGCGGTCGTTGACGAAGAGGAGCGCCCCGGCGGCGCGCGTCTCCACCAGGAGCTCGCGGGCGAGGAGGGCGGCTTCGCGGGCGGAGGCATCCTTGGCGCGGAGCTGCACCGAGGGCGCGCCGCCCCGCAACGCCGCCCGCACCACATCCAGCAGCGTGCGCCCGGCGGGTACCCCAGGATCGGTGACGACGATCAGTCCCAGGCGCGATGCGAGCGCGCTCATCGGGCCGGGGCGGCGGTGCGGGCGCGGGCCTCGGCCTGCGATGCGCGCTTGGCGGCGTTGTGCTCGGCCAGCGTGCGCGTGAAGACGTGCGTGCCGTTGGGGCGCGCCACGAAGTACACGAAGTCGACCGGCGCCGGGTTGAGCGTCGCCTGGATGGCGCCTGCGCTCGGGGAAGCGATGGGGCCCGGCGGGAGGCCGGCGTGGGTGTAGGTGTTGTACGGGTTGTCCTTGACCGCGTCGATGTCGCGGTACAGGAGCCGCGCGCGGTTGCCGCCGAGCGCGTACTGCACCGTGGGATCCGCCTGGAGCCGCATCCCTACCCGCAGCCGGTTGTGGTACACGGCGGCGATAGTGGGCCGCTCGCCCCATACCTTTGCCTCGCGCTCCACGATGGAGGCCAGCGTCACCACCTGGCGCTCGTCCATCTGCAGCGCCTGCGCGCGGGCACGCATGGCGGGGGTCCACACGCGGCGGTAGCGGCCGACCATCGCGTCTACCATGCGGTCCACGGAGGTGCCGAGGGGGAAGACGTAGGTGGCGGGGTAGAGGTAGCCCTCCAGCGTAGGACCCGGGACCTTGCGCCGCTTAGCCGCGTCCTCGCTGGAGAGTAGATTCAGCGCGCTGTCCGCGGGGATGCCTGCTGCTTTAGCCAGGCGTGGGGCGACCTGCATCACCGTCCACCCCTCGGGGATCACGACGCGCGTCTTGACCACGTCGCCGGTGGTCAGCTTGTGGAGGATGTCGGCCCACTCGGTGCCGCGCTGCATCTCGTAGACGCCGGGCTGGATGCGCGCCGCCGCGCGCTTGCTCCGCGCGTACAGCTTGAACCTGCCCGCTGACTTGACGATCTGGCGCGCCTCGAGCGTGTCCGCGACGGTGGAGAGCCCACTGCCGGCTGGGACGGTGAAGCGAATCGGCGGGCCGGAGGGGCCTCCGCCTCCGCAGGCGGCCAGGAGGATCAGGGCGAGGAGAGCCGCGCAGTGGCGGATGTGTGCGTGCGTCACGATTCGGGCTGCTGGGCCGCCTGGTTGCGGCGGAGGGTGAGGAAGCCTTCCAGGATCAGCGCGGCGGCTTCGGCGTCGATGCGGCCCTTTTCCTCGCGCTGGCTCTTCTTGAGGCCGCTGCCGCGCACGTTGCGCTCGGCGATGATGGAGGTCATCCGCTCGTCCATCCAATGCACGGGAAGCTGCGTGCGGCGCTCGAATTCCGCGCCGAACGCGCGCACCTCGGCCGTCCACGCGCTCTCCTCGCCGCTCAGCTCCAGCGGCAGCCCGATCACCGCCTCGTCGACCTCGCGCTCCGCGATGATCCGCTGGATCTCCGGCCACGGCGGCCGCTTCCCCATCCGCCTCTGCAGCGTGGGGAGCGGCGTCGCGATCGTCCGCGTCGGATCGGAGACCGCGACCCCGATGCGGCGCTCGCCGTAGTCCAGGGCAAGGGTGCGGGGCATGGCGGAGGTCGGTGCGGGGGAAAGGGTGGTGGATGAGTGCGTTAGTGCGTTAGTGCGTGGCACATAACCCTCTGTCATCCTGAGCGACGCGCTGCACCGACCTTTGCCCGTCCCCAAACTCTGGCGCGGAGCGAAGGATCTACTGCGCGTGGCGAGGGACCCGTGGGTAACCGCAGGCCTCCTGCCTCGCTGACTAGATCCTTCGATCGCCGCGCAAGTACAGTGGCACGGCGGGGTCGGTGTGGGCGGCTCCCTCAGGATGACAAAGAAGGGGGGGCGCCGCACTCACGCACTCACGCACTCACGCACTCACGCACTCACGCACTTCCGTTCCAAACTAAACCCGGCACCCAAAACGCGCACGGCCCGCCGGGTGGCGGGCCGTGCGCGATCCCCCATCAGCCGATCAGCCGAGGCGGGCGAGGGCGTCGTCGAGGGAGGCGCCGGTGCTCAGCGACTGGTAGACGGCGCCCAGCGTCTCGCCGGCGCCGAAGAGGAGGCGCGTGAGGCCGCCACCCATGGGGACCTCCATCACCACCACGGCGCCGCCCGCGATGCGGCCCAGCAGGTCCGTGAAGATGCCGGTGGAGATGTGCGAGCCCTGCGGGCCGCCGTCCGCGCCGTTCTCGATCCACTCCACCAGGTCCAGCGCGCCCACGCCGGGGTGGATGCGCCGGTGCTCCACGCGCCCCCAGCCCAGCCGCTCGAAGTACGCGCTCGCCGTCTGCCAGAAGCGCTCGGGGTCCAGCGCGTACGGGTCCGCGCCGCCGCCGGCGTGCGACACGTGCTCGCGCAGCCCCGAGTCCACCGCGCCCCCCAACTCGAAGCCGACCTCGCGCAGCAGCGTGACGGCTTCCAGCGGCTCGCGGTCGCGGACCAGGGCCCGCCGCACGGACGAGAACAGCTCGGCGGGGACGTGCACGAAGCGGGCGGTGGCGTTCATGGCAGGTCGCGTGTGGCGGGTGGACTTCAGCCTTCGGTCTGTGCGTCCTCGGCGGGCTCCTCCGCCGGGACGACCTTCGCCTTCTTTGCGCGCTTCGGCTTCACCGGCTCCAGCAGACCGGCGGCCGCGGCGGCTTCCGCTGCTTCGGCATCGGCGGCGGCCGCCTCGGCCTTCGCCACGGCGGCGGCGGCGAGCTCCTCGGGAAGCGCGAGGAGACGCGCCTCATCGATCTGCGGGATGTTCAGCTCCTGCGCTTTCGTGGCCTTGGAGCCGGCATCGGCGCCGACCACCACGTAGCTCGTCTTCTTGGTGACGCTCCCCGTCACGCGACCGCCGCGGCTCTCGATGAACTCCGTGGCCTCGTCGCGCGTCAGCGTGGGGAGGGTGCCGGTGATGACGAATGTGTAGCCGGTGAACTCGCCGGTCGGCGCCTCGCCGCGCTCCTCGGTCAGCACCACGCCCGCATCCCTCAGCTTCCGCACGACTTCGAGGTTCGACTCGTGCTGCGCCCAGCCGTGCAGCGCCTCGGCGGTGGTGCGGCCGATGCCGTGCACCGCCACCATCTCGTCCACCGACGCGCCGAGGATGCGGTCGATGTCGCCGAAGTGGCGCGCCAGCAGCTCGGCCGCGTGCTGCCCCACGTGGCGGACCCCCAGGCCGAAGAGGACGCGCGCCAGGCCGCGCGTCTTCGACTCCGCGATCCCGTCCAGCAGGTTCTGCGCGGACTTCTCCTTGAAGCCCTCCAGCGCCAGCAGCTGCTCGGACGTCAGCGTGTACACGTCCGCGACGTCGCGGATGAGGCCCTGCTCCAGGAAGAGGCGGATGCGCTCCTCGCCCAGCCCGCGGATGTCCATCGCCGAGCGGGTGACGAAGTGCACGAGGCCCCAGTAGATCCGCGCCGGGCAGGCGGAGTTGGGGCAGTACACCATCGCCTCGTCCTCCGGCCGCTCCACCGGGGTGCCGCAGGCGGGGCAGTGGTCCGGGAGCTTGTACGGCTCGCCGCGTGCCTGCCCCTCCGTCACGACCGCGGCCACCACCTGGGGGATCACCTCGCCGGCGCGCTTCACGATCACGCGGTCGCCGACGCGGAGGTCCTTGCGCTGGATGTCCTCCTCGTTATGCAGCGTCGCGAGCTTCACCACGACGCCGCCGATCTCCACCGGCTCCAGCATGGCGAACGGGTTGAGCGCGCCCGTGCGGCCGACGTTGATCTCGATCGAGTTGAGCGTCGTCTCCGCCAGGTCCGGCGCGTACTTGTACGCCGTGGCCCAGCGCGGCTCGCGGCCTCCGACGACCCCCAGCTCCTCGTGCAGGCGGAACGGCTCCACCTTCACCACCACCCCGTCCACCTCGTAGTCCAGCGTCCCGCGCGTGGACTCGAACTTCTCCACGTACTCCAGCACGCCGTCCAGGTCGTCGCGGTGCTCGGTGAGCGGGTTCACCGGCAGCCCCCATCCGCGCAATGCGTCCAGCAGCTCGGTCTGCGTGTCGACGGGAAGGCGCTCGGCGGAGCGCGAGTCGAGCTGGACGGCGTAGGCGAAGAAGCGGAGGGGGCGCGTGGCGGTGACGCCAGGGTCCAGCTGGCGGACCGCGCCGGCGGCGGCGTTGCGTGGGTTGGCGAAGGTGCTCTGCCCCTCGGCGGTGCGGCGCGCGTTCATCTCCGCGAAGCCGCTGAGCGGCATGTACACCTCGCCGCGCACCTCCATGCGCTGCGGCACCGGCACGCCGCCGTGCCGCAGCCGCAGCGGGATCTCGCGGATCGTGCGCAGGTTGCGGGTGACATCCTCGCCGATGGTGCCGTTGCCGCGCGTGGCGCCCCGCACCAGCACCCCGTCCTCGTACGTCAGCGCGATCGCCAAGCCGTCGATCTTGGGCTCCACGTCGTAGCCTGCGGTGGTGACCTCGGCGGCCATGCGGGCGTTGCGCTGCTCCCAGGCGCGCAGCTCCTCGGGGGAGAAGGCGTTGTCCAGCGAGAGCATGGGGGCCAGGTGCGCCGTCTTCTCCAGGCGGCTGGCCGGCTCGGCGCCCACGCGCTGCGTCGGCGAGTCGGGCGTGCGGAGGGCGGGGTGCTCCTCCTCCAGGCGCTTCAGCTCGTGGAAGAGCCGGTCCCACGCCTGGTCGCTCAGCGTGGGAGCGTCCAGGGCGTAGTACTCGTGGTTGGCTTGCTCGATCTGTTCGCGGAGCTCGGCGGCGCGCGCGGCGGCCTCCGGCGGAACGGGCGAGGTCATTCCGAGGCGGCGGGAATCTCCGACGAGCGGATCACGCGGTTGCGGCCGCTGGTCTTGGCGAGGTAGAGCGCCTCGTCCGCCTGCTTCAGCAGCCCCTCCGGCGAGTCCACCCCATCACGCGGCGCCGAGGCGACGCCGCAGGAAACGGTCATGCGGATCTCGTTGGACTCGTCGCGGAAGAGGTGCGCCTCCACCTCGGTGCGCACCCGCTCCGCGAAGGTCGCGGCGGCTTCCTCGTCCGTGTTGGGGAGGATGGCGATGAACTCCTCGCCGCCGTAGCGGCCCACCATGTCGATCTCGCGCGCGGCCTCGCGGATGATGCGCGCAGTCTCGTACAGCACCACGTCGCCCGTGGGGTGGCCGTAGGTGTCGTTGATGCTCTTGAAGCGGTCCAGGTCCAGCATCGCGACCCCAACCGGCTCGCCGCCGCGCAGCGAGCGCTCCCACTCGTCGCGCAGCAGCTCGTGCACGTGGCGGTGGTTGAAGAGCCCGGTGAGCCCGTCGGTGATCGACAGCTTGCGGAGGCGCTTGTTGGCGTCCTCCAGCTCGCGGTTCTTTTGGTCCAGCTCGTCCTGCAGCCGCTTGATGCGGAGCATGGCGCGCACCCGCGCCTCCAGCTCCTTGAAGTTGTACGGCTTGCTGATGTAGTCGTCCGCCCCCGCCTCCAGCCCCTCCACGATGTCTTCCGCCGTGTCCTTCGCGGTCACCAGGATGATGGGGATGAAGGGGAGGGACGTGTCGTTCTTGATGCGGCGCGAGACCTCGAAGCCGTCGATGACGGGCATCATCACGTCGCACAGGATGAGGTGCGGCGCCTCGCCGTGCACCCGGTCCAGCGCTTCCTGCCCGTTGGTGGCGGTTACGACGATGTACCCGCGCGACGAAAGGCGCGCATCCAGGATGTCGACGTTGTCAGGGACGTCGTCGACCACCAGGATGCGCGTGCGCTCCGGATCACCCGCCCCGATCGGCGGCTCGCTCAAGCGTTGGCCTCGCGCCCGGCGCCGATGAAGCGCTCCACCTCGGCCACCACGCGCCGCGGCTCGCACGGCTTGGCGAGGTAGCCGTCGCACCCCACTTCCTGCGCCTTGGCGCGGTCGGTGGCGAGCGCGTGCGCCGTGAGTGCGATGATGGGGATGGAGGAGGTCGCCGGATCCCCCTTGAGGATCTTGGTGGCCTCCCACCCGTCGATGAGCGGGATGGAGATGTCCATCAGGATCAGGTCCGGAAGGTCCTCTCGGGCCATCCGCACCCCGTCTTCGCCATTGCGTGCCTCGATCACCCGGTAGCCGAAGTGTTCGAGGATGGTACGGTAGACCGTCCGGTTGTCCTCGTTGTCTTCTACGAGGAGCACCGTCTTGCTGGAGTCGGCCATGCCGAGAGCCTCCTGGTGTGATTCGCCGCCCCGCGCGGCGCGCCAACGCGGGGAGCGGATAATGTATACGCCGCCGCGCGCGTGCCGCAACCCGACCTGGGGGGCCCCCTCCCCCGCTCGTTCCTCGCGGCCCCTCCCCCAAAACAACCTGGGGGAGGGGCGGCCCGCCCCGGCGCCGATGCCCACCTCTTCGCACCCAAACCCGTAGGGGCCGCCCCGCGTGGCTGCCCGTGCCCGCCCGCGCCCCGCCCAATGCCCCCGCACGCAAACCGCTGCGTCCCCGCACTCACGCACTCACGCACTCACGCATTCACGCACTCACGCACTCACGCACCTCCCCCCTGGCACGCCCGTTGCCGCTCGCCCCGCCCCATGTCCATCTCCCCCGAAGACCTGGGCCCCCTCTTCCGCACGCTGTTCGGCGGGCGGCGGCTGGTGGTGGTGTCCAACCGCGAGCCGTACGAGCACAGGTGGTCGGAGGAGGTGGGGGAGATGGAGGTGGGCCGGCCGGCCGGGGGGCTGACCTCGGCGCTCGACCCGCTGATGCAGGCGCTGGGCGGGACGTGGGTGGCGTGGGGAAGCGGCGAGGCGGACGCCCAGGCGGTGGACGCCGGGCAGCGCGTGCGCGTGCCCCCCGAAGATCCCGGGTACACCCTCCGCCGCATCTGGCTCACCCACCACGACGTCAACCGCTACTACCTGGGGTTCAGCAACCAGTTCCTGTGGCCCATCTGCCACCTGCGCCCCGACCTCACCCGCGTCCGCTCGCGCTACTGGGAGCGCTACCGCCGCGTCAACCGCCGCTTCGCCGAGGCCGTGCTGGAGGAGGTGAGCGGCAACGACGCGGTGGTCTGGTTCCAGGACTACCACCTTGCGCTCGCCCCGCTCCTGGTGAGGGCGCGGCGGCCGGGGCTGGCGCTCGCGCACTTCTGGCACATCCCCTTTCCCCCGTACGACGTCTTCCGCCTGGCGCCACAGGCCGGCTTCCTCCTGCGCGGCATGCTGGCCAACGACCTCATGGGATTCCACCTGGCGGGCTTCGCGGACAACTTCCTGCGCTGCGCCGCGGAGCTGGCCGGCGCCACCGTGGACATGGAGGCGCGCACCGCTACCCTGGAAGGGCACACCTGCCACGTGGGCGCCTTTCCCATCTCCATCGACGTGGAGCAGTTCCGCGCGGCGGCCACCGCGCCCGGCGCAGAGGCGGCGATGGAGCGGCTGCGGGCCCGCTACGCACCCGGCGGCGGGATGGTGGGGGTGGGGGTCGACCGGATGGACTACTCCAAGGGGATCCCCGAGAAGCTCAAGGCGCTGGAGCTCCTCTGGGACCGCTACCCCGAGCTGCGCGGGCGCTTCACCTTCGTGCAGGTGGCCGTCCCCTCGCGCAGCGACATCGCGGCGTACGACGATCTGAGCCAGAAGGTGGACCAGCAGGTGTGGCGGATCAACGAGCGCTTCGGCACCGCCGAGTGGCGCCCCGTGCACCTCCTCAAGCAGTCGCTCCCGCCCGAGCGGCTGGCGGTGCTCTACCGCATGGCGGACGTGTGCATCGTCTCGTCGCTGCAGGACGGGATGAACCTGGTGGCCAAGGAGTTCGTCGCCAGCCAGACCGACACGCGCGGGGTGCTCGTCCTTTCCCGCTTCGCCGGCGCGGCGGAGGAGATGGAGGGCGCCGTGCTGGTGAACCCGTACGATCCGGAGGCGTGCGCGCTCCAGATCCGCGACGCGCTCCTCCTTCCGCGCGACGAGCGCGAGCGGGCGATGCGGCCGATGCAGGAGGGGATGGCGTCGATCTACGACTGGATGGAGTCGTACTTCACCGCGTGGAGCGCCCACGCGGGGGAGGCGTCACCCGAAGAGGGCGAAGGGGACGCCCCCGGCGCGTAGCTCCCCCGCCAGCCGCGGCACGTCGTCCGGCAGGGTGGCCAGCGCCAGGCTGCAGCGCGCCTGCGCGGCCGGCGGCGCGGGAATCACCTCCACCGGGATCCCCGCCTCTCCAGCCACCTCCTCGGCCCAGAGGGCGTGGTGCGTGGTGTCGAAGGTGAAGACGGATTCGTTCGCCATATGTTCCTCGCGGGGTTGCGCGCGCCGCCGGGCACCGGCTACACTGACGGGCTCCATCCCAACCGATCAACCGCGCCTGACCCAGCCGGCATCCATGTCCAGCAACCGGTTCGCCCCGGCCAACGAGCAGATGGACGAGATCCGGCGCGACACGCTGGAGATCGTTCCCGAAGGCGAGCTGGCGCGCAAGGTGGAGCGCTCGGTGCGCGAGGGGAAGCCCATGGTGGTGAAGCAGGGCTTCGATCCCACCCGGCCGGACCTCCACATCGGGCACGCTGTCTCATTACGTAAGCTTCGAACGTTTCAAGAGTTAGGGCACGACGTGGTGTTCGTGATGGGCGACTACACGGCCCTCATCGGCGACCCCACGGGGCGCAACGACCAGCGCCCGCCGCTGACGGAGGAAGAGGTCCGCGAGAACGGCCTCACCTACGCCGAGCAGGTGCACCGCGTGCTGGACCCGGAGCGGACGCGCATCGAGTACAACTCGAGCTGGCTCCGCCCGCTGCAGCTCAAGGACCTGCTGGAGCTGACCGCCAAGTACACCGTGGCGAGGATGCTGGAGCGCGACGACTTCAGCAAGCGCTTCAACGAGGGGCGGCCCATCTCGGTGGTGGAGTTCATGTACCCGTTGATGCAGGGGTACGACTCGGTGGTGCTGCGGGCGGACGTGGAGCTGGGCGGGTCCGACCAGAAGTTCAACCTGCTGGTGGCGCGCGACCTCCAGGAGCGGTACGGGCAGGAAGCGCAGGTCTGCCTCCTGATGCCGCTGCTGCGGGGGACGGACGGGGTCCACAAGATGTCGAAGAGCTACGACAACTACGTGGGGATCGCCGACGACCCGGACCAGCAGTACGGCCGCACCCTCTCCATTCCGGACGCGCTGCTGGAGGAGTGGTGGCGGCTGGCGGCGGGGCTCCCCTCCGCGGAGCTGGACAGGGCGCTGGCGGGGGTGAAGGAGAACCCGTACACCTCCAAGCGCGCCCTCGCCGCCCGGGTGGTGGAGCTGTACCACGGGGCCGAAGCGGCGCGCGCGGCATCCGACCGGTTCGACCAGGTCTTCCGGCGGCGCGAAGTGCCCGACGACATCCCGCTGCACGTCGTGGCCGCTGATGAGCCCTCGCTCGCGGTGCAGGACGGACAGGTGGCACTCTACCGCCTCCTGGTGCGAGTGGGGCTCGCGTCCTCCAACGCGGACGCGCAGCGCCAGATCGAGCAGGGAGCGGTGCAGGTGGACGGCGAAAAGGTGACCGCCCGCGACGCCCGCGTAGCAGCCGGGGGGGAGATGGTGTTGCAGAAGGGGAAGCGCCACTTCGCGAGGGTGCGCTGGAGCTGAACGGCAGGGGCGGGCGCAAGTCCAATAATCCGTTCACTTTGCGCGATTGGGGCAAAACGTTTGTGTCGCATACTGCACGAACGTCACGCAAATTGCATGTGGGCGATTGACGGATATCTGATACGGCGCTAACGTAACAGTAATCTGGATCATACAAAGCTTGCAGGACTCCCGGCAGGAACCCTTTCACGCGTCGGCTTCGGTCATACGAACGTCCGCTCGAAAGAGGACCCCCACCCGCCGGGAGGCAGGTCGCGGTTGCAGGTGCAGGGCATTTGCGGGTCCCGTTCCCAACTCTTTTGACAGGAGGTGTGAGCAGCGGGGTCGGGCAGGTGAGTACGCGGGTGGCCGCCGGGACACTTGGGTCGGGGTGGCCGCAGGAGAAAACGATCAGGAGGATACACATGGGTAAGCTTCGTACGCTTTGCGCGTCGCTGCTGCTCGCGCTGGTCTCCCTCCCCACCCTGGCGCAGGCCCAGGGGCGTGGTGAGGTGACCGGGCAGGTGACGGCGGCGGAGAACGGCGCCGCGATCAGCGGTGCACAGGTTCGCATCGGCGGAACGGCGCGGCAGACGGTGACGGATGCCGCCGGCCGTTATCGGATCACCGCCGTGGAGCCCGGCTCGTACACGCTGAACGTGAGCGTCATCGGCCGCGCCGCCGGCAGCCGCTCGGTCACGGTGACGGCGGGCCAGACCACCACCCAGAACTTCTCGCTGGCGGCCTCGGCCGTGGCGCTCGAAGGCGTGGTGGTGAACGCGGTGACCGGCCAGGCCGAGCGCCGCCGCGAGGCCGGCACCAACATCACCAGCATCGGCGTGGCCGACCTCAACCGCGGCCCCATCACCACCGTTGCGCAGGTGCTTACCGGCCGTACCTCGGGCGTGACGCTGCAGGGCACCTCCGGCACCACGGGGACCTCGCAGCGCATCCGCATCCGCGGCGCCAACTCGCTGTCGCTCTCCAATGAGCCGCTGATCTACGTGGACGGCGTGCTCGCGACCAACGGGCGCGGCGGCATCGCCATCGGCGGCCAGTCGCCGAGCCGCCTGAACGACCTGAACCCCGAGGACATCGAGAACGTCGAAGTCCTGAAGGGGCCCGCCGCCTCGGCGCTGTACGGGACGGCGGCCGCCAACGGCGTGCTGCTGATCACCACCCGCCGCGGCCGCGCCGGCAAGACCACGTGGCGCGGCTACGCGGAGACCGGGCGCATCAAGGACGAGACGGACTACCCGTTCTCGTACACGGCCGTCCAGTTCGCCGCGTCGAACCCCACCGGCGCCCTTCCGGTCTACAACGACACGACCGGCCGGCTCAACACCGTCGGCTACACCTTCTGCGCCAACGAGTCGCGCGCGCGCGGCCTGTGCACGCAGAACGCGGCGTACCGGTTCAACCCGCTGATGGACCCGCGCACCCGGCCGTTCGAGACGGGCAACCGCCTCAAGACCGGCCTGAACGTGTCCGGCGGAACGCAGGCGGTGACGTACTACCTGTCGGTGGACCGCGACGAGGAGCAGGGCGTGATCAGCGTGAACACGCTCGGCCGCAACAACCTCCGCGCGAACCTCAACGCGCAGGTCCGTCCCGACCTGACGGTGCAGGTGAACGCCGGCTACATCCAGAGCCAGGCGGTGTTCAACCAGGGCGACAACTCGCTGTTCAGCCCGCTCATCGGCGGCCTGCTCGGGGCGGCGGTGTACACCCCGCGCCTGCAGGACCAGTCGTTCGGCGGGCCGGGCACGCGCCCGGGCCAGCCGTTCAGCCTGAACACGGGTGACGTGACGCAGTTCACCACCGAGCAGGACCTCGACCGCTTCATCGTGGGCGCCAACGGAAACTTCCGTCCGCTCTCGTGGCTGTCGCTCAACGCGAACACGGGCCTCGACTTCTACACCCGCTACGACCACGAGGACTTCGGGCCGGACGCGACGTTCAACCCGATCAACGTGACGTACGGCCGCGGCTACCGTGCTTCGCAGCGCTACAACAACTACCAGTACACGGCCAACCTGACGGGCGTGGGCAACTTCGACCTGTCGTCGGCGCTGACCGCCACCACCACGGTGGGCACCAGCTTCCAGCAGCAGCGCTTCGAAGGCACCACCTGCTACGGCGAAGGGTCGCTGGCCGGCACGGCTTCGTGCAGCGCCACCACGCAGCTCTTCAGCGTGAGCGAGACGCTCACCAACGACAAGATCTTCGGTGCGTTCGCGCGCCAGGAGCTCGCGTTCCGCGACCGGCTGTTCTTCGCCGCCAGCGTTCGCGGCGACCAGAACAGCGGGCTGATCAGCGACTTCATCCTCTACCCGGCGGCGAACATGTCGTGGGTGGTGAGCGAAGAGCCGTTCTTCCCGGAGCTGGGCTTCCTGAGCAACCTGCGCCTGCGCGCGGCGTACGGCGAGTCGGGCCTTCGCCCGTCGTTCGGCCAGGCGGAGACGTTCTTCGCCAGCTCGCCGGTGCAGATCGGCGGCGCGGACGTGCTCGCCGCCGTGATCAACCAGACGGGTAACGCCAACCTGCGGCCGGAGCGCACCCGCGAGTACGAGGCGGGCGCCGACCTGGGCTTCTTCGAGGATCGCCTTTCCGCGGACTTCACGTACTTCACGAAGCGCTCGACGGACGCGCTCGTTGCGCGCCCGCTGGCCACTTCGCTGGGTGTGGGCGCCAGCGTGTTCGAGAACCTGGGCAGCGTGCGCAACTGGGGCACCGAGCTCGGCCTGAACGCGCTGCTGCTGGACCGCGCCAACTCGCGCCTCAACGTGCGCGTTTCGGCGACCACGCTGAACAACAAGATCGAGGAGCTGGGTGAGAACATCGCCCCCATCCTGATCAACCGCGGCGAGCAGGCGCACCGCGAGGGCTTCGCAGTGGGCGGGTTCTTCCAGATTCCGTACCGCTACGAGGACATCAACCGCGACGGCCGTATCTCGCGCACCGAGGTGTTCGTGGACACCGCGAACTTCAACGTGACGCAGCGCAACGACATCACCGGCAAGCTGGACACGGTGGCGCTCCAGTACCTTGGGCCGCAGCTGCCGACCAACTCGCAGTCGTTCTCGGCCGACCTGACGCTGTTCAAGAACGTGACGATCTCGACGCTGTTCGAGCGCCGCGCGGGCAACAAGATCGTGAACTACACCGAGTACTTCCGGTGTGCCTCGGGCACCCCGGCGCTGGGCACCTGCGCGGCGATCGCCGACACGGCGGCTTCGCTGGACGACCAGGCCCGCTACGTGGCGGCCAACCTGATCGCGGCTTCGAGCCGCACGCGGGCCGGGTACATCGAGGATGCGGACTTCGTGAAGTGGCGCGAGCTCTCGGTGCGCCTCGGCACGCCGGAGGCCCTCGGCCGCAACCTGCCGTTCCTGCGCGGCGCGAGCCTTACGCTCTCCGGGCGTAACCTGCGCACCTGGACGGACTACACCGGGCTCGACCCGGAAAGCAACGAGGGCGGCGGCAGCAACTTCACCGCGGGTGAGTTCAACACCCAGCCGCCGGTGCGCACACTCAGCGCGCGCATCGACCTCACCTTCTAAGGGATGCAAATGCGAATCAACTTCAACTTCGGGAGGGGGCTTCGGCCCCTTCCCCGGCTCCTTGCGGTGGGCGCGGTCGCCCTTCCGCTCGCGGCCTGCGACATCGACGAGCTGCTGAACGCTCCTGACCCGGCGCGCGTGACGCCGGAGCAGGTGGACAACCCGCAGTCGGTGCAGTTCCTGGTGTCGGGCGCGCTGCGGGAGTTCTTCGTCGGGTACAGCGGCGCGGGCGGGGACTCGTTCCTCTCCTCGTCCAGCAACCTGACGGACGAGCTCTACCACGGCGACACGTTCACCACCCGCCAGGCGGTGGACCAGCGCGAGATGCAGGCGCCGCTCGCCGGCAACACGTCCGACCCCGCGTACGTCTCGCTGCAGCGTGCGCGTGTGGCCGCGCGCCGCGCCGCCGCGACGGTTGCCCGGGTCTTCCCGGACAGCGCGGCCAGCTTCGCCCGCATGCGGGCGATCGAGGCGATGGCGTACGTCACCCTCGCCGAGGGCTGGTGCGGCAACCTCCCGTTCGGCAACGTGCCGGAGACGGGACCGCTGGATCCCACGACGCTGTCGACGGGCCCCGGCATCAGCACGGCCGCGGCGCTCGACTCGGCGATCGTGCGGTTCAACGAGGCGCTGGCGCGCAACCCGAACGACAACCTTGCGAAGCTCGGCAAGGCGCGCGCGCTGCAGGGGCTGGGCGGCGACGCGAACATCGCCCTCGCCGCGGCGACGGTGGCGTCGGTGCCGGACAACTACGTGTTCTTCATCGAGCACTCGTCCAACTCGGCCACGCAGCAGAACCCGATCGCCAACCTGCAGAACTTCGGCCGGTACGGCGTGTCGAACCTGGAAGGCGCGGACTCGAGCGGCGTCGCGATTCCGCCGCACAACTACTTCCTGCGGGTGCACAACCCGCCCACCACGACCACGGCTCCCCGTGACTCGGCGACTGCCCGGGTGACGGCTCCGAACGCGGAAGGGCTGAACTACCGCGGGGCGATGGACCCCCGTGTGTACTGGGCGTACAGTGGTGGCTCGTTCACCGCGTCGATTCCGAAGCACCTGGACCTGCGGTACGCGCAGTTCCCGGACGACGTGCCAGTGGCGTCGGGTATCGAAGCTCGCCTGATCCAGGCCGAGGCGGCGCTTCGTACGGGCAACGTGGCGGGGTACCTGGGGTTCATGAACGGCATTCGCACGAACGCGCTTGCCCGCATCGAGATCCTGTACCCGTCCACGAAGGCCAACGTGTCGGATGCGCGTCGCGCGATGTTCGCGTCTTCGCTTCCGCCGCTGACTGATCCGGGCGCGACGGCGACTTCGCCGGCCGCGGCTCGCGACGCCCGCCTGCGTCTGCTGTTCCGCGAGCGTGCGTTCTGGATGTTCAACACCGGTCACCGCCAGGGCGACCTGCGCCGGATGATCCGCGACTACGGGTACACGCACACCCAGGTGTTCCCGTCGGGTCCGTACTACCGGGTTCCGGGCACGTTCTACGGCGACGACGTCGCCTTCCCGCTCCCGCAGCGTGAGGAGAACAACCAGGAGTACGTTCCCTCCGCCTGCATCGTGGAACAGGCGTAAGCTCGCCTGGATCATGACGTAGCCAGGAGAAGGGAGGGCGCTGAAGCCGGCGCCCTCCCTTCTTCTTTTCCCCGTGCGGGCGCTGCCCCTCTTTGCACCCGCGCCGTAAGGATGTATCCTGATACAGGAGCGCGGGGCCGCGGCCCTCGCGCCGTACACGGAGAGCCGGGGAAGCGGGATGGAGAGCGGCGCCGCGCGCGCGATCGTGGGGCTCGGCGCCAACCTGGGGGACGCACCGGGGCAGCTGCGCGCCGCGGTGCGCAGCCTGGCGAGGCACGCGCGGGTGGTGCGGGTCTCTTCTCTCTACCGCACCGGGCCCGTGGGCGGGCCGCCGCAGCCGGACTTCGCCAACGCCGTCTGCGTGCTGGAGGCCGCCGGCACCGCGCGCGAGCTGCTCCGGCTGCTGCAGCGGGTGGAGCTGGAGATGGGCCGGGTGCGGGCCGAGCGGTACGGTCCGCGGACGATCGACCTGGACCTTCTCGACTTCGCGGGCGAGGTGCGGAACGATCCCGAGCTGGTGCTGCCGCACCCCGAGATCGAGCGGCGCGCCTTCGTGCTGGTGCCGCTGGCCGAAGCGGCCCCGGAGTGGCGCCACCCGGTGCTGCACCGCACCGCACTCGAGCTCCTCGCCGCCCTCCCGGAGGCGTACTCCGTACACCGGACCGGACCCCTGCTGCCTGGCGGACCGGATGAATTGAGCGGCTGAGCAGTTGCGGCACGCACGGCGCGCCGCCGTACCGTCCATCCACTGATGGACCCGCAGTGATCCCCTCACACCCTGATGGAGGCCGAATGCGAGTTTTCGCCCTTTTCCTTGCCGTGACCACCGCCGCCGCGTGCGCGACCACGAGTGAACCCGGAACCACCACCTCCGTCGACCGGCGGACCACCAGCGTCAGCTACGGAACGGGAATGGGGGGGGAGACCTCCCTCAACCTGGAGACCTCCAACACCATCCAGAGGCGGGCCACCCAGGTCTCCGCGCCCGCGAAGACGCTTTGGGGGGTGCTGCCGGGCGCGTACCAGGACCTGGCGCTCGACCTGGCGGTGTACGACAGCACGCTGATGGTGATCGGCAACACGGGGCTGCAGGTGAACCGCGGGCGGCTGGGCGAGACCCGCGTGTCGCGCTACCTCAACTGCGGCACCGACCCCATGGGCTCGGCGCTGGCCGACCGCTACAACGTGCGGATCTCGGTGGTGTCGCGCGTGCGTGACGCGGGTGCCGCCGGCTCGGTGCTGGAGACCGAGGTCTCCGGCGACGCGGCCCAGCGCGCCGTCGCGGCCGTCACGGTGAGCTGCGCCAGCACCGGCGTGCTGGAGGAAGCGGTCGCCAACGCGGCCAAGATGCGCCTGGCCGGAGCGACCCCCCGCAGCTGACGTGCTGCGGCGCGAAGGTTGCGCGGTGAGGTGCCGGTGAGGGGGTGCGCGGCGGATCGCTCCGCCGCGCGCCTCGCCCCCTCCCAGACTCCATCGCGAACTCACTGAAAGGCTTTTCGTTGCTCCACCGCACCGCATCCGCAGAAGAGCTGACCGTAGGGGTGGAGGAGGAGTACCAGCTCGTCGATCCGGACTCGGGGGAGCTGAAGGGGCGCGCCCGCTACGTCATCGCCGCGGACTGGACGGACGACGTAAAGCCGGAGATGCAGGAGCACACGGTGGAGGTGGAGACCCGCGTGTGCGAGGGCACCAGCTGCGTGCGCGACGACCTCGCCCGGCTCCGCTTTCAGGCGGCTGTGGCGGCGGAGGCGGCGGGGGTGAGGATCGCGGCGGCGGGGGTGCACCCCTTCAGCCCGGCCACCGGCTACGAGTTCACCGCCGCGACCGTGTACCAGGAGATCCGCTCGGAGTACCGGGCGCTGGCGGAGACGCAGGCGATCTTTGGGATGCACGTGCACGTGGGGGTGCCGCCGGAGGTGGACCGGGTGCGCGTGGCCAACGTGGCGCGCCTCTACCTTCCCTGCCTGCTGGCGCTGACGGCGAGCTCGCCCTTCCACGACGGGCACGACACGGGGTACGCCTCGTACCGCGCGCTGATCTGGCGCCGCTGGCCCCGCTCGGGCCCGCCGCCGCGGCTGGAAGGGGGCGAGGAGATGGATCTCCTGCTGCGCTGGCTGACGGAGACGGCGTGCATCGACGCTCCCGGCCGGCTGTACTGGGACCTGCGCCCGCACCACAGGTACCCCACCGTCGAGTTCCGCGTGACCGACGTTACGCCGCGGCTGGACGACGCGGTGGCCGCCGCCGCGCTGGCACGGGCGATCGTGGCCGCGGTGGTGGACGGCACGCTGGTGGAGCCGGCGCTCTCGCCGCCGGTGGTGCAGGCGCTGCTGGGCGAGAACTCGTGGCGCGCCTCGCGCGACGGCACGGACGCGGAATTCGTGGACCTGTGGTCGCCGGCGCCGCGGGCGGAGAGTGCCCGCGCGGCGATCGAGCGGCTGGTGGACCGCGTCCAGCCCCATGCCGAGCGCCTGGGCGACGCGGCGGAGCTGGAGCGCATCGCCGCCCTGCTGGACCGGGGCTGCGCCGTGCACACCATGCGCCGGGTCGCGGGGGAGAGCGGGGGCGACCTCAAGGAACTGGTCCGGTGGATCGCGGACGAAACGGTGCTGGGGGTGGGGCTGGACCGCCGTACCCTGCAGCGAGCGGAGACTACCGGATGAGCATCAAGCAGAGAATCGCCGTTTCCTCGTCGGACGGCTCCGCCCCGGGCTACGAGGTGCTGGTGGGGCCGGGGATCTTTGGCTCCATCGGCACCATCCTCTCCAAGTTCTGCCCCGCGCAGCGCTACGC
>DASWNZ010000071.1:0-6792 GCA_036398975.1 Longimicrobium sp.
CATGACGGTGGGCCTGGCGATGCACGCGCTTGCCCACGGCTTCGGATCGTTCCTGGCCGTGCGCGTGCTGACGGGCGCGGGCGGCGGCGTGCTCACCGGCGCCACCGCCGCGTACGTGGGCGACTACTTTCCGCCCGAGCGGCGGGGGTGGGCCAACGGGTGGGTGATGAGCGGGATGGCGGCCGGCCAGGTCCTCGGCATCCCCGTGGGGACGCTGCTGGCCGCGCGCAGCGGCTTCCGCGCTCCCTTTCTGGTCTTCGCGGCCACGATGGGGATCGCCTGGCTGATGATCGTGCGCTGGGTGCCGCACGCCGACGTAGAGCTGCAGCGGGCGCCGCTCGGCGTGCGGTATCTGGTGCGCCACTACCGCGCGCTTCTCGAGAGGCGCGCAGCGGCGGTCGCCGTCCTGTCCAGCTTCGGGATGTTTGGGGGGACCGCGCTGTACATCCTCTTCCTCCCGACCTGGCTGGAGCAGGCGCGCGGCGCGGGGCCGGGGCAGGTCGCGCTCCTCTTCGCCATCGGCGGCGTGGCGACGGTGCTCACGGGCCCCGCCGCCGGCCGGCTCTCCGACCGCACGGGACGCAAGCGGCTGGTGATCGGCGCCAGCATCGGCCTCGCGCTGGGGATCGCGGCGACGGTGCCCCTCGCGCGCTCCATGACCGGCGCCTACCTCCTCTTCGGGGGCACGATGGCGCTCTTTGCCGCCCGCGCCTCCCCCTTTCAGGCGATGATGGCCGAGATCGTACCCGACCGGCAGCGCGGCTCGCTGATGAGCCTGTCGATGGCGGTCGGCCAGGCCGGCTCCGGCGTGGGGAGCGCCCTGGCCGGCGCGACGTACGCATACTGGGGCTTCGGCGGCAACACCATCGTCGCCGCCTGCGCCGCGCTGGCCATGGCCGCCCTGGTCGCCGTCTTCCTCCCCGAGACGATGCGGGGCGGCAGGGCGGTTCGCGTGTAGCAAGCAGGTCCGCTCCCACACCGGGTGCGGATGGGCTATCTTAGACGCGCGAGTCAGGACTACCAACGGGAGGCCGCTATGCTCGCAGTCATCACCCGCGTTCTGCCTGCGCCGCCCGAGGCGCTGGAGCTGACCTTTGCGGACGGTACCGCGGCGAGAGTCGAGCTCGGCCCGCAGATCGCAAAGGGGGGCGTGTTCTCGGCGCTGAAAGATCCCGAGGTGTTCTCCGGCGTCGTGATCGGGGAAGGCGGTCGATTCCTGGAGTGGCCGGGCGGCGTGGATCTCTGCGCCGACGCACTGCGCCACGCGGCAACACACGGGGTGGATTCCGGCGTTGAGCGGCTCGGATGAAGACTGAGCATCGCTACGAGCTGATCGTGTATTGGAGCGACGAGGACAACGCCTTCATCTCGATCGTGCCGGAGCTGCCGGGCTGCGCCGCCGACGGAGCCACGTATGCCGAAGCAGTGGCCAATGTCGAGGTCGTCATCGACGAGTGGATCTCCACGGCTCGGGAGCTGGGGCGTGCGATTCCACAACCTCGCGGGCGTCTCCTGTTCGCGTGACTTGATCAGGGTGTCCAAGTGCACGAAGCTACGGAAAAGGCGGACTCCGTCTCAGACGATGCTGTCCCCGCCGCCGACGCTGAGCTGGCGGCACGTCTGAATCTGGTGTACGAGAGTGAGCCGAGCGCGCTCGGCCTCGGCCTCCGCATCGTGCTGCGGCGGACGTTTGAGCGAAACTCCTGGTAGCCTTGACCTTTTCGACCCCGGGTGTGAACGCATGAGCGACACCTTTGCCGAGCTTCGCAGGCGCGACTTCAGCCGGCTGGATTGCGGCGGGCACGTGTACCTCGACTACACGGGCGCGGGGCTGTACGCCGAGAGCCAGGTGCGCGCGCACGCGGACTACCTGTGCGGGTGCGTGCTCGGCAACCCGCACTCGCGCAACCCGTCGTCGATGGCGGCCACGACGCTGGTGGAGGAGGCGCGGCGCAAGGTGCTCGACTTCTTCAACGCCGATCCGGAGAGCTACGAGGTCATCTTCACCCTCAACGCCAGCGGCGCGCTCAAGCTGATCGCCGAGGCGTACCCGTGGGAGCCCGGCGGCCGCTTCCTGCTCACGGCGGACAACCACAACTCCGTCAACGGGATGCGCGAGTACGCCACCGCGCAAGGCGCCGAGGTGCGCTACGTCCCGCTGGGCCGCGAGCTGCGGGTCGACGACATCGAGGAGCACCTCGCCGGCGCGGAGCCGGGGAAGCACCACCTCTTCGCCTTCCCCGCGCAGAGCAACTTCAGCGGCGTCAAGCACCCGCTGGAGTGGGTGGAGACGGCGCGCGCGCGCGGCTACCACGTGCTGCTGGACGCGGCGGCGTTCGTCCCGACGAGTCCGCTCGACCTGGGGAAGTACGGGCCGGACTTCGCGGTGCTGTCGTTCTACAAGATGTTCGGCTACCCGACCGGGGTGGGGGCGCTGCTGGCGCGCCGCAACATGCTGGGCGAGCTGCACCGGCCCTGGTTCTCCGGCGGGACGGTGCGGTTCGTGTCCGCGCAGAACAGCGTGCACCTGTCGCACGTCACGGGGCGCGCCTTCGAGGACGGGACGCTCAACTACCTGGGGATCTCGGCCGTTTCGGCGGGGCTGGACTTCCTGGGCGAGATGGGGATGGGGCGCATCAACGCCCACGTCATGCGTCTGACCGAGCTGCTGCTGCGCGAGCTTGCCGGGCTGCGGCACTCCAACGGCACGCCGATGGTGCGCGTGTACGGGCCGGAGGGGATGGTGATGCGGGGCGGGAGTGTGGCCTTCAACCTGATCGACCCCGAGGGCGACACGGTCGACTTCCGCGTGGTGGAGCAGCGCACCAACGAGGCGGGCGTCTCCATCCGCACCGGCTTCTTTTGCAACCCGGGCGCGGCGGAGTTCGCCTTCGAGTACCACGGCGACGACGCGTTCCGCTGCATCCAGACGCTCACCCCCGAGACGTTCACCCTGCAGCAGTTCTCGGACTGCATGAACGACTACGCGGTCGGCGCCATCCGTGCCTCGGTCGGCATCGCGAGCAATGATGCGGACGTCGCGCGGCTGATGGAGGTGCTCGCCACCTTTCGAGACGCGCCCGCGGCTTCGGTGTCGAACGCGCAGGTGGCGACTGTCGTCACGGCCGACTGAGGTAGCCTCACACAGAGACACAGAGCCACAGAGAGAACCGCAAAGGGTTTTCTCTGTGGCTTTCGGTTCCCTCTGCGTTCTCTGTGTGAGGCTGTTGTTGCCGTTCAGATCTTGGGCTGCAGCGGGCCGCCCAACACCATGAAGCGGATCCGCCACTGGCGCTCCCAGGTGCGCCAAAGGACGAGGCTCACGTTGCCGAGGCGCGCGACGGGGGCGCCGCCGCCGCTGACGTCGTCGTACAGGTACATCCCCGAGATGAACGCCATGTCGCCGCTCGCCTCAACGTCCGATTCCTGGATGCGGAAGCGCGGCATGCGGCGGATGTCGGCGGCCAGGCGCTCGCGGATCTCGCGCTGCGAGCGCGCCGCGTCGCCGTCCGGGTACACCAGCACGCCATCGCGCGTGTAGAGGCGCGCGACGGCGTCCGCGTCGCCGCGCTCCATTGCGTCCAGCAGTTGCGCCAGGGTGACGCGCACCTCCTGCTGCACCTCTTTGACGTACGCGTCGCGACCGCGAGGATAGTCGTTGTAGCCGTCGGTACCGGGGATCGCGGTGCCCTGCGCGGCGGCGGTGGAGGTCGCCAGCAGGATCGCGCCCAGCGTCAGCATTGGGCGAAGCGGGTGGGTCATGTAGGTCCGGAGGGGAATGGCGGAGGCGTCGTGCGAACGGGTGCTAATAAAACTACACCCCACGGCGCTTGGATGGTTCCGCATGCATCGCCAGATCGGTGGCTACACGCGCGACCACGCCCGCCCAATCGCCTGCGCGCTCCTGCCGGATGAGGCGCATCGTGGGGTACCAGGGCGAATCGTCGCGCCCCTCCATCCATCGCCAGTCCGGATCGGCGTGAAGCAGGGTCCAGGTGGGCACGCCCAGCGCGCCGGCGAGGTGCGCGGGCATGCTGTCCACCGTAACCACCAGGTCGAGCGCCTTCATCACGCGCGCCGTCGCCAGCACGTCGTCGGAGCCGGAGTCGATGCCGAAGCCGGCGGGGCGCTCCCGCAATCCCGGGCCGCGCTGGAGGATGTGCAGCTCCACGCCCGGAATCTCGCCGAGCGGCGCCAGGAGCTCGGGGGGGATGGAGCGCCGGTCGTCCCAGTCGCCCGCCTTCCACACCAGGCCAACGGCCAGGCGCCCGTCGCGGGGGAGCGGGGCCGGCTCCGCGTGCAGGTAGGGGACCTCGGCGGGGAGGGTGCGCGTCGTGTCGCGGAAGATGTGCGGGAGCTCCATCACCTCCACGTCCGCATCGAACACCACCTCCGGCGCGCCGTCGTGGAGCGGGAGGAGACGGTCGATGCCGCGCGCAGTCGATAGGAGCGGGATCAGCTCCGGCTGCGCCCACACGATCACCTCGCGCGCGACCTTCCTCAGCCGCGGCATGTAGCGGATGAACTGCAGTGTGTCGCCGAGGCCGTGATAGCAGCGCACGAAGACGCGCTTTCCATCGAGCGGTGCGCCGTTCCACACCCACTGCTCGTGGCGCGGCCAGTGCGCGCACGATGTGCCCGCGCGCCCCCGCAGAACGGCATCGCTCACCCGCCACGCCGCCTCGAAGTCGCCGCCGCGCATGTGCCTCATCCACGCCGAGGCGTCCTCTTCCGTCTCCTCGTTCTGCCCGTCTCTCAACGGAGCGATCCTTTGCGCGTCTGTGAGCAAGCCGCCATCCCCGTGAGCTACAAAGCAGGATGCGGACCGGCAACTGCAGCTTCACACAGAGACACGGAGGAAACGACAAGAAGGGAAGAGGGGTGCGGTGTCTCTCTTATCTTCCTTTCCGTTCCCTCTGTGGCTCTGTGTGATGGTTTTCGTCCCACCGATAGCGCGCGAGCCTGGTGCGGCCGCGGGCATCGAACTCCACGCCCTCGCCTTCCAGGAGGAAGCGCTGCACCAGCTCGCCGCCGGGATAGGCGCGACCGGTGCTGATGGCGCCGCGCGCGTTGATCACGCGGTGCCAGGGGACGGTGGTGCCGTCGGGGAGGGCGTGCAGCGCGTATCCTACCAGGCGCGCATGGCCGGGAAGACCCGCCAGCGCCGCCACGTCGCCATAGGTCAGCACGCGCCCGGCGGGGATGCGACGGACGACGTCGAAGATGCGGTTGTGGCTGCTGTCGTCGATCATAGGGGCACGATGCCGCCGTGGCCCGCGCGGGGCAAGATGGTGGACTCCGTGAACAAGATCCTTGACGGCTTCGGAAGAGGGTGCTAGATATCCAGCAGGGTGCTGGGTTTCCAGCACCGTGCTGGAATTCCCGCAGGAAGATCCCCACCTCCTCACGAGAGAGATCCGCATGGGTCCCGAGCTCACCGCACACCTCAGCCGCAGGGAGCGCCAGGTGATGGACGTGCTCTTTGCGCTGGGACAGGCCACCGTCAACGACATCCTGGAGCGCATCCCCGATCCGCCGAGCTACTCCGCCGTGCGCGCCACGCTGCGCACGCTGGTGGAAAAGGGCGAGGTGGAGCACCTGCAGGACGGGCCGCGCTACCTCTACAAGCCAATGGTGGCGAAGGAGAGCGCGCGCTCGGCGGCCCTCGGACACCTGGTGCGCACCTTCTTCGGCGGAAGCGTGGAGGCGGCGGCGGCGGCGCTCCTGGGGATGTCGCGGCGCAAGCTGACCGATGCGGACCTGCGGCGGCTGGCGCAGCAGGTGGATGCGGCCCGCGACGAGGGGAGGTAGCATGGCCATCACCGAGCTCGCGTCCGCGCTGGAGATCGCCGGGCGCTACCTGCCTGAGCTTGCCCTCAAATCCACGCTGGTGCTGGGCGTGGCGGGGGTGCTCGCCTTCCTCCTGCGCCGCCGCTCCGCCGCCGTGCGCCACATCGTGTGGACCACCGCCGTCGCCGGTGTGCTCGCCCTTCCCTTCACGCACCTCATCCCCGTGCGCATCGCCGTGCTCCCCGCCTCGCTCGCGGGGGCGCCGGCGCAGGTGGCGCAGGTGGATGATGCGGCGCCCGCGGTGACGCAGTCGGTCGAAAAGGTTGCGCCATCGCCGCAGCCGGTTTCGGAACCGGTCCGTGAGGCGCTGCCGGCGGCGTCCGCGTGGTGGCCGGCGGATGTGGACCGCACGACCGTGATCGTCGGCGTGTGGCTGCTGGTGGCTTCGGTGCTGGTGCTGCGCGTGCTGGCGGGGACGGCGATGGTGTGGTGGCTGGCGCGGTCGGGCGAGCGGATGGTGGACGGCGAGTGGACGGCCGCGGCCGATCGCATCTCGCGCACCTTTGACGCACCGAGCGCGCGGCTGATCCGCACCCGCTGGTCGGAAATGCCGATGACGTGGGGGTTCATCCGCCCCGTCGTCCTCCTTCCCGCCGACTGCGTGGAGTGGCCGGCGGAGAGGCGCGACGTGGTGCTGCGGCACGAGCTGGCGCACGTGGCCCGCCGCGACGTGGCGACGCTCGCCCTGGCACAGCTCGCGTGCGCCGTGCACTGGTTCAACCCGCTCGCCTGGATCGCGCTTCACCAGTTGCGCGCGGAGGCGGAGCGCTGCTGCGACGACGCCGTGCTGAGCACCGGCACCCGCGCCTCCGCGTACGCCGCGCACCTGCTGGAGATGGTACGCCTCATCGGCCGCGCGCGCGTCCCCGCCGCCGTCGCGCTGCCGATGGCGCAGCGGTCCACCTTTGAGGGGCGCCTCCTCGCCATCCTGGAGCCGGGGGT
>DASWNZ010000072.1:0-3412 GCA_036398975.1 Longimicrobium sp.
GGGGTTCCTGGAGGAGCTGCTCCGGCAGCGTGCGGCCGAGGCGTACCTGCCCACGGTGCCGTCGGACCGGTAACAGTGGCGTAGCACAGGAAGTGCAAAGAAGTGCCTTTTGGACGTGCAACCGGGGGTGAAACCAACCGCTTCGCTGGAGACCCAATGAACAGATCTCCCGTCATCGAGGGCGAGTCGAACGAAACGGGGCGCAGGCCTGGACGGCGCCCGCTGCTCTCCGGCGTCGAGGTTCGCGAGGAGGACCTGGAGCCCCAGAAAGGACTTCACCTGGTCGGCATCCTTTTCCGGATCGCGTCGGTGGTGATCCTGGTTCTGGCGCTGGGGCAGTTCGCCGCGTGGTGGCTCAATCGCCCCCCGGGCGGCGCGGGCGTCGGGCTGCTGGTGGGCGACACCATCCGGCTGATCGTGTTCGCGGGGCTGCTGTGGGGGGCGGGCGACCTGGCCAACCTAGCGATCAAGACACATTACGACATCCGGGCCGCGCGCATCCTCCTTGCCCGCCAGACGTACATGATGCGCAAGATGGGCGAGGCGAACGGCTCCCTGCCTACCGCGACGCTCCCGCACCGGCGCGCCTCCGACTTCTCCCAGGCCGAAGAAGCGCTCCGGCTCTGAGCGGGTGAACCGCGCTAGTTCCGCGAGCCATGCCCCGGCGACCACCCCCGCGTGGATCGCGGCCTCCGCGTTTGTGGAGGCCGCGGCTGCTCGCGTTCGCCCTGGCCACGCTCCTCCTTCTCGTCCCCGGCCCGTCCGTGGATGGGCAATCCAGCAACCCCTTCCGCGGGCGGCGGCTGTACGTGGACCCGTACTCGCCGGCGCGGGTGCAGGCGCAGCAGTGGTCCCGCTCGCGCCCGGCGGACGCGGCCCTCATGCGCCGCATCGGCGACCAGCCGCAGGCCATCTGGCTCGGCGACTGGATGCGCGACGTCCGCCGTGAGACGGACGCGCTGATGGCGCGCATCACGGCGGCGGGGGCGCTGCCGGTGTTCGTGGCCTACAACATCCCGCATCGCGACTGCGGCCTCTACTCCGCCGGTGGCTCGCGCAGCGGCGACTCGTACCGCAGGTGGTCGCGCGACCTCGCCGCGGCCATCCGGCGCCGCCCGGCCGTCGTCATCCTGGAGCCGGACGGCCTGGCCGCCATCGACTGCCTCCCCTTCCGCATGCAGGACGAGCGCTACGTGCTGATGCGCGAGGCGGTGCAGGCGCTCAAGGCGGCGGGCGCGTCGGTGTACATCGACGCCGGCAACGCCAACTGGCAGCAGCCCAGCGAGATGGCGAACCGGCTGCGCAAGGCCGGCATCGAGATGGCGGACGGCTTCGCGCTGAACGTGTCCAACTTCCACGCCACCCGCGTCAACATCGCGTACGGCGAGCGGCTGAGCGCGATGGTGGGTGGCAAGCACTTCGTGATCGACACCAGCCGCAACGGCCGCGGCGCCGCGGTGGAGCGGGTCTGGTGCAACGCGCGCAACCAGGCCCTCGGCACCGCCCCCACCGCCCAGACGGGCCACCCGCTGGTGGACGCCTTCCTCTGGGTCAAGACGCCCGGCCAATCCGACGGCGTGTGCAACGGCGGCCCCCGCGCCGGCCAGTGGTGGGCCGAGTACGCCCTGGAGCTCGGAAAAATGGCCGAGGCGCTGGGCAGCGCGCTGCCGCGGTAGGTGGTGGGCCTCCTGGCCTCCTGGCCTCCTGGCGAGTGAACTCGCGGCAACAACAGCACAAAGTCCGCCTTCGCGGACTCCGCGGCGAGATCCGCACCGGTACCCGGATACCCGCGCCGCCCCGATGCCGTAGGGGCGCGATTCATCGCGCCCACCCTTTCCCCCACCACGGCCTTCGCCCCCGCGCCAAAACCTCGTAGGGGCAGCCCTACGTGGCTGCCCGTGCCCCGCGTGTGACGCCGCCCGCATCCCGCACCGATATATGCCGCGTGTGCCGCATCCGCATCGTGCCCCCACGCGGGCGCCACCCCGCGCAACAGCGTTGCGCGCGGCGCGGGAGCGCGTAGGTTAGGCAGAGGCACACGATCGGCACGCACCGGACGGTCCGCGGAAGAGGAACAGCATGGCGCTGCGCGAGTTCATCGCACCCGACGGCGAGCTGTGGCGGGTGTGGCAGGTGATCCCCACCCTCGGCCGCTCCGGCTTCGCGCGCCTCCGCGAGAGGCGCGGCCAGGACGTGGTGGCGTACAACGGCCCCGACCGGCGCAAGGCGGACCGGCGCAGCATCGCCTCGCAGACGCCGGTGCTGGCGCAGGGGCTGGAGGGAGGGTGGCTGGCCTTCGAATACAACGGAGCCAAGCGCCGCCTTGCCCCGCCGCCCACCGGCTGGGAAAGCTGTACCGACCAGGAGTTAGGCGCGCTCTGGGCCTCCGCCCGCGTCGTCGCCACGCAGGGCCGCGCGCCCTGAACCGCCACCACGGCCCGCCGCGTGTGCCCGCCGTCAGAGCGACGGGCACTGGTGCGTTATAGGGAGATTGGCCAGACTTCGGTCAGACCGCCGCGCGAGCACGGCGCGAGCACACCGGGGCTGCCGCACCCACGCGCAGGCCCGCCACCTCGGATGCGAAAAGCAGAATGAGCAACCCGACCCTGAAGCGCCTGCTCGGCACCGCGGCGCTCGCGCTGGCGCTGGCCGCCTGCAACGACACCACCGGCTCGGTCAATAACCCGAGCGGTGCGCTCTCCTTCACCTACACCGGCGCCGTTACGGGCGAGTTCGTCGCTACCGGATCGTACAATCCCAGCGCCAACGACCTGCCCGACTACAGCGCGGCGTTCCTGGTGCGAGGCGAGCTCGTCATCCTCGCCTCGGACGAGCTCGACGGCGGCCGCAGCAACCTGTTCGTTCTGTACGCGCCGCCCGCGGTGGCCTCCACGACCTGCACGGAAGCGACCGCCCAGAGCTCGTGCCCGATCCGCGCCGAGTTCCTTACCGGCGCCAGCAGCGACCCCAACCAGGGGCACAACGGGCTGTACACCGGCTACGTGGGCAACGTGCAGGTGACCGAGATCGCGAACAACCGGGTGCGCGGCACCTTTACGATCACGGTGGAGGGCACGGAGGCAGCGGAAGGCACGATCGAGGTCCGCACCGGGAGCTTCGACGCGCCCGTCGTCTCGGCGTTCCAGCTCGACCCCAACCGCGGCCTCTTCCCACCGGCCGCCGCGCCGATCTTCAACCGGGCGGGCTCGATCCGCTAGCCGGCACGCCCGCCGCAGTGAAAAGGCCCCTCCGCCCTGGCCGGCGGAGGGGCCTTTTCTTGCCGGGCGTAGCCGGTCGGGGAGGATGCAAACCACGGACGGATGATCGAGATGAGCAATATGCAGGAGATCCCGCTCTCGGTGCTGGACCTGGTGCCGATCGGGGCGGGGGCGACGGCGAGCCAGGCGCTGCG
>DASWNZ010000073.1:0-22535 GCA_036398975.1 Longimicrobium sp.
GGCTTCGACGGGCACGTCGCCAAGCCGGTGGAGCCGGACCAGCTCGTAGCGCGCGTGGACGACGCCGTCGCCGAGGCCCGCCGCCGCGCCGCCGCCCCCGCGCCGCCCCCCGCCCCCGCCGACACGTCGGAAGACGAGTTCTGGGGTCCGCTCCGCGCCCGCTTCCGCGCCGGCCTCCCCGCGCGCCTAGCAGACCTGGAGGCCGCCCTCGCCGCGGGAGACGCGCAGGCGGTGCGGCGCCACCTCCACAAGCTGCGCGGCACCTCCGCCGGCTACGGCTTCACCGAGCTCTCCCACCTCGCCGGCGCCGCCGAAGACGCCCTCCGCGCCGGCACCCCCCTCGCCGACGCGCCCGAGGTGACGGCGGCGATGGAGGCGCTGCGGGCGGAGGTGGCCCCCTCCCCCCGGCCCCCTCCCCCGCCTGCGGGGGCGCAGGGCGGGTGAGGGGGAGAACTGCCCTCCTGTCCGCACAGGTCCCGTAGGGGCGCGATTCATCGCGCCCGTGCCCGCCGCCGCACCGCCCCCAGCTGCCCCGACCGATACCCCGGTAGGGGCAGACCTGCGTGTCTGCCCGCCCTCTCCCGCGCCGCGAACCCCGCCCCTCCGCACCCACCCCGGTGGGGCCGCCCCGCGTGTGTGTCCGCCGTTTCCCGCGCCCCAACCCCCGCCCCTCCGCACCCGACCTGGTAGGGGCAGCCCCACGTGGCTGCCCGTGCCCCGCTCGGCGACGTGCCCTGCCGCCGGTCACCAACGCCAGCCACCGCCCCTCCCCCAGGAAGTTTCGGGGGAGGGGCCGCGAGTTCACGAGCGGGGGAGGGGCCCCGCCATCTCGGGAACCATCCACATGTGTTCCCAATCGGGCGCACCCGTTCCCGTAGCGGAACACCGACGATTTCGGACGTACTATCCCAAAGGTACCTCCTGCAACGACTTGGATGTTTCTGCGCAGTGGGCCGTACCTTGCCATCCGTTTGGGGGTAACCGTCCTGCCCCCTGACGCCCTGGTTATGCCGCAAGCTTTTCGCATCGCGTTCGCCGACGACGACCCGGACCAGGGGTACCTGCTCTCATCGGTGCTGCGCTGCCGCGGGTTCGAGGTGCTCCCCTTCGCCAGCGGCGACGAGCTGCTGGGGTGGGCCGAGCGCGACAGCGGCCGCGCCGACGCCGTGCTGCTGGACAACGACATGCCCGGTCGCGACGGTGTGGAGTGCTGCCGCGCCCTGCGCACCCTCCCCGCGTTCGCGAGCGTGCCCATCGCGTTCGTCACCGGGTCGCGCGCGCCGGAGCTCCACTCGCGCGCTCACGACGCCGGCGCGCGCCAGGTGATCGACAAGGACGAGTCGATGCTGGAGCGGCTCGTCCTCTGGCTAGACGAGTCGCTGAGCGGACCGCGCTGAGATTTGTGCAGCGAAGAGCGACGGGGGCGGACCGGATGACCGGTCCGCCCCCGTTTCGCCGTGCGCGGCGGATTCAGGCGCTGGCGTTGAAGCCGTCCCACTTGCCGCGCAGCCGGTCGAACAGCTCGCGGACGGGCGAGCCGGCCGGGCCGCCATCGGGGCCGTGTCGCTCCACGATAAGGCGAAGCAGCGAAAAGGTGGCCGTGGCCGCGCCCACGCGCTCCAGCGTGGGGAGCTGCTCGGGAGAGTCGAACCAGAGGGTGGTGGACATCCTGTCCACGCGGTGCACCGCATCCACCAGGTGCTGCGAGGGGCGCAGCCAGGGGACCTCGCCGTACAGCTTCGGGTGGGGCTCGTCGAGACCGTACAGCAGCACCATCGCCCGCTTCTTCTCGTAGCGAGCGTTGCCGAAGACGCTGGCCTGCACCAGCCCTCTCACCCGCTTCATGAACACGTTGGAGGTGAGGGAGATCAGCGAGAGGGCGCGCAGCTCCACCAGGACCATGGCCTCGGTGAGCGTCAGATCGCGCAGGTCCTTCCAGGCGTGGGCGATCTGCACCTGCGTGCGCAGCCGCGTCCGTACCTCGAGCGCCGTCCGCCGCGCCTCGATCAGCGCCGCGATGGTGGCGATGCACAGGATGCCCGGCACCACGTACACCAGGATGTCCTGCCACTGCCATCCGTTCCCACTCTGCTCCCGCCACGCGTGCACCCCCAGCGCAACCACCGATGCCGCCGCCAGCACGAAGAGCAGCCGCCCGGCCCACGCGGCCATCCGCAGGGTGAACCATCCGCGGTGTGGCGCGGGAGGGGTGACGTAGAGCGCAGCCTGCCGCGTGTTGGTGTCGGAGATCAGCAGGGTGTCGGCCTCGCCGTGCTCGTTCGCGCGGAGGACGCTCTCCACCCCCTGGTTGTCGTAGATGCCGCCGTCCATCAGCGGGAGCGCCGGCTCGAACTTCGTCCCCAATTCCTGCCGGACGCGCTCCAGCACGCCCGGCGCCCAGTGGAACTCGTCGGGGAAAAGGATCGGCTCGAAGCCGCCGGGGAAGCATGACGATGCCGCCACCACGTCCGCCAGCCTGACCTGCGCGGCCACCTCTCGCGGCACCGGGAAGTTGCCGTTGCCGATCTTCGCGCGCGAATTCGGGCTGCGGCGGAAGCGGAAATCGTTGCCGCTGCGGAACTCGGTGGAGTTGAAGATGATCTCCGCCGGGATCCCCTCGCCGTCGAGCACCTCGCCCAGACGCCGGTCCCCCAGGAAGTCGGGCGCGGCGTACACGGCCGCGGCGCAGCGGATCAGGCTCGGATTGGACCGCACGTCCCCGCGCGGGTGCGACGTGAGCCGCCCCAGCGCCTCGCGCACGACGTTGGTGGCCGTCAGCCACGCGCGGAACCGCTCGCGGAACTCGTCGAACGACACCCCATCCAGCAGCGACACGACCCACCGGATCCCCACGATCGTCCCGCCAGAGACGGTGGAGAGCGCCGCCACGTCGCGCAGCAGCCCTACCTCGCTCAGCAGCCCCAGCACCCCCAGGTGGAACCCCGCCGCGCGGTACCCCCCGCCGGAGAGGGAGAGGCCGATTGGGCCGAGGGGCGCGTCGGGGTCGTTGCGTATCTCGGTTGGTTCTTGAGCGGCGAGCGCGGCAGGCGTGGTGTCCATGTGGGGAAGGGACTCCGGCGGGTTTCGGCTGGGATGGACGGAGTCAGGCACATGGCCTGACGACCGCGGCTGGAATCGGATCAGCCGCGGCAAGGTGCGTCCTCAAAGCCGCGCGGGACAAGACTCTTGATGTCACGCGCGGCGCCCCGCTGAACTTCCCCTGTGACCTAGGCACCCGCCGGGAGGGATTACTCCGGCGGATCACCTCCGTCGAACCCGCACTTTTCGGCCGTCCACCGCTCGCACTCTTCGCGTGACGCCGGGCCGAAGACCTGCGAGTAGATCCTCGGGTAGATGGCGTTCTCGGGCAAGGTCTTGCACCCCTGGTGCTTCTCGCCCTCCGACCCCGTCAGGGCGATCACGATGAACCGGTCGCCTCCCGGACCCGCGGAGAAATCCAGCTCCTGGCTGCAACCACCTTCGATCTCAAACCGCTCCGTCCGCCTCGCTCCGATGACTTCGATCCCCGCGGAGCCGATGATTCCGGTGAGTGGGATCGTTTCCTCGTAGGGCGCGATTCGGTTCAGGCAGATCCCGTGCGGCAGATGTCCCACGACCTCGATCCCCCAGTACTCAGGGCAGCGGATGTAGATCAGCGGCGAGAGCGTCACCGTCATGTTGCTGCACGGTTTCGTGCCCGCGACAGTGAGGAAGTACGTCCCCGGGATGAATCCCGGAGTGACGTGGGCCGAGTCGAAGTCGAGAAGGCGATGGCTTTCGGCGGCGGGATGAGATTCCAGGCGGAAGTCGGTCATGGTGGTCTTTCCGGAAGCGGGTGCACGTGAGCCCGGCGCGCTCTCGGGCCGGGAGGGTTGCGGGTGTGCATCGCTATGGATGGACAGATTCCACGCTTTTCTCGCTGGCGAGTGGTGCGCATTAGGACTTGTAGCGTCCGACACCGCTTTCCGTCCAGCTCCCTACCTACCCTCGGCTAACGGCCTGCCGGGACCGATGCTCAGATGGCGCCCCACGCTACGGCCAGCGCGAGGTTGTTCCGGGCGGTGCGCACGTCGAACCGTTCGGGATCGTAGTCGCCCGACCAGAGGAGATAGGTCTTGTGCTCCGGGTGATGGGGATCTGCAATCACCTTCAGCATCTCCGAATAGCCGTGCGGTCCGCCACAGTCCTCGGGCGGACCTGCGCGTTCCCCCGCGTCCAGCTCCGGGAGCGCACGATTGCTGTCAGTTGGCGCGGCGATGGACACGCTTTCCACGTCGATCTCGTGCACCCACTCGTCGCCGAAATCGTACGTGTAGATCAACCGCGCGTCGTTGCCCAGCCCCAGGTCACGCAGCCGTACGCCTGTCGCGTCTTCGTCCTGCGCATCCTCAAAAGGCGCTTCGAAGCGACGCTCGCCGATCTCGAAGCTGTACAGGTGGTAGTCCAGCCACCCGAACGCCATCTGGATAACACGGTGCAGTTGGTGGAGCGTGTATGCGTCGGACACGCGTACGCGGCGCCAGATCGGCGGGTCGATCTCCGCCAGAGCGATGCGGAGCTGCAGCAGCCGCGGTGTGGGCTTGCGGCCACGGCGAGCGGGCGAGCGGGGAGGATTCTCGGGTGACATGCAGCGAAACCTAAGCGGCGGGCGTGCTATCCGCACCTCCGCCCAGCCCGCTGGTTCTCCACAACCCAAGTGGAGTTCGGTTCGATCGGTGTCAGCGCGCCGGCTTTCCACAGTGGGGGCACGCCTGCGGGACGCGCGAGCTCTGGGCCGCTTCCACCAGGCCCGCGCCGAGGATGGCGGTGGGGAGCGCGAAGAGTCCGACGCCGAGAAGCGCGAGGCATCCGCCTGCCACCCGGCCGAGGCCGGTTACGGGATAGACGTCGCCGTAGCCGACGGTGGTGAGGGTGGCGACAGCCCACCACATGCTCGCCGGAATGCTGGAGAACTTGTCCGGCTGCGCCTCGTACTCGGCGAAGTACATCACCGAAGAGGCGACGACGAGCAGCACGGACGTCAGCGCTATGCTCATGGCCAGCTCCTCGCGCTTGGCTTGCACCACGGCACGGAAGAGGCGCAGCGCCGCCAGGTACCTGCCGGCCTTGAGCACGCACACGAGCCGGAACAGCCGCAGCACCCGCAGCACGCGCGCGTCGGCCATGCCCAGCGTCAGGAGGAACGGCGCTACTACCAGCAGGTCCACCAGCGAGAGGGGCCGGATCGCCCACCGGAGCCGTCCGCGGACGGCTCCGCTCAAATGCGGATCTTCCACGCACGACCAAAGCCGGGCTACGTACTCTGCCAGGAACACGAGGACGGAGCACGCCTCGAAAACGGCGAACGCGGCTCCGAAGCTCGTCCTGATCGGCTGGACGGACTCCAGGACCATGGCCGCGACGTTCGCCGCGATAAGGGTGAGGATGAAGAGGTCGAACCGGCGGCTGAGCTTGTCGCCCGGGCGCGCCGGTTCCAGAACCTCCCAGACGCGGCGCCGCATGCTCTTCGAGGGTGCGGAAGAGCGTGCGGCGTCATGAACCGCCACGGGCACCCTGCTGGCCGGTAGACGTTCCTGTACGGTGTTCAGGGGCACTCCGGCAGGTTCAGGAGATTGTTCGGCTCATCGCCGTCCGCCTCCGTCTTCAGGTACTTGTTCCCGTGCCGGCTGGTCGCGACGATCACGTTGACTTCACGGCCACCCCGGGTCACGTAGAACGACCATTTTCCGCTTTCGATGCCGCTGATCGCTGCCTGCTGTGTGATCTTCCACGCGCCGCCGGTTCTTTCAGCGCCGACCGTTCCGCCGACGTGTGTGATTCGCTCATATGCGTTGTAGCGATCGTCCTTGTTGATGCACGTAATCTGGTACGCCATTCGAGCCTCCGGAGGGTAGCGACGAAGACATGTTCCTGCGTCACTCCCTCTGTCGGACAGGCGCGCCGCGTTTCCGCGCCGCCCGTCTTTCCCCCCGCAAGCTCACCTCCTATATTCCCGCCCCGACCGACAACTCCGTCCGGCACCACGCGCCGGCTCGTCCGACCGCGGACGGGCCGGCGCGCGCACGCACAGACAGATGCCCAAGCGCACCGACCTCCAGAGCATCCTGATCCTCGGCTCCGGGCCCATCGTCATCGGGCAGGCGGCCGAGTTCGACTACAGCGGGACGCAGGCCGTACGGGCGCTGCGGGAAGAGGGGTACCGCGTGATCCTGGTCAACAGCAATCCGGCCACGATCATGACCGACCCTGACCTCGCCGACGCCACCTACATCGAGCCCATCACTCCCGAGTGGGTGGAGCGGGTGATCGAGAAGGAGAAGCCCGACGCCATCCTCCCCACCATGGGCGGGCAGACGGCGCTGAACGTGGCGCTGGAGCTCCACGACACCGGCGTCCTTGCGAGGCACGGTGTGGAGCTGATCGGCGCCAATGCGCGCGCCATCCGCATGGCGGAAGACCGCAGCGAGTTCTCCAAGGCGATCTCGCGCATCGGGCTGCGGCTGCCGCACGGGGGGTTCGCGCGGTCGCTGGACGAGGCGCTTCGCATCGTGGAGGACACCGGCTACCCCGCCATCATCCGCCCGTCGTTCACCATGGGCGGCACGGGGGGCGGGATCGCGTACAACCGCGCGGAGTTCGAGGAACAGGTTCGCCGCGGCATCGACCTGTCGCCGGTGAGCGAGGTGCTGGTCGACCGGTCGGTGATCGGGTGGAAGGAGTTCGAGCTGGAGGTGATGCGCGACGGGGCGGACAACGTCGTCATCATCTGCTCCATCGAGAACTTCGACCCCATGGGCGTGCACACCGGCGACTCGATCACGGTGGCCCCCGCGCAGACGCTGACCGACGTCGAGTACCAGAAGATGCGCGATGCCGCCATCGCCATCATCCGCGAGATCGGAGTGGAGGCGGGGGGGTGCAACGTGCAGTTCGCGGTGAACCCCGCCGACGGCGAGCTGCTGGTGGTGGAGATGAACCCGCGCGTGTCGAGGTCGTCGGCGCTGGCGTCGAAGGCGACGGGGTACCCCATCGCGCGCATCGGGGCGAAGCTGGCAGTGGGGTACACGCTGGACGAGCTGCCGAACGCCATCACGCAGACCACGCCCGCGTCGTTCGAGCCGGTGCTGGACTACGTGGTGGTCAAGTTCCCGCGCTTCGCCTTCGAGAAGTTCCCCGCCGCGGACGCGACGCTCGGCGTGCAGATGAAGGCGGTGGGCGAGTCGATGGCGATCGGGCGCACCTTCAAGCAGGCCTGGCAGAAGGCGATCCGCGCGCTGGAGATCGGGCGCAGCGGGTGGGAGACGGGTTCGCTGGCCGACGACCGCGTGCCGGACGAGACGGACGAGTCGCTGCGCCGCGCCCTGCGCCGCCCCACGCCGGAGCGCGCGTTCCAGATGAAGCGCGCGCTGGAGCAGGGCTTCTCGCAGGAGGAGGTGTCGTCGCTCACGGCGGTCGATCCCTGGTTCGTGGCGCAGCTCGCGCAGCTCGCGGACGCCGAGCGGGCGTACGCGGCACTCCCGGAGGTGACCCCCAGCGAGATGCTGCGGATGAAGCGCTTCGGCTTCAGCGACGTGCAGCTCGCGCGGCTGCGCGGCGAGACCGAGGATGCGGTGCGCGAGCGGCGCTGGGGGATGAAGATCCACCCCATCTACAACCGCGTGGACACCTGCGCCGGCGAGTTCCCGGCGATGACGCCGTACCTGTACTCCACCTACGCGGAGGAGAACGAGTCCGAGCGTTCGGAGCGGCGCAAGGTGGTGATCCTGGGGTCGGGGCCCAACCGGATCGGGCAGGGGGTGGAGTTCGACTACTGCTGCGTGCAGGCCGCGCTCGCCCTGCGCGATGCCGGGTGGGAGTCGATCATGGTCAACTCCAACCCGGAGACGGTCTCCACGGACTTCGACGTGTCGGACAAGCTGTACTTCGAGCCGCTGACGCTGGAAGATGTGCTGGAGATCGTCCGGCTGGAGCAGCCGGACGGCGTGATCGTGCAGCTCGGCGGGCAGACGCCGCTGAAGCTGGCCGAGCCGCTGGAGCGGTTGGGGGTGAAGATCATCGGCACGCCCACCGAGGCGATCGACCGGGCGGAGGACCGCGAACGCTTCGAGGCGCTGGCCCGCGAGCTCGGCGTCAAGCAGCCGCCCAACGGCCTGGCCGTCTCGGTGGAGCAGGCGGCGGAGATCGCGGAGCGGGTGGGGTACCCCGTGCTCGTGCGCCCCAGCTACGTGCTGGGCGGGCGGGGCATGCGCATCGTGTACGAGGAGGAAGGGCTGCGGCACTACTTTCAGACTGCGGCGAGCGTGAGCCACGAGCGGCCCGTGCTCATCGACCGCTTCCTGGAGGACGCCTTCGAGGCCGACGTCGACGCGCTGTGCGACGGCGAGACGGTGGTGATCGGCGGGGTGATGCAGCACATCGAGGAGGCGGGGATCCACTCCGGCGACTCGGCGTGCGTGCTGCCGCCCTTCATGCTCACCGACGCGCAGATCGAGGAGATGCGCGAGCACACCCGCAGCTTCGCGCTCGGGCTGGGGGTGATCGGGCTGATCAACGTGCAGTACGCCGTCTACGGAGGCGTGGTGTACGTGCTGGAGGTGAATCCTCGCGCCTCGCGAACCGTACCCTTTGTCTCCAAGGCGACCGGCGTGCCGCTGGCCAGGATCGCGGCGCGGCTGATGGTGGGGGAGAAGCTGGCGAGCTTCGGGCTGCCGGAGGAGATCCCGGTGGGCGGCGTGGCGGTGAAGGAGGCCGTCTTTCCCTTCAACAAGCTCCCCGAGGTGGACCCGCTGCTCGGCCCCGAGATGCGCTCCACGGGCGAGGCGATGGGCTTCGACGACTCGTTCGGGATGGCGTTCGCCAAGGCGCAGATCTCCGCGGGGACGCACCTCCCCAAGGACGGCCGCGTCATCATCACGGTGAACGACCCGGACAAGGCCACGGTGACGCCCATTGCGCGGCGGCTGCACGACATGGGCTTCCGCATCGCCGGCACCGAGGGGACCGCGCGCTACCTGCGCAGCCGCGGCGTGCCGTGCGAGCGCGTCTTCAAGGTGAACGAGGCGCGCCCCAACATGGTGGACCACATCATCTCGGGCGACGTGGCGCTGCTCATCAACACGCCGCTCGGCAAGCAGAGCCAGTACGACGACTACGCCACCCGCCGCGCGGCGATCCAGTACGGCATTCCGTACATCACCACGATGTCCGCCGCCAACGCCGCCGCCGATGCGATCAGCGCGCTGCGCAGCCGGACGCGGGAGGTGAGGTCGATCCAGGAGCGGACGGCGGGTGGGCCTCACACAGAGCCACAGAGAGAACCGTAAGAACGAAAGAGGGTTCTCTGTGCCCTCGCGGTGTCTCTGAGTGAGGCTTCGTTGTGGACCTTGAACGAGAGAGAGTTTATGCGTGGATGGCTGATGGCGGGCATTGCGGTGGTGGGGCTCGCTTCGGGGGCCGCGGCGCAGGGGCCGGGCGCGCGGCTGCCCGGGAACTACAATGGGGCGCTGGATGCGGGGGCGATCAAGCTCCGCCTGGCTCTTTCCATCGAGCGCGGGGCGAATGGCGCGCTCGGCGGGGCGCTGACGAGCGTGGACCAGGGTGGCGCCCGCGTGCCCATAAGGGTGCTGCCGCAGGGGGACACGGCGGTCAGGATCGAGGCGTCGGGGGCGGTGTTCCAGGCGCGGATATCGGCCAATGGCGACACCCTGGCGGGAACGTGGGATCAAGGTGGCGCGAAGCTGCCGCTCACTCTTGTACGCGGGGCGGCACAGGCGGCGGCGCCCGCGCGGCCGCAGGAGCCCAAGCGCCCCTTTCCGTACCGCGAGGAGGAGGTCTCCTTCGCGTCGGTGCCGGGGGTGCGCATCGCGGGGACGCTGACGCTGCCGCAGGGACGCGGACCGTTCCCGGCCGCGGTGCTCATCACCGGCTCCGGGCAGCAGGACCGCGACGAGTCGCTGATGGGGCACAAGCCCTTCCTGGTGCTCTCGGATTACCTGACGCGCCGCGGGATCGCCGTGCTGCGCATGGACGACCGCGGCGAGGGCGGCTCCACCGGCGACTTCGGCGCCGCCACCTCGGCGGACTTCGCGAACGACGTGGAGGCGGCGGTCCGCTTCCTGGCTGCGCGGCGCGAGGTCGCGCGGAACAAGATCGGCCTCATCGGGCACAGCGAGGGCGGCGTCATCGCGCCTATGGTGGCGACGCGCTCGCGTGGGGTGGCGTACGTGGTGATGCTCGCCGGCACGGGCATCCCCGGCGACTCGCTCCTGCGGCTGCAGGGTTCCGCGGTGCTGCGCTCCTCCGGCGCAACGGAGGAGATGGTGCGGCGCCAGGGCGAGGTGCAGGGCCGCATCTTCGCCGCCGCGCGCGGCGCGCGTGACAGCGCGGATGCTGCGCGCCGGATCCGTGCCGCGCTGACGCCGGAGGAGCGCGCCGCCAGCGCCTCGTTGCCCGATTCGATCCCGGCGCCGATGCGGCCCCTCGTCGGGCCCTGGTTCCGCTACTTCCTGGGCTACGATCCGCGCCCCGCGCTGCGTCGCCTGACTGTGCCCACGCTGGCGCTGAACGGGTCGCTGGACGTGCAGGTGCCGCCGAAGGAGAACCTCGCCGCGATCGACTCGGCGCTGCGTGCGGCGGGAAACCGCGACTACCGGGTGCAGGAGCTTCCGGGGCTCAACCACCTCTTCCAGACCGCCCGCACCGGCTCGCCCAGCGAGTACGCGACGATCGAGGAGACGATGTCGCCCGCCGCGCTGGAGGCGGTGGCGAGCTGGATCGTGCAGCGTTTCGTCAGGTAGCCTCAGCGGCCCGGAGCTGGGAGGAGACCCGGAGAACAAGCGCGCTCTCCGGGTCTGCCCCAGGGTGGGGCGGTCGCGAGTTCTGGACAGCACGCCGGATCGGACACTATCATGTGTGCGTGAACCGCAACGGGCATCCCCACCCCATCCCGTGAAAGCCTCACATGAGCCGCCTCCTCAACAGCCGCAGAATGCGGCCGAACAGCGAAGACGGTGCCCGCTTCCTCACTCTCCGCCAGGCTTTCCAGGATCCGGGCGGGAACGTCGCCATTGCCGAGATCTACTCTGCCGTTGACCCTCAGGGGGGCACGAACGATTACGTGGTGCAGAGCGACCAGGCCGCGAATACGTACTACCTTCTTGGACGGAGCGGAATCATCGCCAAGGAGCATTCGGAGGGCGTGCTGGAATATCTGATGCCGAACGTATTTCCCAAGGGGACGATCAGGATGGTCTTCAGCGAGCGCGAGCCCTGTCGGCTGATTACCGCCGAGGACTGTGATACAAAGCTCGCGCGGCTCCTGGAGAAGTATGGAGAGTCCGGACTTCTTACGCCGGTGCGCTGGTTTCAGGATTATTACAGCCACGAGGACTATGACCGCGCGACCGTGACCCGGCAGCACAACGAGGCGCGCGCCTACCTCAACAATCTGTGATCCGGAACCGGCGTGTTTCACATAGCGGCCCCGCAACCCGCGCCGCGAAACGGAAGAAAGGCACGGAGAACGCGATGTTCTCCGTGCCTCTCGTATCTGCCACCCGTCCGCGTCGGCTACGGCGTCTGTTCCAGGCCCAGCAGGCGTCGGACTTCGGTCACCACGCGGCGCGGCTCCACGGGCTTGGTGAGAAAGAGGTTGAAGCCGATCTGCTCGGCGCGGGCGCGGTCCGATTCCAGGGCGTGCGCGGTGACCGCGATCACCGGGATGCTCGCGGTGTCGGGATCGGCCTTGAGGGTGCGCGTCGTCTCCCAGCCGTCCATCACCGGGATGGAGATGTCCATCAGGATCAGGTCCGGGCGGTCGTCACGCACGAGCCGGAGCGCCTCGTGCCCGTCCGTCGCCTCCACCACGCGGAAGCCGAAGTGCGCCAGCATCGTGCGGTAGACCACGCGGTTGTCCTCGTTGTCTTCCACCAGCAGGATCGTATGGCCGGACATCGCGGGCCTGGTAAGATGCGGGTGGTTTGCGGCAGTTCCAGCGGGAACCGTAATCTGATTTCGCGGCTTCACCCTGTCAAACGAATCTCCGCACACAACACGGAGATTACGAGAGACAAGGAGAACAGGGGCCTCACACAGAGCCACAGAGGGGAACTGAAAGAACGACGAAGACGGTTCTCTGCGACGTCGCTTCACCCGTTCTGAGCGCGGGTGAGCCAGCGCTCCAGCAGGGTGAACGTCTCGTCCGCCGCCTCTACGATTCGGGCGGTGTTCTCCGGATGCGCTTCGGCGTACGCGCCGATGGCGGCGGAGAACGACTTCCACATGTCGCCGGTCTCGTCGCCGTAGCCGGCGAAGAAAGCGCCGCCGGTGTCCGGCCCGATACCACGGGCGGCGAGGTGGCGGCTGATGACGCGGCCGCCGAGCGTCGCGCCCTCCAGCACGTACATGCACCCCAGCGCCGCGGCCGCGCCCTCCACCTCCGGCACCTCGTCGGCCAGCGGAAGGTGCGCAGGGTCCGCGCCGAGGGTGCGCAGGTCGTGCTCCAGGCGCGGCAGCTTGCGGCGCTCAGTGGGGTCCAGCCCCAACTCGCGCAGCTCCGCCACGGCGGCGAGGCGCGGCTCCAGCGCGGCGTGGAAGCCCCAGAAGCCCGCCAGGATCGCTCGGTAGCGCGCCGCGCCCAGCGACGGGTCGAGGAGCGGAAGCGCTTCCTCGGCGCGGTCGTGCGCCGCGCGGGTGCGGTCCCGCAGCAGATCGAGGATGGCCGGGCGGGTGGATGCTTCCAAGTGCTGACCGGAGTTCGTGGTTGCTACAGGCTTCTACCGAATGGCCTCACGCAAAGACGCGGAGGGCGCGGAGGAAACTTCGCGTGCTCGCCTCTGCGTCTCCGCGTCTCCGCGTGAGCCATGCTGTTTCAGTGGCAGCTCGCACTGCCCTCGTCGAGAGGCGCGCCGGTGGTAGGGATGAAGCGCCAGCGGTAGCCGCGCTCCTCCAGCTCGAAGCGGATGATGCCGATGGACGTGTTCTGCCGGAACTCGCTGTTCGGGGCGACGTTGGCGATGGCGTACAGGCTCCGCCCGCCAGTCCCCACCACGAACGAGCGAATGCCCCGCGCCGCGTCCGCGCGCCCGTCCGGGGTCATCGGGGCGAAGCGCTCGTAGATGTGGTCGTGGCCGGTGAGCACGACGTCGGCGCCCGCCTCGTAGAGCGCGTCCCAGAAGGGCTGCATCGACGCGTTGGCGCCGTGCGGGCCCGAGCTGAAGCGCGGCCTGTGCCAGTATGCCAGGGTACAGCGCGCCGGGTGGGCGGCCAGGTCCGCGCGCAGCCACTGGATCTGCGGCGAGTCCGGCGTGCGCGGCAGCTCGCTGTTGAGCACCACGATGTGCCACGCGCCGAGCTCGTAGCTGTACCAACCCTCGTTCGGATTCCCCGCCGCGGCACCGAAGTAGGCGTAGTAGGGCGCCGCATTGGGCGTGGCGTACTCGTGGTTACCCGGCGTGGGACGGGTGCGCGCCCTGTGACGTCCCCAGCTCGGGTCGTAGCAGCGGGCGTACTCCTCCGCCGTCCCGCGCTCGTACGCGTTGTCGCCCAGCACCGCCACGGCGCCCGGAAGCGTGTCGAGGAGCGCGGCGGTGGCTTCGTCACCCTGCCGCGGGCACTCCGCGATGTCGCCGGCGGCCAGCAGGACCGCGGCTCGCGGCGCCACCGCCGCCGGCTCGCGCGAGCAGGCCGCGAAGGTCAGGGCGGCGGCGAGGAGGTAGGGCGTCTTCATCGGATGACTCCGTTGCGCGGATGGAGGGGCGGATCTCGTTCCGCACACCTCGTGCGCGCGCGGCGGGCACTTGCGCGCGGCGGGGGGTGCTGGGATCTTAGCAGGCCGGAAACGGCTCCTCATCCACTCCACGCGAGGTTAGCTCCCCTGGCTACGGCACAGATGGAGGTCGAAGCGCTCCTGGGCGACACCGCCCGCCTACGGGCGCAGGTCCAGCGCCGCATCGTGGGCCAGGAGGCGGTGCTGGACGAGGTGCTGGTGTGCCTGCTCGCGGGCGGCCACGCGCTCCTGGTGGGCGTCCCCGGCTTGGCCAAGACGCTGCTGGTGCGCACCCTTTCCGAGGCGTTGGAGCTGGAGTTCCGCCGCGTGCAGTTCACGCCGGACCTGATGCCGGGCGACATCACCGGCACCGAGGTGATCGAGGAGGACCGAACCACGGGCCGCCGGGCGGCGCGCTTCATCCGCGGCCCCGTCTTCACCCAGGTGCTGCTGGCCGACGAGATCAACCGCACGCCCCCCAAGACGCAGGCCGCGCTCCTGGAGGCGATGCAGGAGGGCCGCGTCACCGTCGGCGGCGAGGACATGATCCTGCCGCGCCCGTTCTTCGTGCTGGCCACGCAGAACCCGCTGGAGCAGGAGGGCACCTACCCGCTCCCCGAGGCGCAGCTCGACCGCTTCATGCTGGACATCCGCCTGGACTACCCGTCGGAGGAGGAGGAGGTGCAGATCCTCCGCGCCACCACCGGCGTCGCGGACCCGGCGGTGGAGCCGGTGCTGGACGCGGAGCGGGTGCTGACGCTGCAGCGGTGGACGCGCGAGGTGCCGGTGGCGGACAACGTCTTCCGCTACGCCGCCTCCCTGGTGCGCGCCACCCGCCCGGGCGACGGCGACGACGAGGTGAAGAAGTGGGTGCGCTGGGGTGCCGGCCCGCGCGCCGGCCAGGCGCTGATCCTGGGCGCCAAGGCCCGCGCCCTCCTCGCCGGCCGCTTCCACGCCACGCTGGAAGACGTGCGCCGCGTGGCGCTTCCGGTGCTCCGCCACCGCGTCCTCGTCAACTTCCACGCGGAAGCGGAGGGCGTGAGCCCCGACGCTGTCGTCGCGCGCCTGCTGGAGACGGTGGCGGCGCCGAAGAGCGGGTTGTAGGGCGCACCGGACAGGCAGACGGCGGTGCGGCGTCGGGCACGGGCGCGATGAATCGCGCCCCTACGGGTATTCGTGTCGGAGGGGCAGTTCTCCCCCTCACCCGCCCTGCGCCCCCGCAGGCGGGGGAGGGGGTCGGGCGGAGGGGGCCTACGCGCCACACACATCAAAGCCGCACATCATGCCCGCACCCGCGACGACCGGCTCCTTTCTCCCCCCGCGGCTCCTGGAGCGGCTGGGTGGACTGGAGATCGTGGCGAAGACGGTGGTGCGCGGCTTCCTGGCGGGGTCGCACCGGTCGCCGCGGCACGGGGCGGGGGAGGACTTCGCCAAGCACCGCGACTACCAGCAGGGCGACGACACGCGCTACCTTGATTGGAAGCTCTTCGCCCGCACCGACCGGCTGCACGTGCGCGAGTACGAGGAGCGCTCCAACCTCTCCGCGTTCCTGGTGCTCGATGCCTCGCTCTCGATGGACTTCGCGGATGGCGACGATCCGTCCAAGATGCGCTACGCCTGCTACGTCGCCGCCGCGCTCGCGCACCTGATGCTGGGATCGGGCGACGCGGTGGGGCTGGCGGCGTTCGGCGCGCAGCCGCAGCTCCTCAGCCCGCCGCGCGCGCGCCGCGGCCAGCTCCACGACCTTCTTCTGCAAATGGAGCGGCTGCGTCCCGCCGGCAGCGGGAGCGCGGCGGAAGTGCTGGATCGCGTCGGCGGCGCCCTTCCGCGCGGCGGCCGCGTCGTGCTCGTCTCTGATCTGCTGGAGGATGACGACGGCGATGCCCTCGTCGCCTCCGCCGGCCGGCTGCGCGCGCGCGGCGACGAGGTGATCGTGATGCGCGTCCTGACGCCGGTGGAGGCGGGGGAACGCGGGGGCGGGCCGGGGCTCTTCTTTGACCCCGAGCACCCGGGCCGCGAGATCCCCGCCGTTCCCGAGGCCGATGCGGGGTACGCGCGGCGCGTGGCCGAGTACTACGCCCGCATCGCGGACCGCCTGCGCGAGCGAGGCGTCGAATACGTCGCGCTGACGACCGCGCAGCCGGTGGAATCCGCGCTGGCGGCATGGGCCACCGCGCGGCGAGGATAGCCGGATGCTGACGCTCGGCGCGCCGCTCTTCCTTCTGGCCGGTGCCCTCGCGGCGCTGGTCCCGCTGGCGTTGCACCTCATCCGCAGGCGCCCGCCGACGCGCTCGCCGCTCCCCACCGCGCGCTTCCTGAGCGAGGATGCGCGCAGTTCCATTCGCGTGAGCCGCCCTACGGACCGCCTCCTGATGGCGCTCCGCATGCTGCTCCTACTTCTCGCGGGCGCCGCGTTCGCGCGGCCGTCGTGGGTCCCGGCGCCGCAGGGAACGCGTGAGGTCGTGCTCCTCGACCGCAGTGCCGCCATGCGCGATTCCGATGCGTGGAGCCGGGCCGTCGAGCAGGCGCGTCGCACCCTCCTCGCGCCGGACGGAACCGCGCGTGGCGACCTCGTCCTCTTCGACACATCGGCCGTCCACCTCCCGCAGCGCCGGCTCACCGCGAGCACGTTTGACTCGCTCGCCGCCGCCGGGCCATCCGCGAACCCGGCCAGCTACGCCGCCGCCCTACGCGCCATCGACCCCGCCGCCCGCACTCTGCGCGGCGCCGATTCGGTCCGCGTCACCATGCTCTCCGCCCTGCGCTGGGGCGGATGGCGGCCTGGGATGGCCGCCCTCCGGCAAGCCGCCTGGCCCGGCTCGATCCGCCTTCCGGACCTGGCCTCGCCCCCCTCACTTGACCTCGCCGCATCGCCGGAGCCGGAAGCGCGCCCGATCGCTGTCGTAATCGCGTCACGCGGCGCGGGACGCTTCGTTGTCCCCGCGCTCGAAGCAACCGGCTGGACCGCTCGCGCTGCGGACCGGCTCCCGGCACTGCCGTCCGATGCGCGCCTGATCGTCGCCATCCGCCCCACTGGTGACCTGCGTACCGTCGCTGAGGCAGGCGCGACGGTGGTCGTGGATGCAGGCGGCGCCGGCTCGCCCACGCCCGGGTGGCTCCCCGTCCAGAGCTCCGCCCCACGCCTCCGGGGCGACGCGGGCGACCTCTGGTTCGGCCCCGACCTGCGGCTCCCCGGCGCCACCGCCCGCGCAGACATCCGCCCCAAGCGCCGCGCGATGGTCCTGGCCGTGTGGGATGACGGCCGGCCGGCGGTCGTGGCCGCGCGCCTGGGCAAGGGTTGCATCGTCTTCGCGGGAACACGCCTCGAAGACGGCGCCCTCCCGCTCTCGCCCGCCTTCCCGCGCGCGCTGGAGCGGATGGCGCGCGCCTGCGACCCCGAGCCCACCGGTGATGCGATGATGCCGCTGGACGCTGGCGCGCGCGCCATCCTCGCCGGACGCGGCGCCGTCGTGGTCAATGCGGCGGCCGGCGGGGGCGCAGGAAGCGTGGCGCTCGGGCGCTGGCTGATGGCCGCGGCGCTCCTGATCGCGCTCGCTGAAACCTTTTTCGCATACCGGCGCAGAGGGCCGGCATGAGAAGAACGCTAAGGTTCTGGCAAGAACGCCCTCCAGGAGCGAATGAATTCGCCGCTGGAACCACGCAAAGTCCACCTTCGCGGACTGGCTGCGGCTCACGAGCCCACTTCAGTGGCCTTCGCGTAGTTCCAGCCGGGGGATTCTTCCCCCGGTGTTTCGTGCGCCGACGCCCCATTCCCCGGCGCCCCATCCCCCGGCGTTCCGTGCGCCGGCGATTCATGCCGTGGTGTTCAGTGGTTGCCCCATGAGCACCCGCCTCCTCCCACCCGCGCCGCTCCCCTCCGCGGAGCGCCTGCTCGCCCGAGTGCGCATCGCCTGGCGGAGGTCGGTGCTGCTGCGCGTGCTGGTGCTGGCGCCGGCGCTGTTCGCGGCGGCGGCGGTACTGCTCGTGGCGGTCGATCTGGCGATGCCGCTGCGGGCCGCCACGCGCGAGCTGCTGCGCTGGGTCCCTCTCGCGTTGGCGGCGGGGGCGCTCGGGTGGGCGGGGTGGCGCGTGGCGCGTCCTCCCGCCACGGCGCGGCTGGCGCTGCTGGCGGAGGAGCGCGTCCCCGCCCTCGGCAACCGGCTGGCGACGGCGCTGGGGATGGAGGGCGCTCCAGACGGCCCGGTGCGCCGCGCATTCCTCGAAGACGCCGAGCGCCACCTCGCCGCCGCCGATCTGCGGGGCGTGGCTCCGGCGCGCGTGCGGGTGCCCGCGATCGTGCTCGGGGTCTCGCTGGCGCTTGCGGCGTTGTTCGCGCTGCTCCTGCCAAGCGCCACGGCGGAGGCGTGGGAGCGCTGGACCCGCCCGCGCGATGCCTACGAAACGCGCTGGCGCGAGGTGCGCGCGCAGGCGCTGCCACGCTCCGAACCGGCACCGATCCCACCCTTCGACGAGCTGCGCTGGCGCATCGAGCCGCCCGCGTACGCCGGTCTCCCCGCCACCACCGGCCGCGGCGATGACGTGTTGAGTGCGCTCCCGGGGAGCCGCATCCGCCTCTGGAGCCGCTTCCCCGAGCAGTGGAGCGGCGTCGCCGCCTCGCGGATCAGCGGCGGTGCCCTCCCGGTGAGGCGCCGCGGGGGCGAGTGGATCGTGGAGTGGACGCAGACGCCAGGCGAGCGCGGCGTGTCGCTTGGGGCGCGCGCCCATGGCGAAGTGGTCGCGCGTCGCGTGCTTCCTGTCACCGTGCTCCCGGACAATGCACCGGATGTCGCGCTGACGCAGCCAGAGACGGACCTGGTGCTCGCCTCCGGTACCGGGCGCGTAGCCATCCGGGCGACGGCGGCGGACGACTACGGCGTCGGCGACTTCGTCCTCACCTGGAGCCGCACGCGCGGGAGCGGCGAGAGCTTCGAGTACGTGGGCGGCCAGTGGGCCTTTGCGCGCGTGTCGCGCGCGGGGAAGACGGCGGCGGGATTGCTCGACCTCGATCTCGCCGCCCTGCAGCTCCAGCCCGGCGACGTCATCCACATCCGCGCCGTGGCGCGCGACCGCAACACGGTCACCGGACCCGGCGAGAGCGTATCACGGACGCGCGTGATACGCGTCGCTCGGCCGGAGGAGATGGACGAGGTCAACACGGACGTCGGATTCCCCACCGAGCTTCCCGAAAACCCGCTCCTCAGCCAGCGGATGCTGATCCTGCGTACTGAGCGGCTGCGTGCGCGCATGCGGGCGATCTCCGCGGCCGAGCTGCGTGAGCAGAGCGCCGACATCGGCCACGAGCAGAGCCGGCTGCGCGAGCGCGTGGGCGAGCAGGTCTTCACCCGCGCCACGGGCGGCGTGCAGGACCCCTTCGCGGACCTCAGCTTCACCGAGACGGCGGGCGCCGGCCACGCGCACGAGAAGGAGACGCCCGCCGCCGGCCCGCCGCCGTCGCGAGAGGCAGAGGTGCTGGAAGAGGCGAGCGAGGCTACGGGGAAAGGCACGGCGGACGAGGTCACCCACAAGCACGACGCCGATCCAATCCTGGAAGTGAACCGCACCCTGTCACGCATCTACGACCTGATGTGGGCCTCCGAGCGCGCCCTGAACCAGTCCGATCCGGCGGGGTCGCTCCCGCACCAGTACGCCGCGCTTGAGCTGATCCAGGAGATGAGGAAGACGGACCGCCTCCTGCCGCGCGGGAACGTCCGCGTCGATCCGGTCGACATCGCCGCCGCGCGCGGGGAGGGGAAGCTGGACGAGGCGGCGCCGACCGGCCGCGCGGCAGGGGCCACGCTCCCCACCCTGGCTCCGCTGCTGGCGGAGCTGGACCGCGCCGCTGGCGACCTCGGCAGCAAGCCTGCGCGTGTGGCGTCATTGGAGCTATCGGTGCTGGCCGGTCGCCTTCTGGCCGCTCCGAATGCGGACCGGCAGGGCGCGGCGCTGGTGTCGCAGGCGGCGGGAGAGGCGGCGGCAGGGCGCACTGATGCCGCGCGCGCCCTGCTGCGCCGCGCCCGCGGACGCCTCGCGCCGGAAGGCGGGGCGCGCACCCGCGTCGTTCCCGCCACCGCGGACCCGGCAGCCGCGGAGTACTTCCGCCGCCTGGGGAGGACGCCGTGAAGCGCCTCCGCGCCGTGGCCGCAGCGTGCCTCCTTGCGCTCGTTGCCGCGTCGGCGCGTCCGGAGCCGTTCGTTTGGGCCACCCTGCGCTACGAGTCCGGCGACTGGGACTCCGCGCCCCTCGTGCCGACTAACCTCCTGCACTCGGTGGCGCAGTACACCTCCATCCCCGTCGCCGCGCAGGGGACGACGGTGGACCTGGCGAGCCCGGAGCTCTTCCGCTTCCCCTTCGTCTACATGACGGGGCACCTCCCGGTGCGCTTCAGCCGCCAGGAGAGCGCCAACCTGAAGGCGTTCGTGGAGCGCGGCGGCTTCGTCTTCATCGACGACCACAACCACGACGTCGACGGCGCCTTCCACAAGACCGCGGTGGCGGAACTGGCGCGCATCTTTGGGCCGCGAGCGCTGCGCCCGATCCCGAACGACCACGAGCTGTATCGCGCATTCTTCACCTTCCCCAAAGGCCCGCCCACCACCAGCCACGAGCTGAACGGCTGGGGCGACAACCTGGTCCACGAGCAGCTCCTGGGGATCCAGGTGAACGGCCGCATCGGGATCCTCTACTCGAACAAGGACTACTCCTCAGAGTGGAGCTACCACGCGCGCAACAAGCGCTTCCAGGCGCTGGACAACACGCGCTTCGGGGTCAACATCGTGGTGTACGCGCTGACGCGATGAAGATCGCCGCCGTCCTGCGCGCGCTGGTCCTCGCCCTCCTCGTCGCCGCGCTCCTGCATCCGGCCGTCTGGCGCGACGCCCCCGCATCCGCCCGCCCCCTCCCCATCGGCGACCGCACCGGCGCGGACGAGATCGCGCGCGCCGCAGTCTCCACCGACGCGCCGCCGCTGCTCGTGCGCGAGTCCGTGCGCCCTCCCTCCGCCGCCGAGCTGGATGCCCTCGCCGCCGCCGCGGAGCGCGCGCCGCTCCTGGCGGCACTGCCGGAGGACGTGCCCACCGTCGCCGCCGATGCGCCGGTGAACCCCCGCGCTGGCCGCGCCGCCGCCATCCCCTTCCGCATCCGCGCCGCGCCGCGCGCCGAGGTCATAGTGCGCCTCTCCGATGCCGGAGGCGCGCTGGACAGCGTCCGCCTGCGCACCGACAACGGCGGGCGGGCCGCGGGCGCCTTTCGCGTGCGTCCGGTGCGCGCGGGGTGGCGCGAGTGGACCGTGCAAGCCGCGGATCGCACCACGGCCATCGGCGCCTGGGTGGACACGGCCAGTGCGCCGCGTGTCCTGGTCCGAGCGGGCCTTCCGGGATGGGAGTCGCGCTTCATCGTGCGCGCGCTGGAGGAATCGGGCGCCCGCGTGGACGTGCGCTTCGATCTCGGCCGTGGGTTGGGGGTAGGGCAGGGGGGCGGGGACGCGATCACCCCGGCGCGCCTGGCGGCCACCGATGCCGTGCTGGTTCTCGACCGCGCTCCACTGTCGGGCGGCGAAGCGGCTCTGCTCGCGAGCTACGCCGCACGCGGTGGAGGTGTCCTCCTGGCAGGCGACCGCTCTGGCGCCGCCGCGTTCGGAATTGTGCGCGGCGGAAGCACCGTCGCGCCCCTGGATGCGTCCAGCATCCGCTGGACCGCCCCCGCCGAGCTCGCCCCGCTTCCGACCGACCGCATCCGTGTAACCGCTGCCGCCTTCGTGGGCGCGGGCGCCGCGACGGTGCTCGCCGCCTCCACGTCGCAGGGCGGCCTTCTCGCGCTGCGTCCGCTCGGCCGCGGGCGCGCCGCCTCGCTCGCCGTCACCGATACCTGGCGCTGGCGGATGGAGGGCGGACGCATGGACGAGCACCGCGAGTTCTGGCGAGGCCTCGTGGACTGGCTCGCCTCCGCCCCGCGCGATCCCATAACCATCCGCCCCGCCGAAAGCGTCGGCGCGATCGGCGTCCGCCAGGAGGTCGCCGTCTTCGCCTCCGAAGGTGCCACCCTGCCTAACACGCTTCTTATCAATCGCCCTGGCGCCCCCCCCGACACCCTGCGCCTCGCTGAGGACGCCGCGCGCCCCGGCGTCCTGCGCACCTCCTTCGTCCCCGCCGCGGACGGCGTCTACACGCTCACCGCTCCCGGGACCAGCGCCCGCACCGGCTTCCGCGCCCATCGAAGCGCCGATGCGGATGCGGGTTGGGCGCGCCTCTCCCTCATCGCGCACGCATCGGGCGGCGAGGCCCTCCCGCGTGCCGAACTCGCCCGAGCCGTCGACGCCCGCACCAACGGTACGGATGCGCCGCGACTGCCGCTGGGCTGGCTCCTACTCGCCGCCCTCGTCCTCGCGGCAGGAGCGGAATGGACGATTCGGCGCCTTTCAGGACGCCCCTGACCCGATGAGTTTGCGCAGGCGGAGTTTGTGCTCATGGGTAGAATTCGGCGCGGCGGAAGACACGGGCGGCCACATGGGGCCGCCCCTACAGATTGCACCGTGCGCAAGGTAGCGCGCAGCGTTGGACACGGGCGTGATGAATCACGCCCCTTACAGTCCTAATCACATCGCCACGCCCCCTCTCTCGATAACAGAGGGCGGAGTGGGGTGCCCCCCCGGAATGGGGCCAGTTAGAATGGGAGTCCACGAGGCCGGGAGGCCGAGGAGGACTTCACGATGCGGCAGAAGCACTTTACGGTGGAGCAGATCCTGGGGATGCTGCGGGAGGCGGAGGCGCTCCTC
>DASWNZ010000074.1:0-13680 GCA_036398975.1 Longimicrobium sp.
GGGGACGCTTCTCGCCCGCACCGAGTCCAGTGCGGCGCGGATGACCGGGGTGGCGACGGGCGGGCGCTGCTGCGCCCAGAGCGAGGATGTCGTGAGGAGCGCCGCCGCGACGAGCGCTGAGTGGATCGCCTTCATGGCACCTCCCGGTGAGGGGAAACGAGGGTGCCGCAGTATAGGCCGTTCCTGCGGGCGCTCCAAGATTCTCGTGCACCTGGCGCGCGAGCATCGGAGGGTGCGCGGCCGGTGCGCCGCGGGTACTATGATGCGCCGCGACTCCATCCACCTTTCGAAGAAGAACAGCCCACCGTGTCCCGACCGCGCATCCTCATCGTCGACGACGAGCCGCAGATCAGGAGGGCGGTGAAGAACGCCCTCGATCCGCTCGTGGGCGACGTGGTGGAGGCGGGGGATGCTCGCAGCGGCGTGGACCTGGCCGCCGCCGGGCGCCCCGACCTCGTGGTGCTCGACCTTGGACTTCCGGACGCGGCGGGGGTGCAGGTGTGCCGCGAGATCCGGAAGTGGTCGACGGCGCCCATCCTGGTGCTCTCCGCGCGCCATTCCGATCTGGAAAAGGTCACGCTGCTCGACGCCGGCGCGGACGACTACATCACCAAGCCGTTCAGCACGCCGGAGTTGGTGGCGCGCGTGCGAGCCCACCTGCGCCGCGCGAAGATCCAGCCGGAGGGCACGGAGGCGACGCTGAGCTTCGGCGGGCTGTGCGTGGATGCGGCGCGCAGGGTCGTCACGCGCGACGGCGAGGCCGTGCACCTGACGCCCACCGAGTGGGACCTGCTGCGCGCCTTCGTGCGGCACCGGGGGCGCACGCTGACGCACGACCAGCTCTTCCGCGCCGTCTGGAACCGCTCGGACGGCGACCCGCAGCAGTACCTGCGCGTCCACGTGGCCAACCTGCGCCGCAAGATCGAGAGCGATCCGATTCGTCCGCGGCTGATCGTGACCGAGCCGGGGGTCGGCTACCGCTTCGACGGCGGCGCCTGACGTGCGCACGCAGAGCCGCCGCGAGGGCGCGGTGTGGATCGCGGCGGCGGTCGTGGCGACGATGGCGCTGCTACAGTACCCGGGCAGCATCGGCGAGGCGCCGGTCGCGCTCACCTACCTGCTGGTGGTGCTGGGCGCCAGCGCGCGCGGGGGACGGCGGCTGGGGCTGGTGCTGGCGCTGCTCTGCTTTCTCGCCTTCAACTTCTTCTTCCTGGAGCCCCGCTACACCTTCGCCATCCGCGACCGCTCGGCGTGGCTGGTCCTGCTCGCCTTCGTGCTGACCAGCGCGGTGGCCACCATGCTGCTCGCCCGCGCGCAGTCGCAGGCGGCCGCCGCGGGGGAGCGGGCGCGCGAGATTGACCGCCTGGCCACGCTGGGCGCGGAGGCGCTGAACGCGGGGCGCGCCGAGGACGCGGTGGGCGCCATCGCGCGGGTGGTGCGATCTGGGCTCGGCGTGGCGGCGTGCGAGATCTTTCTGGGCGACGGAGAGGGCCGGCGCGTGCAGCGGGTGGCGCGCGCCACCGAGGGCGGTACGGAGACGCGGCCGGTGTCGTGGGATGGAGCGCCGGGCGACACCGCGGGTTGGGGCGCGGACGGCTCGATGACGGAGACGCAGCTCATGGTCTCTGGCGACGCGCGGTCGCTGCTGATCCCGCTCCGCGTGCGGGAGCGCTCCGTGGGCGTGCTGCGGCTGGAGAGCGGGCACGCGATCCACCTGGATGCGGCGCAGCGGCGGTTCACGGAGGCGCTCGCCTACTACGCCGCGCTCGCCATCGACCGGGTGCGGCTCGCGGCTGCGCAGGAGCACGCGGATGCGCTGCGCGAGGCCGACCGCCTCAAGGATGCGCTGCTGGCGTCCGTGTCGCACGACCTGCGCACGCCGCTCACCACCATCAAGGCGCTCTCGCAGGCCATCGCGGACGAAGGGGACGAGCGGGCGCTGGTGGTCGTGGAGGAGGCGGACCGGCTGAACCGCTTCGTGTCCGACCTGCTCGATTTCTCGCGGCTGAACGGGGGCGCGCCGGTGCTTCGCGCGGAGCTGGTGGCGGCGGAGGACGTGATCGGCGCGGCGCTGCAGCAGGTGTCTGGCACGTACCCGGACCGCCCCGTCGAAGCATCGCTGGACCCCGCGCACGACCTCCTCGTGGGGCGCTTCGACTTCGACCACACGCTGCGCGCCCTCGTCAACCTGATCGACAACGCGCTCAAGTACTCGCCCGCGCACGCGCCGGTGCGAGTGGTCGCCGCGCGCGAGGGCGGCCGCGTGGCGTTCACCGTCGCGGACCGCGGCCCCGGCATCGCGCCGGAGGACGCCGAGCGCATCTTCGAGCCGTTCTACCGTGCGCGCGGTACGGCGGACGCGGGCGGCACGGGGCTGGGGCTCTCCATCGCGCTGCGTGCGGTCGAGCTGCAGGGTGGGGAGCTGCGATACGCTCCGCGGCCCGGCGGCGGCAGCGAGTTCGTCATCCTCCTCCCCGCCGTCGATCCCGCGGAGCTCGCGGCGATGTAATCTCACACAGAGCCACACAGGAAAACAGCAAGAACGGAGAAAGGGCTCGTGCCGTTCCTCCGTGGCCTTGCCGTACCCTCCGTGGCTCTGTGTGAGGCTGCCGTTCTTTGTGACTTCTTAATGCCGGCGACCCTGATCTTTGTGCGTTCTTGATGCTCGGGGGGTGATCTTGGATGGTCCGGGAAGGGGCCATCCTTGAAGCGAGTGTCCGATGAACCGCACCGAATCCGATCCGCGGGGGAGGTACCTCGCGGCGCTCTCGCTGGGCGCGCTGGGGGTCGTCTACGGCGACATCGGCACCAGCCCGCTCTACGCGATGAGGGACGCGTTCCTGAAGGAGCACGGGGTGCAGCCCACGCCGGGGAACGTGCTGGGGGTGCTCTCGCTGATCTTCTGGGCGCTGATCCTGATCATCTCCATCAAGTACCTCGTGTTCATCCTGCGCGCGGACAACGGCGGGGAGGGCGGGATCCTCGCGCTCACCTCGCTGGTCACGCCGGCGCGAGGGGGCGGCGGGCGCGCGATCCTCCTGCTGGGGCTCTTTGGGACGGCGCTGCTGTACGGCGACGGGATGCTCACGCCCGCCGTGTCCGTGCTCTCCGCCGTCGAAGGGCTGGAGGTGACGACGCCGTTCTTCAAGCCGTGGATTGTCCCCATCACCATCGCGATCCTGGTGGGGACGTTCTCCATCCAGAGCCACGGCACGGCCAGGGTAGGAAAGGTGTTCGGGCCCGTGACGATGGTTTGGTTCGCCACCATCGCGGCGCTGGGCGTGCGCTGGATCGCGCGGGAGCCGGCGGTGCTGTGGGCGGTGAACCCGCTCCACGGCGTGCGCTTCTTCGTGGAAAACGGGTGGAACGGCTTCCTCGTGCTCGGCGCCGTCTTCCTCGTGGTGACCGGCGGCGAGGCGCTGTACGCGGACATGGGGCACTTCGGAAGGAAGCCGATCCGCCTGGCGTGGTTCTGCGTGGTGCTGCCCGCGCTGCTGCTCAACTACTTCGGGCAGGGGGCGCTGCTGATCCACGACCCGTCGGCCGTGGTCAACCCGTTCTACCGGATGGTGCCGCCCTGGGCGCTGTACCCGGTGGTGCTCGTCGCCACGGCAGCGACCGTGATCGCGTCGCAGGCGCTGATCTCCGGGGCGTTCTCGCTGACGATGCAGGCGGTGAAGCTGGGCTACGTGCCGCGCATGCGCATCGAGCACACCTCCGAGCGCCGGGCGGGGCAGATCTACATCCCGGCGATCAACTGGGCGCTGATGCTGTCGTGCATCGCGCTCGTGGCCGGCTTCCAGTCGTCCAGCCGGCTGACGGCGGCGTACGGCGTGGCGGTGACCACGACGATGGTCATCACCACGATCCTCTTCTTCGTGGTGGAGCGCGCGGTCTGGAGGTGGAGCCTGCCGCTCTCCATCGCCGTCGCGGGCTTCTTCCTGGTGATCGACCTGGGCTTCTGGGGCGCGAACATCATCAAGGTGCCGCACGGCGGATGGTTCCCGCTGGTCGTTGGCGCCGTCGTGTTCACCCTGCTGACCACCTGGAAGAAGGGCCGCCGCATCCTCGCCGAGCGGCTCCAGGAACGGACGCTGCCGCGCGCGCTCTTTCTGCGCGATGTGGAGGCGAGCCCGCCCGCGCGCGTGCCCGGCACCGCCGTCTTCATGTACAGCGATCCCAACGGCACGCCGCTGTCGCTGCTGCACAGCCTCAAGCACTACCGGGTGCTGCACCAGACGCTCGTCTTCCTCTCCGTCGAAACCGGCGAGGTGCCCTACCTGGACGCCGAGGAGCGCGCGCGGGTGACGCGCCTGGGCGATGGCATCTTCCAGGTCGTCCTGCGCTACGGCTTCATGGAGGACGTCGACATCCCCGCCGCCCTCCACGATCTCCATCACCCCGATTTGCCGATGCGGCCGATGGAGACGAGCTACTTCCTGGGCCGCGAAACGCTGATCGCGTCGAAGCGCCGCGGGATGGCGCGCTGGCGGGAGCGGCTGTTCGCGCTGATGTCGCGCAACGCGGGGAGCGCGGGCTCGTACTTCCGCCTGCCCCCCAACCGCGTCGTCGAGCTCGGCGCGCAGATCGAGCTTTGAGCGGTCTCACGCCGAGACGGCTTTGCGCATCGTCAGCAGCAGCATACCCAGGCTCCACGCGAACGCGACGAGCGCCGCGAATGGCCCGACGTTCCGGTCCGCGTTCAGGGTGCCGTACAGGTGCACGACGATCACCAGGAGCGCCGCGGCACGCACGAGGTTGTTCGCCGCCGCGCCGCGCCGCCAGCGCGCCGCCGCCGCCATCAGCAGCAGCGCCGTGCTCGCCCCGCCGGAGACGCCGACCCAGAACGGCTGCACCTCGCCGCCCTGGATGCCACGGATGTACAACTCCTGCACGCCCCCGAAGATCAGGAGCGCGGCGGCCACCAGGCTGAAAACGAGAGCGGGCATGAGGCACCGGAGGAAAGAGTATCAGCACACGATGTATCGTACGATGATATATCGTGTGCTGATGTATACAGCGGGACTCCTCCCCGGTCAAGTGCCACACTTGCCGCGGCCCTCGCCATCGGCTATACATCAGCAGCCGATATACTCTCCGCCCTCGATCCCGCACTCATGCCCGCCGATCCAGCACCTGAGCAGTTCCTGCCGCTCACGCCGGCCACCTTTCACATCCTCCTCACGCTGGTTCAGGAGGAGCGGCACGGCTACGGAATCATGCAGGAGATCACGCAGTCGACCGGGGGCGAGCTGCGGATCGGGCCGGGGACGCTCTACGGCTCGCTGAAGCGACTGGTGGCGGACGGGCTGGTGGAGGAGGTGGGCGACCGCGCCCTGGAGGACCCTCGCCGCCGCTACTACCGGCTGACGACGCTGGGCCGGTCCGTCGCGCGCGCCGAAGCCCAGCGGATGGTGTCGATGGTCCGCACCGCGCGCAGCAAGAAGCTCATCGGCCCGGCGGGCGCATGAACGGGCTTCCCGCGCTCGTCCGCATCCTCGCGGCCGCCTTCCCTCGCGAGTTCCGCGAGGACTTCGGCGACGACATGCGCCAGTGCATCCTTGACGCCCGCGATGCTCTCGGCGACGCATCGGCCGTGGAGCGCGCGAAGTTCTGGCTCCGCATCGCGATCGACCTCGCGGGCGCGGGCATGGTCGAGCACGTGCGCGCCCGCCGCTCCCGCCCGCGCTCTCGTGCGCTCCGCCTGCTGGGGTTCGCCTCGCTGGCCGCCGCCATCGGCAACGTCCTCGTCGACCTGCTCTCCGCCGAGCTCCAGATGGGGATCGGCGCGCTGCTCCTTACCGCCCTCGGCACGGCACTCGGCGCCATCCTCGCCCGCCCCAACCCGCGTCCGGCCCCGTAACAGCAATCTCACACAGAACAGAGACACAGAGCCACGGCTTTTCAGTTCTCCGTCGACGCGCCCCCCTCCTCCGCATGCGCGAGCGCCGCGCGCAGGTGCCGCACGGCCTCGGAGACCGCGCCGGCGCGCTCATCCTCCGCCAGCTCGTGCGATTCGCCCAGCAGCCGGACGGCGGCGTTGAGGCCGTGCGCGACCTCCCGGTCGCGCGCCAGCCCGAGCCCATGCAGCTGCCGCCCGAGCTGGTCGATGCGAAACGCTGCTCCGTTCAGGCGCGCGTGCGTCGGCGCCCCCTCCTGCAGCATCTCCAGGATCGTCCGCAGAGCTTCCGTAAACGACGATGATGCGGTCAAGCTCCCCCTCCCCGTGAGATTCCATTCCTGCGGCGTACCCCCGCCGCCATGCACGTTCCGCGCTGACCGTATGGGCGCGGTTCATCGACCAGCCCGCATCGGTCACCGACCCCGGTAGGGGCCGCCCCACGTGGCTGCCCGTGCCCCTCGCCACGCCGACCCCGCCGACCCGCGCACCACCACACGCCAAACGCCAACCGCCCCTCCCCCAGGCAGTTTTGGGGGAGGGGCCGCGAGGAAACGAGCGGGGGAGGGGGCCCGCCCCTACTCCGCCGCCTCCGTCACCAGCGCGTGCACGGTACGCCGCAGCTTCTGGATGCGGTTGGGCGCCTCGGTGTTGTACACGCGGTTGGTCAGCAGCACCGCCCACGTCTTGTGCTCCGGATCCACCCAGAGCGAGGTGCCGGTGAAGCCGGTGTGCCCGAACGCGCGGTCGCTCATGGAGCGCCCCACCGGCCCGGTGCCGTTGGCGGACGGCGTCTCCCACCCCAGCGCGCGCGTCCCCTCCTGGCGCACCGCAAAGGTGTCGATGGTTGCCGCGTCCAGCACGCGCACGCCGTCCAGCTCGCCGCCGCTGGCCAGCATCGCCGCGTAGCGCGACAGGTCGCCGGCGGTGCTGAAGAGGCCCGCGTTCCCCGCCACGCCGTCCAGCGCGCGGGCGATGGGATCGTGCACGACCCCGGCGACGGGCCTCCCCTCGGCGCTCCGGTAGGTGGGGGCGCAGCGCTCGCAGTCCGCGCCGGGCGCGTAGCCCGTGGACGCCATCCCCAGCGGCTCCCACACCCGCCGCTCGAGCAGGGCGGGGACGGGCTCGCCCGCCGCGCGCTCCAGCGCCGCGAAGAGCACCACGAACCCCACGTCCGAGTACTCCACCTTCGCGCCGGGCGAACGCTCCAGCGGCGTGCGGATCAGCGAGGCGAGACGCGCATCGGGCGTGGCGCCGCGCGGAGTGGCGCCCGCGGGGAGTCCGGCGGTGTGGGCCAGCAGGTGGCGCACCGTGACCACGTCCTTGCCGCCACCCGAGAACTCCGGCAGGTAGCGCGAAACGGGCGCGTCCAGCTCCAGGCGGCCATCCTCGTATAGCAGCATCGCCGCCGTCGTGGTGGCGACCACCTTGGTGAGCGAGGCCAGGTCGTACACGGTGCGCTCCGCGTCCACGCCCTCGCCCGCGCCGGTCTTGGCGCCGATGCCCTTCACCAGCTCCGCGCGGCTGCCGCGCCCCAGCGCCAGCGCCGCGCCGGGAAAGGCCCCGCGCCTCACCTCCGCCTGCACGGCGGCCATCGCGCCCTCCAGCGGCCGGCGGGCGAGCTTGGGAAGGAGGTCGTCGGTGCGCACCGTGGGCACCGGGACTGCGTGCGCCGCGGCGATCACCGCCGGCGCGACCACGTGCGGGTGCGTCTCTCCCCACGCGAGCGCCAGGCCCGCGGGGGTGGCGCTCGCCATCAGCACGGCGGCCGCGTGGAGCCACTGCCGGGAGGTCGAGCCAGGAAGACGTATCTGCATCGTGAGATCCTCCTCGTCGTGCCGAGGGACGGCCGCGGGGCCGCCCTCCGGCGTTCGGATGGGAGAGCCCGGACGGCTCACCCATTCGATCAGGTCAGGACTGGCGCCCGCCGCCCCGCCGCCCGGCGCGGCGCCCGGCCTGCTCGCCGCGCCGCGCTTCCTGCTGCGCCACGTTGCGGTCGAACTGGGCGCGCTGCTCCGCCGTCAGGACCGCGCGGATGCGGGCGATCTGCTGCTCGCGGCGCTGCTTGAACTGCGCGCGCTGCTCCGCGCTCATCCGCGGACGCTCGCCGCGCTTGCGCCCCTCGGCGCCCTCCCGCCGCTCGCCGCGCTCCCCCTCGGGCCGAGCCGCGCGAGCCGGACGGCCCTCCTGGAAGATGGCGCGGATCTGCTGCTGCTGGGCGTCGGTGAGCTGCACACCCTGGAAGAGGCGCTGATGGCGGCCCCCGCCCGGCTGGCGGCGCGCCTCGCCGGCGTGCTGCTCGTGCCCCTGCCCCTGCTGCGCGGCCACGTCCTGCGCGGCGGTCGCCGCGGCCAGCGCCAGTGCGAATACAAACACTTGGTTGCGACGCATGGTTCCTCGCTCTCGTTGTCTGGGGTGCGGGGGACCCGTCCGGGCCGTTCCCGCCCTGTTGGAGCGTCAGACAAAAAAGTCTCGCCCCGCCTACGCAATGAAGGTAGCGGGGCGATGCTAAACGCAGGATTAACAACGAGATGAGCGAAAGATTAGCGCGGCGACGGCTCGGCCGGCGGGGCGGGGAAGGACGCCTGGAAGACGCTGCCGCCGGGCCCGGACTCGGCCAGCTCCAACCGCCCGCCGTGCGCCACCGCGATCCAGCGCGCGATGGGGAGCCCCAGCCCCGCGCCGGCCGCGCCACCCTCCGCGCGCGCCCCGCTCCCGCGGAAGAAAGGCTCGAAGATCTTCGCCTGCGCCTCGGCCGGAATCCCCGGGCCGTTGTCGCGCACGCGCAGGCGGTACTCGCCCTCCTCGCGCACGGCTTCCACCGCGACGCGCTCCCCGGCGACCCCGTGCTTCACGGCGTTCTCCACCAGGTTGATGACGAGGCGCCGCAGTAGGTCGGCGTCCCCTTCCATCGGCAGCTCCTCCGCGCCCGCGGCGGCGAGCTCCACCCCCTTCATCGACGCGAGGGAGCGCAGGGAGCGCGTGGCGTCGGCCGCCAGCTCGGCCAGATCGATGCGCGACGTGCGCAGCGGATACTCCCCGGCCTCCGCGCGCGAGTAGGTGAGGAGGTCGTCCACGATCCGCCCCAGCCGCTCCGCCTCGCCGCCGACGATGGAGAGCGCCTCGCGGTATTCATCAGCCGTGCGCTCGCCGGAAAGGGCCAGCTCCGTCTCCGCGCGCACCACGGCGACGGGGGTGCGCAGCTCGTGCGCGGCTTCGGCCATCAGGCGGCGCTGCTGTTCGAAGGCGCCCTGCAGCCGGTCCAGCAGCTCGTTGAAGACCAGCGCGAGCGACCCCAGCTCGTCGCGCGGGTTGCCCACGGGGAGCCGGTCGCCCAGCCGCGCCGCGCCGATGCGGGCCGCGCGCCGCGTCATATCGCCGATGGGCGCCAGGCTCCGCCGGACCAGCAGCGACCCGGGGATCACCGCGATGGCGAGCGTCACCAGCACCGCCAGCGCCAGCGCCGCGCGCGCCTCCTCGCGCAGATTCCGCTCGGCGCGGGTGGAGCCGACCACCGCCAGCATCGTCCCGCGGCCGCGCCGCACCCGCATCCCGGTGACGCGCACCGGCGGGTCGCCCACGCGCAGCCGCACCAGGGCACCACGCCGCGGCGCCGCCCGCACGGCGGCGAGGATGGTGCCGGCAGAGATGGGCGCGAACACCTCCTCCGCCACCCGCGGCCCGAAACGCGGCGCGACCGAGAACGCCCGCAGCTCCCCGCGCGGTCCGAAGAGGAGGACGCGCCGGTCCGGCGCGCGGAACTGACGCACGACGTCCTCCAGCTGCTCCCCACGCCTCCCGCCGGTGGCGAGCAGGGTCGCGCCGGTCTCCATCTGCGACCGGGCGGCACGTCGCGACGCCATGCGGTCGAGGAGCGAGTAGGTGGCCCCCGCCATCGACGCGAGCGCCACCGCCAGCAGCGCCGCGTACCAGAGCGACAGCCGGATGCGGATCGAGTCAATCGACAGCCGCATCGTCGCCCCCGGCGTCGGTGAGCACGTAGCCGGCGCCGCGCCGCGTGTGGATCAGCGGGTGCTCCGATCCCGCGTCGATTTTGCGCCGCAGCCGGTTGATGTAGACCTCGATGGAGTTGGAGGCGGGGTCGTACCGCTCGTCCCACACCTTGTCCGAGATCTCCGCGCGCCCCACCACGCGCCCCGTGTTGCGCGCGAGGTACTCCAGCAGCGAGTACTCCTTGGTGGTGAGGACGACGGGGTTTCCGCCGCGGGTGGCGGTCTGCGCGTTGGTGTCCAGCTCCAGGTCCGCCACGCGCAGCACCGAGGGCGCCAGCGTCTCGCCGCGGCGCAAGAGGGCGCGCAACCGTGCCCGCAGCTCGCCGAGCGCGAACGGCTTCACCAGGTAGTCGTCGGCCCCTAGCTCCAGCCCGCTGATGCGGTCGTCCACGGAGTCGCGCGCGGTCAGGATCAGCACGCGCGCCGCGTTCCCCCGCTCGCGCAGCCTGCGCAGCACCTCGAACCCGTCTGGCTCCGGGATGCCGATGTCGAGCACGATGGCGTCGTACGGGTTCACGTTGGCCAGGAAGAGCGCATCCTTTCCCGCGTGCGCCACGTCCACGGCGAACGCGTTCTCGCGCAGGTACCTCTCCACCGCGCTCGCCAGCCGCGCCTCGTCTTCCACAACCAGGATGCGCATTCAGCTCCCTGCGCCGAATGAGGGTAACGAGCATTTATCCTAACAACAGTCTCACGCGGAGGCGCGGAGACGCGGGGAGAGAACCGCAACTGCATGGCTCACACAGAGACACAGAGGCACAGAGAGAAAAACAAAAGTGGTTCTCTGTGGCTTGCGGTTCCCTCTGTGCCCTCTGTGTGAGGCTTTTCTCTGTTGGTTCACTCTGCGTCTCCGCGTCTCCGCGTGAGGCCTGCTGTTCCCTTGCGCTCAGTCGATCGGCTTGAGGTTGGCGACGATGGATGCGCGCCGCGGCTCCAGGAACGGCGGCAGGACCACCTTTTCGCCGAGCGTCGCCGCGTCCTCGTCCACCCCGAAGCCGGGCCCGTCTGTGGCGATCTCGAACAGGATGCCGTTCGGCTCGCGGAAGTACAGGCTGTGGAACCAGAAGCGGTCCACCTCGCCGCTGTTGGGGATGCGCAGCTCGTTGAGGTGCTGCGCCCACGCCTCGTAGTCGGCGTCCGGAATGCGGAAGGCGACGTGGTGCACGCCCCCCGCGCCCCCGCGCGCCACCGGCAGGTCCGGCTGCTCCGCCACGTGGAGCTCCGCGCCCGCTCCTCCGGGGCCCATCTCGTACACGTGCACGGTATGCTTCGCGTTCTCCGGGTGCGGATACGTGCGCACCGGGCGCATGCCGAGCGCGTTCTGCAGCAGCGCGTCCGTCCTCGCCAGCGCGGGTACGCTCAGCACGATCGGCCCCAACCCACGGATCTGGTGCTCGGCAGGGACCGGGCTCCGCTCCCACGGATGCGCCTCGCCCGCGCCGCCGTCGTCCACTAGCGAGAGGCGCTGCCCGTCGGGGTCCTCAAGGTCCAGCGTCAGCCGCCCGTCGCGCTCCACCAGGTCGCCGGCGGTGACGCCCTTTTCGCGCAGGTAGGCGGCCCACCACTGCATCGACTCCGCGCCCGCCACCCGCAGGTGCGTGCGCGTGATGGAGCGCGTGCCGCGCCGCTCGCGCTGCACCGGCCAGTCGAAGAAGGTGAGGTCGCTCCCCGGGCTCCCCACCGCGTCGGCGTAGAAGAGGTGGTACGCGCTCACGTCGTCCTGGTTCACGGAGCGCTTCACCAGCCGCATCCCCAGCGTGCGCGTATAGAAGAGGTGGTTCCCGCGGATGTCCGCCGAGACCGCCGTCAGGTGGTGGATGCCAGTCAGCTCCATGCGATCCTCTCGTGATGTGCCCTCATCGGGCGGTGATCTCCGGACGGCGCCTGCATGAACCCCGCCTGTGGTACAAGACGCCCAATACAGTACAGCAAAGTAATTTACACCACTGAACCAATTATGTGTACTGCGCCACCGTCCGAGCGGATCACGCGTCGCTCGCGGCGTGCAGGCCAACGCGGCGCAGCAAGTCGGTCGCGGTGGCGCGCTCGGCGGGGTCGAGGACCGAGAAGGCTTCCTCGATGGCGGCGGCGTGCTCGGGGAAGATGCGCTCCACGAAGGCAGTGCCGTCGTCCGTGAGGTGCGCGTAGTAGGCGCGCCGGTCGCGGTCGCAGCGGCGGCGCTCCACCAGGCCCCGCGCCTCCAGCCGGTCCACCAGGTAGGTGACGCCGGCGTTGGAGACGAGGATCTTTTCCTTGAGCTCGCTGAGCAGGAGCGGGCCCTTGTGGTGCAGCGCCTCCAGCACCCCGAACTCCGCGATCGTCAGCCCGTGCCGCGCCACGTCCGCCTGCGCGCGCGCCGCGACCGCCGCGTAGGCCCGCGCGAAGACCACCCAGAGGCGGAGGGACTCGGCTTGTGCGTCGCGCGGCGGCATCGGCATCCCGGGTGAATGTTGCAGAAGTAGATGTACCGCGACGCCGGGAGTGTCAAGGATGGCGCGGCGGCCGGGTGGCCGCCGCGCCGGTGTCGTCACGCGGCCAGCTTGGCCGCGACCTGCACCAGGCGGCGCGTCTGGTGGCGGATGGTGGCCTCGTCCTCAGGGCCCACGGTGCCCGACTGCGTGACGCTGGCGCCGTACGGGTTGCCGCCGCTGGCGAAGATCGCCGGGTCGGTGTAGCCGGGCGGCACCAGGATCGCGCCCCAGTGCATGAAGGTGGTGTACATCCCGATCAGCGTCGTCTCCTGGCCGCCGTGCGGGTTCTGCGCGCTGGTCATGGCGCTGACCGCCTTGTTGGCCAGCCCGCCGCGGCCCCACAGCGGCCCCAGCTGGTCGATGAAGGCGCGCATCTGGCTCGCCGACACGCCGAAGCGCGTGGGGGCGCTGATGAGGATGGCGTTCGCCCAGTCCAGATCTTCCAGGGTGGCGACGGGGACGTTCGCGGTGCGCTCCGCCTGCGCCTTCCACGCGTCCTGCCCGTTGACCACGCCTTCGGGCGCCGTCTCGCGCACCTTGAGGAGGCGCACTTCCGCCCCCTCGGCCTGCGCCGCTTCCGCGGCGATCTCGGCCATCCGGTGATTGGTGCCGTAGGTGCTGTAATAGACGATCGCCAGCCGCACGTTTGCCATCTTTCCTCGCTCTGCTTTCACCGTTGGCCGCCGGCGCCACGACGAGGGCGCCAGCAAGAAGTGTTTCAGTGCTTAAGCAAATGACGGGCCACACGGGAGGCGGTGGGGCTCACGCGCGGCATGCCTCCACAGCGTGTGCCTGGTCATTTCGCGGCACCGAGCGTGCAGGGGGCGCCCGCGTCCGCGAAGTTCCGCTACTGCCGTTTGCAAACGAGGCGACTCTTGTCATCACAGCCAACCGAAGCCGCCCGGAGCGGCACTTTTTTGCTCGGCGGCGACCTCCCGGTCAACCGGCTGGGCTTCGGCGCCATGCGCATCACGGGGAAGGGGATCTGGGGTCCGCCGGCCGACCGCGCGGAGGCCATCGCGGTGCTGCGGCGCGCGGTGGAGCTGGGGGTGAACCTGATCGACACCGCGGAATCGTACGGCCCGCACGTGAGCGAGGAGCTGATCCGCGAGGCGCTGCACCCGTACCCCGAGGGCCTCATCATCGCCACCAAGGGCGGGTTGGAGCGCCCTGGTCCCGACCAGTGGGAGACGAACGGGCGCCCGGAGCGGCTCCGCGCGGGGGTGGACGGGAGCCTGCGCCGCCTCAGCCTGGAGCGCATCGACCTGTACCAGCTCCACCGCATCGACCCCGACGT
>DASWNZ010000075.1:0-4474 GCA_036398975.1 Longimicrobium sp.
CGCGGCATATCATCCCACGATACATCATGCATCAATGTATTGTACAACGGTATATCGCACACAGATATACGTGCAAGACGATGATGTCCCGCACTGTGGCGCTTCCGCTCACAACCGGCCGGATACGCTCAGAACCGTCTCGGTGGAGTGCGGAATGCAGTCAGCGGCCCGCGTAGCCGACATCCACCCGGAGACGCGACCATGCTCTACACCGACTTCGTCCTGTTCCGGCCCGACCGCAGGCTCGTGGCGGCGGTTCAGGCAAACGGCCAGTTCAACACTTCGGCGCAATGGGCAGCCGAGTTCCGCCGCAACCTCCTCGTGCGCGGCGGAATTCCGCCGCTGGAGTACTTTCTGATCGTCACGCCGGATACCGTGTACCTCTGGAAGGACTCGGACGTGGAGCCCGTCGTTCGCCTCCCGAACGCAGTGATCCCCGCCCGGCCCCACCTCGCCCGGTACGTCGATGGTACACGGGTGCGGCTGGAGACGGTGGATCCCACGATCTTCAAGATGATCGTCGAGTTCTGGCTCTCGGATCTCGGCTATCCGGTGAGCGAGGCGGCCGAGATCGCCCTGGCGAACGGCTTCGACGGGATCGGCTTGATAGAAGCAGTGCGCGGGGGGAAGATGGAATGCAAGGAGGCGGCGTGATCGTCTACGTCGAGTCGAACTTCGTACTCGAGCTGGCATTGCTCCAGGAGCAGCACGCCGCATGCGAGGCGCTCCTGGAGCTGTGCTCGGAAGGGCGGATCCGGCTTCTCCTTCCGTCGTTCGCGATGATCGAGCCCTTCGGTGCGCTCTTCAGGCGGAGCGCGGGACACAGAGCGGTCAAGCTCCCGGTGGACGCGGCACTCAGGGAGCTCGGCCGGACTGCTTCACTCGCCGCACCCGTGAGCCAGGCCAACGTGATGCTTCACCAGTTGCTCGTCACGAACGGCAAAGACGAGCTGCAGCGCTGGAAGGATGCGAGGAGCCGCATCGCCGCCGTGGCCGAGCTGATCCCGTTCGACGAGCGTGTCCTGCCGGCTGCGGTGGCGGTGGAGGACCAGTTCCGGCTCACCCCGCCCGACGCGCTGATCTATGCCTCGGTCCGGAGCCACCTGAGCCAGACGCGGCCGTCGCGAAGCTGCTTCATCAACCGAAACTTTGAAGACTTCAACACGCCCCCGCTCGTCAGCGACCTGCAGGCGCTCGGGTGCAAGTTTCTCCCCGCGTTCGACCAGGGGCTGAGCTTCGTGCTGGGGATGCTCGGAAGGAACTGAACCATCACACAGAAGAACACGGAGGGAACCGCAAGACGCAGAGAAAACCTTCTGCCGTTCTTGCGGTTTCCTCTGTGTCTCTGTGTGAGGCTGTTGTTCCCTACCAGGTCGCCGGGACGGACGTGCTGGTGGTGTCGGTGCCGGTGCTGTCGCGCGGCTCGGGGCGCCTGCGCGGGAAGCAGACGCGCTTCCTCTCGCCGCGGGTGAGCACCCAGGTGCAGCGGCCGCGCGTGGAGTTCACCAGCACGCCCAGGCCGGGCCGCAGGCCGGGCTGCGGCCCGAAGGTGCGCTGTGGAGTCTCGGGCGCGCACGCCGAGAGGAGCGCGAGGGCGGCGAGGGCTGCGAGGCGGATCATGCGATTTCCTTCGATGACGGGTTCGTCGGACGTGCGGGGGCGGCACGGAGGGTGCCATGCGCTCCCGCTCCATTCATCGCGAGGAGGCGCATGGCCGTTCGGTTCCGATCCACAGGCTGCCTGCGAGCATCGTGCTCTCGGTGGTGCTCACCATCGTGCTCAACGTGCTGCTGCGGGGCTGCTCCACGCAATGGTGACGTTCAGGGCGCGGCGCGGATGCGGACGGTCCGCTCCAGCTCGTCTCGCGCCTGGAGGACCTTGCGGCGGATGTCCATGGGGAGCCGAGGGTTCTCGGCCAGGAAGCGATCCACCACCGCCAGCGCTTCCGTCGACGTCTGCCCGCCGATGAAGGCGTTCACCCAGCGCGGGAGGAAGAAGATCCGGCGGTTGTCGCGGATCCACTCCAGCCGGTCGAGCGAGGCCCGCAGGTGCGGGAGAGACAGATCGGCGCGGGCCGGGTCGTTGAAGGCGCCCAGCGAGGCCGTGGCCCACTCCTCGTTGAGCTGGGGATCGTCCAGGTAGCGCCGAAAGTACTCCGTGCGCGCGGCGGCGGTGGGGATGGCGGCGCCCGCCACGAACGCGCGACGCGGCCCCTCTGCGCCGGTGTCACGCGCGGCCTCCGCGGCGATGAGCGCGGCCGGGTTCGGCTCGCCCAGCGCGGTGAGGGCGCCCACGATGGACCAGCGCGTGGGCTGCTGCACCGGCTTTCTATCGAACTGCTTGCGCTCCGCCAGGTACTCGCGCAGCAGCGCGCGGCCGGCCTCGGTGCGCACGGTGCCGACCAGCGCGTCCAGCGACGCCTTCCTCATCCCGTACGGCAGGTTCGCGTCGTCAGCGCGGGCGGCGAGAAGGCGCTCCCATGCCGGCGCCACTCGCGCGGCGTCGTTGGGGCGCAGGTAAAGGGTGAGCGCGGTGGAGGCACGGCCGAGCACGGCATCCGCGATCTGCTCGTCGCGCTCGCGGGGGAGCTCGCGGATGGCGGTCTCCACGAACCGCGCGGCGGGCATGCGTCCCTCGCGCACGCGGTCCCACAGCGCGCCCCAGAGCTGGGCGCGCAGGAGGTCGTCGCGGGTGGCGCCCACATTGGACGCGACGCGCTCGGCGCTGCGGTCGTCCAGCAGGAAGAGGCCGTAGCCGTAGTCGCCGTCGTTGCTCCACACGTAATCCGGCAGCGGGAGCCCGGCGGCGCCCGCCACCGTCGTCGTCGTCCCCGCGAATGTGACGGGGAGGACGACGTCGTCGCGGTCGTGGTACGCCAGCCGCACGCGAACCCTCCCCGGCCACCATCCGTCCGGATCGCGGGGGAGGGCGCGCGCCGGGCGCTGCACCAGCCGCAGCGCGCGGATTTTGTCCCCATCCGTCTCCATCCGCGTCTCCACGACCGGCATTCCGGCGCGCAGGATGTACTGCTCGCCGAACTGCTTGAGCGGCGTGCCGGACTCTTCCTCGATGGCCGTCAGGAGGTCGCGCCAGGTGGCGTTGGAGTAGGCGTGGCGGATGAGAAAGGTGCGCACCCCCCTGCGGAACGCCGTGTCGCCCACCAGGAAGTTGAGCTGCTTCAGGATCGACGGCGCCTTGTTGTAGACGATGGGTCCGTAGTTGCTCTTCGCCAGGTCCAGGTTCGCCAGCTGCTGCCACACCGGCGTGGTGCCCGAGGTGGCGTCGGTGGCGTAGGCGGTGGGCTTGTTGCGGAGGTAGAAGGTCTTCCAGGCGCCGCTCTCGGGCGCCAGCTCCGCCTGCATCCGCGCCGCCATGTAGGTGGCGAACCCCTCCTTGAGCCACAGGTCGTCAAACCACCGCATCGTCACCAGGTCGCCGAACCACTGGTGGGCGACTTCGTGGTAGATGGTCTGCTCGCGCCCCAGCCGCTGCGAAAGGGTGGGCGGCTCGCGGAAGACGAACTGCGTCTCGTTGTAGAAGATGGCGCCCACGTGCTCCATTCCGCCGAAGGGGAAGGCGGGAGCCAGGAGCGCGTCCATCTTGTCGAACGGGAAGGGGACGCCGAAGTACCCCGCCAGCCACGCCGCCGCGCGCCGGTTGGCGCCGATCAGCGAGTCCGCCTCCACCTCCGCGCGGCGGGATGCGCGGGCGTACAGCGTGAGCCCCTCCGACTCCCACGTTGCCCACGGCCCGGCCGCGAAGGCGATGAGGTAGGTGGAGATCGGCTTCGTCTCGCCGAAGCGCCAGATCACCGCCGTTCTCATCGAGTCGCGCCCCTCCAGCGCGCTGTTGGTGAGCACCTTCCACGAGGCCGGCGCCGTGATCCGCATGCTGACCCGGGCCTTGAGGTCCGGCTGGTCGAAGCAGGGGAAGAGGGCGTTGGCGTCCGCCGGCACCAGGAGGGTGTAGAGGTACGTCGTGGCGTCCTTGGGATCGTCGGCGCGGATGATGGGCGCCCCCGCCGCCGCGATGCGCGTGGTGAACTCCGCGGACACCCGGTTTGACCCTTCGACCAGGTAGCGCGCGGGGATGCGGATGTGCCCCTGCGCCCACTGGTAGTCCGTCACCGCCGCCCCGTTGGCGCGCACCGAGTGGAGCGACGGACCCCGAAAGTCGAGCACCAGGTCGCCTGTCCCGCTGCGCTCGAACGCCGCCTCCACGTTCCCGCGCGCCGAGTCGCGCCGGGTGAGGTTCAGCAACAGCGAGTAGCGCACGCCGGAGAGCGTGGCCGCGCGCTCCCGCGCCAGCTCCAGCGAAACGCCGGGTTGCATGGAGTTGGTGCTCATCTGCGCTTCGACGGGGTGCGCGGCGGCCGCGGCGACGATCGCCAGGATGGACGCGGCGGGACGGATGCGTGGCATGAAATCCGGGTTGGTGGAGGGGGCCCTCACCCCCGCTCGTTCCTCGCTGCCCC
>DASWNZ010000076.1:0-2444 GCA_036398975.1 Longimicrobium sp.
GCCCGCCTGGAGGTCCGCCATCGCCCGATCCAGGTCGAGGTAGTGGACGGCCTCGCACCCCGCGCCGAGCGCCCGCGTCAGCAGCACGGTCGCCAGGTGGAGGAAGGTGCCGGCGCCCGGCGTGCCGCAGCGCGTCGCGCCGGGACGCGCCCGCAGCGCCTCGCCGAGCGAGCACAGGTCGCGGGCCGGGTGGTCCGGCGCGGCAAGGAACACGAGCGGCGTTGCGGCGAAGATGCTGATCCAGGTGAGGTCGGCGCGCGGGTCGTAGAATGGGGTGCGGGCGACGTGCCCGGCGATCGCCAGCGAGGGCGAGGCAAAGCCGAGGGTGCCCCCGTCCGGCGCCGCTTGCATCACCGCCTCGGTGGCGACGCCACCGCCCGCGCCGGGGCGGTTGTCGACCCGGACCGTGCGCCTGAGCCTCGGCTGCAGCGCCTCGGCGAGCACGCGCGCAAGCAGGTCCGTGTTGCTGCCGGGCGGGAAGCCGAAGTCGGACTTTACGTTGAAGGTGTAGCCGACCACGACGGCCCCGAGTCATGCGGCGCCACCCGCGAGGGTGGCGGCGAAGCGTTGACAGGGGAAACCGCGGGCTGGGTATTGAGCCGCGAAATGTTTACGGTCCAGGGCGCCGACGCTGTAGAGAAGAGCGGAAGGCCACACGACGCGCACCGTCATGGCGAGGTTCGCGTCGGCCCTGCGCGGTCCGAGACCCCACGCACGCGGGGACACCAACCACACGGGAACCGGGAGATCCATGGGCCGCCTGGCAGGACTGCGCCAGGCCGCGGCGGCAAGGCTTCGGCCGCGATCCGCTGATGCACGGCCCAGGGAAGTCAGACCCGTCCATAGTACCGGGGAAGCGGCCGAACAGACCCGGGCGACCGGGCGCGGAGGCGGTGGAGGGAAGGGGCGGGGCCGAGGGAACCGCGGGGCGGCAAAGCACGGTCCGGACGCTGAGCCGGAACGCCGTGTCACAGGCGCTGGCCCGCGTACGAGACGCAGCGAAGCGGAACAGGCGGGAACGGTTCACCGCGCTGATGCACCACCTGACGCCGGACCTGCTGGCCTGGGCCTTCCATCAGCTCAAGCCGAAGGCTGCTCCCGGCGTCGATGGGGTGACGTGGGACGAGTATGCGGCGTCGCTCGATGCCAACATCGGCGACCTGCACCGCCGCGTGATGCGCGGCGGGTACCGGGCGAGGCCGTCGCGGCGGCAGTACATCCCGAAGCCCGACGGCCGGCAACGGCCGCTCGGCATCGCGGCGCTGGAGGACAAAGTCGTCCAACGCGCGCTCGTGGAGGTGCTGAACGCCATCTACGAGACGGACTTCCTCGGCTTCTCCTACGGGTTCCGTCCCGGGCGCTCCCAGCACGATGCGCTGGACGCGCTCGCCTACGGGATCAATCTGCGGGAGGTGAACTGGGTCCTGGACGCCGACATCCGGTCCTTCTTCGACCGCGTCAGCCACGCCTGGATGATGCGGTTCCTGGAGCACCGGATCGGCGACCGCCGTGTGCTCCGGCTGGTGGCCAAATGGCTGAAGGCCGGGGTCATGGAGGAGGGGGCGTGGACGGAAGGCACGGAGGGCACGCCGCAGGGCGCGGTGATCTCGCCGCTGCTGGCGAACATCTACCTGCACTACGTCTACGACCTCTGGGTGGACCAGTGGCGCAAGCGCAGGGCGACCGTCGAGGTCATCGTCATCCGCTATGCCGACGACACCGTCGTCGGCTTCCAGCGGCATGCCGATGCCGAGCGGTTCCTCCGCGACCTGCGGGAGCGGCTGGCGACGTTCGGCTTGGCGCTGCATCCCGAGAAGACCCGCCTGATCGAGTTCGGCCGCTTCGCGGCCCAGCGCCGGTCGGTGAAGGGGCTCGGGAAGCCGGAGACCTTCGACTTCCTGGGCTTCACGCACGTCTGCGGGAAGCGCCGGGACGGGAAGTTCATCCTGCTGCGGCAGACCATCGCCGAGCGGATGCGGGCCAAGCTCCTGGAGATCAAGGAGACGCTCTACCGCATGTGCCACCTGCCGGTGCCCGAGCAGGGGCGCTGGCTGGGGCAGGTGGTGCGCGGCTACTTCGCGTACCACGCCGTGCCCACCAACTCGCGGCGCACAACGTCGTTCGCGTACCACGTGGTCTGGCACTGGCGGCGCGCGCTCATGCGGCGCAGCCAGAAAGCCTTCGTCCCGTGGCGGCGGATGAAGCTGCTCGCCGCGCGCTGGATTCCATCCGCCAGGATCCGACACCCCTGGCCGCAACAGCGCTTCCTCGTCAAGCACCCGAGGTGGGAGCCGAGTGCGTTAGCAGCGCACGCTCGGATCTGTCCGGGGGGCGCGGGGTAACCCGCGTCCCTACCGGGATGGCGACGACGGGCGCCGTGGGTGCGCTATTTTCCGTTCCTGCGTCGCCGGCCTGATCGGGCCCGGCGAGCGCAAGAGCGTGGG
>DASWNZ010000077.1:0-15356 GCA_036398975.1 Longimicrobium sp.
GGGGCAGGGGGTGGGCAGACACGCAGGTCTGCCCCTACCGGCATCGGTGTGCGGGAGCGGGTGGCGGAACCGCGCGTGACACGGGCGCGATGAATCGCGCCCCTACCGGGCATCGGCGCGCGGCGCACGGAGTTCTCCCCCTCACCCGCCCTGCGCCCCCGCAGGCGGGGGAGGGGGCCGGGGGGAGGGGGCACCGTGCGCCCCCTACCCCCGCCCGTTATATTCCCCAACTTTCTCGCCATTCCCGTGTACGTCCCGAGCCCGCGCAGCACGCAGCCGATGAAGAAACACCCCGAGCTTCCCGCGTCCACTACGGCGCTGGAAGAGGAGATCCTGGGCCGCTGGCAGGCGGAAGACACCTTTCGCCAGAGCCTGGAGCGCACCCGCGACGGCAAGCCCTTCGTCTTCTACGAGGGCCCGCCGACCGCCAATGGACGCCCCGGGATCCACCACGTCTTCTCGCGCGCCATCAAGGACGCCGTCGCGCGCCACCGCACCATGCAGGGGCGCCACGTTCCGCGCATCGCGGGGTGGGACACGCACGGCCTTCCCGTGGAGATCGAGGCGGAGAAGCGGCTGGGGATCAGCGGCAAGAAGCAGATCGAGGAGATCGGGATCGCGCGCTTCAACGAGGTGTGCCGCGAGAGCGTGCTCACCTACACGGACGAGTGGGAGCGCTTCTCGGCCCGCATCGGCTACTGGCTGGACTACTCGGAGCCGTACGTCACCTACCAGCCGGAATACATCGAGTCGGTCTGGTGGCTGCTGAAGGAGATCGCGGACCGCGGGCTCGTGTATCGCGGCCACAAGATCCTGCCGTACTGCCCGCGCTGCGGCACCGGCCTCTCCAGCCACGAGGTCGCGCTCGGCTACAAGGACGTCAAGGATCCGTCTCTATACGTCACCCTGCCGATCCTGAAGGCGGACGGCACGGAGGACGGACGCGAGTTCCTGGTGTGGACCACGACGCCATGGACGCTGGTGTCCAACGTGGCGCTCGCCGTCAACCCGGAGCTGGAGTACGCGGAGGTCGATTGGGAGGGGCGCACGCTCGTCCTGGTCGCCGCGCGCGTGCCGGCGCTCTTTGGGGCGGAAGCGAGCGTGCTGCGCACCTTTCCGGCGTCGGAGATCGTGGGGCTGCGCTACAAGCGCCCGTTCGACTGGGTGGAGCTTACGGCGTTCGCGGACGAGGAGGTGCGGCGCGGGTGGCACGTCCTCCCCGCCGACTTCGTCTCGGCCGACGACGGCACGGGGATCGTGCACATGAGCCCCGCCTTCGGCGCGGACGACTACGCCGTGTGCCGCGAGCACGGCCTCCCCGTCCTGCAGCCCGTGGACGACCGCGGGGCGTTCCGCGCATCGCTCCCGCTGGTGGGCGGCAAGTTCGTCAAGGATGCGGACACCGACCTCGTCATCGAGCTCAAGAAGCGCGGCCAGGTCTTCCGCTCCACCAGGGAGGAGCACAGCTACCCGCACTGCTGGCGCTGCCAGAGCCCGCTCCTCTACATGGCGCGCGACTCGTGGTTCATCCGCACCACCGAGCTGCGCGACAAGCTGATCTCCAACAACGCCGAGATCCGCTGGTTCCCGCCCGAGGTGGGGAGCGGGCGCTTCGGCGAGTGGCTGGAGAACAACGTGGACTGGGCCATCTCGCGCACCCGCTACTGGGGGACGCCGCTCCCCTTCTGGGTGTGTGACGAGCACCCGTCGCACCTTGAGTTCGTGGGCGGCTTCGACCAGTTGCGCGAGCGCACGGGCTTGGCCGAGCTGCCGGACCCGCACCGCCCGTACGTGGACGAGCTGACCTGGCCCTGTGGGCAGTGCGCCGGCACCATGCGACGCACGCCGGAGGTGGTGGACGTGTGGTTCGATTCGGGGGCGATGCCGTTCGCGCAGCACCACTTCCCGTTCGAGAACCAGAAGACTTTCGAGGCGCAGTTCCCCGCGGACTTCATCTGCGAAGGGGTGGACCAGACGCGCGGGTGGTTCTACTCGCTCCTGGCGATCTCCACGATGCTGGGGCGCGGGCCGTCGTTCCGCAACGTGATCGTCAACGACATGGTGCTGGACGCGGAGGGGCTCAAGATGTCCAAGTCCCGCGGCAACATCGTGAATCCGTGGGAGGCCATCGAGCAGTTCGGGGCCGATGCGGTTCGCTGGTACATCCTCACCTCGTCGCACCCCTGGATCCCCAAGCGCTTCGATCCGGAGGGCGTCAAGGAGGTCCAGCGCAAGACGTTCGACACGCTGCGCCAGACGTACCGTTTCTTTGCGCTCTACGCCGACCTGGAAGGCTGGACGCCGGGAGGCGACGATCCCAAGGTGGCGGATCGCTCCGTGCTCGACCGCTGGCTCCTGTCGCGGCTGTCGTCGGTCACGGCGACCGTGGGCGCGCACATGGAGGGGTACAACCTGACGCATGCGGTGCGCGCCATCGCTGACTTCGTGGTGGACGACCTGAGCAACTGGTACGTCCGTCGCTCCCGCGACCGCTTCTGGGGAAGCGCCGACCGCGCCGACACCCGCGCCGCCTTCGCCACGCTGCACGAGGCGCTGGTCACCGTCACGCGGATGATGGCCCCCGTCGCGCCGTTCCTGGCCGATTGGCTGCACCGCGCGCTCTGCGACGACGCCAGCGTGCACCTGGCCGACTATCCGGTGGCGGACGAGGCGCGTGCCGATGCTGATCTGGAGCGCGGGATGGATGCCGTTCGCGTGCTCAGCACCCTGGGCCGCGCCGCGCGAGAGACGGTGTCGATCCGCGTGCGCCAGCCGCTGGACAGGGTCTACTGCGTGGTGCCCGCCGGCGTGCGCGCGGACGAGGACCTCCTCTCCATCCTGCGCGACGAGCTGAACGTCAAGGAAGTGGCGTTCATGGACCGTGCGGAGGAGCTGGTGACCTTCAGCGCGCGGCCCAACTTCAAGGTAATCGGCGCCAAGTTCGGCAAGGCGACCCCGCGCGTCGGCGCCGCCATCCGCGATCTCGCCTCCGAGGCCATCGCCGCCTTCCGTAGCGGCGCGCCCCTCACCGTGCAGGCGGACGGCGAGACGTACACCCTGAGCGGCGATGAGCTGGAGGTGGTGCAGGGCGCAAAGGGCGACTTCGTGGTGCAGGCGGAGGGCGGCTACACGCTCGCCCTGGACCCCACGCTCACTCCCGAGCTACGCGCCGAAGGCCTCGCCCGCGAGGTGATCAACCGCGTGCAGAAGCTGCGCAAGGACACGGGGCTGGAGGTGTCCGACCGCATCCGGCTTGGCGTGTTCGGCGGGGCGGAGGTGACCGAGGCGGTGGAGCGCTTCCGAGCCCTGGTGGCGGGCGAGACGCTGGCGGTTGAAATCGAGACGGGACCCGAGCCGCGCGTGGACGGGTACGAGGCGGTCCGCGAGGTGGACCTGGACGGAGTCACGGCGACGATCGCGCTGGTCCGCGTCGCGCCCACCCATTCCTAGTGAGATGAACGATACGCTGATGACGCAGAGCGAGCCGGCCCCGGCCGTCCACACCGACACGCCGGCCGAGGCGCGCAGCAAGGCCATGCTCTACGTGGGGATGGTGGCGGGGGTGGTGATCGTGGACCAGATCACCAAGTTCATCGTCGAGCGCAACATGCGCCTGTACGATCCGCACCCGGTGCTGGGCGACTTCTTCCGCCTCACCTTCATCTACAACCGCGGCGCCGCGTTCGGCATCCACGTGGGCGGATGGTCGCGCATCGTCTTCATGCTGCTGGCCGTGGTCGCCACCATCGCGCTGGGGATGATGTACCGCTCCACCCCCTGGCGCGACCGAGCCCGCTTGATCGCCATCGCGGGCGTCACCGGCGGGGCCATCGGCAACCTGATCGATCGGGTGCGCTCGTCGCGCGGCGTGGTGGACTTCTTCGACGTGGGGCTCGCCGGGCTGCGCTGGCCGGTGTTCAACGTGGCGGACATCTTCGTCACCTGCGGCGCGCTGGTGCTGGCCTTCTCGTTGTGGAAAGAGGAGCAGCACACCGAGCGCGAGCGGGATGCCGCGCGCTGAAGAGACGCGCGAGCTGCTCGCCGGCGACGACTGCGGCGAGCGGCTGGACAGCTGGCTCGCGGCGCGGCTGGACACCTCGCGCTCCCGCGCCGCGCAGTGGATCGAGGAGGGGCGCGTCACGCTTAACGGCGCCGTTCCTAAGAAGCGCGACAAGCCCTCCCCCGGCGACCGCATCACCGTCACCCTTCCCGCGCCCGAGCCCTCCGCGCTGGCCGCCGAGGAGATCCCGCTCGACGTCGTCTACCAGGACGCCGACCTCCTCGTCCTCAACAAGGCGGCGGGGATGGTGGTGCATCCCGCCCCCGGACACTCTAAGGGGACGCTGGTCAACGCCCTCCTCCACGCCGTCGGCGACCTTTCCGGGATCGGCGGGGTGCTGCGCCCGGGCATCGTGCACCGCCTGGACCGCGACACCAGCGGGCTGATGATCGTGGCCAAGCACGACGACGCGCACCGCACCCTCTCCGACGCCCTGAAGCGTCGCGAGATCCGCCGCGCGTACCTGACCGCCGCGTGGGGGCACCTGCCCGAGGAGCGGATCACCGTCGACGGTCCCGTCGGCCGCCACCTCACCGACCGCAAGCGGATGGGGGTGGTGCAGGGCGGCCGCCGGGCCGTCACGCATTTCCAGCTCGTGGAGCGCTGGCGTGCCGCCGACCTCGTCCGCGCCGACCTGGAGACGGGTCGCACGCACCAGATCCGCGTGCACCTCCTTCACCTGGGTCACCCCGTCGTCGGCGACGCCACGTACGGCGCCGAGCGCCACAAGGGCGTATCCGGCCCCGACCGCAGCTGGGCCGCGGGGCTGGCGAAGCGGGTGCGCCGCCAGTTCCTGCACGCCTTCGAGCTGCGCTTCCTGCACCCGCGCACCGGGGAGGAGCTCCACTTCCAGGCGCCGCTGCCGGCGGAGCTGGAGGCGGCGGCGGAGTGGGCGCGGGGGTGAGGGCGGGCGGGCCCCCTCCCCCGCTCGTTCCTCGCGGCCCCTCCCCCAAAACACCCTGGGGGAGGGGCGGTGGCATGTATTCGTGTGCGGGTGGCGGCATCGGTGCGGGGGTGGGCACGGGCGGCCACGCGGGGGCAGCCTTTGTCGTGCGTGGGACAGGCGGGCAGGGGTCACTCCAACGCTGCTATGTCCTGTCCGATGAGCGCGATGCTGCTCACCCACCCTGTCCCCGCCCGCACGCCCGAGGCATCGTACGCTTCCACTTCGTACCAGCGCGTTTTCTCGTGGAGGGCACCTGATAAGATCCGGATACTGCCTCCGCGCGGGATGATTCGGATCCGGGCGATTGCACCCATCGGATCGGCGGGATCGAGTTCGGGCATCAGCGAAGTCTCACGTGACAGACCGTACCGCCGCCCCGCACGTAGGTCACTTGGATCTGCCCACTTGGGAGCGGAAGGGTCCGCTTTCCCCGCCTTCCGGAACAGTTGGAGTTCACGTTCGATCAGAGGCCAACCTAATGAACCCACGTTGACTGCGCTTCCGCTAAGGTGCTGATTCCGGTTACCGAACCGAGGGTCAGACTGATTGACTGGGACCACGAAAGAGACGATTACCGAGTCTTCGACACGCCCAATGTCAAAAGGATCTCCGCCTTGCGCGAGGATGCGCTGTTTCTCGGAAAGAGCTGCCCTCCAACGATCTTCGTCCAACACGAGCTGCCGCGGAGCACGCCAACCGCTCACGGTTCCGCTTTCTTCGAAGTACTCGTTCACATAGGCGGTTGTGTCCCCTGCCTGCCAGTATCTGCGGGAGACGTCCACCATCACTTCGGTTTCGTCCGGCAGATCCGAGTCGAGCGAGACGGTGAGGATGTCGCCCTTGAGCGCTTGGCGGACCTCGAATCGATCCGAAATAACCCCAGTTCCTGAGACAGCTGTCTGCTGGTCGTCTGGAGCCTGGCCGCAGCCACTGCCGGCCAACATGCAGTACATCGTTGCAAAAGATGTCACGGTTAATCGGACCTGCGGATGGGCAGCGCGGAACATCGAGGGTCGGACGGTCATCATTGGCGTTCGCATGAAGGTGTACGTGATCAATTGGGTCTGGGTCGCGGGAATCCGCACCGGAGTACTTGAGGCTATGCGAAGTAAGAATACGGGAGAAATCGCGGGAACCGCAATCTAACGGGAACCTGGCGGAGAGCAGCGGGATGCATGTCAGATGTCTGCGCTCGGACGACGCGCTACCGCCAACAACAACGATGTGGAAGGGCGCGGCCGCATCGGTGTAGGACGCAGGCGGCGGTGCAGGGGCGGGCACGGGCGGCCACGCGGGGCCGCCCCTACGGAGATCGGCGCGCGCCCCGGGGCATCGGCGCAACCCGTGGCACGGGCGCGATGAATTGCGCCCCTACCTGACCTGTGCGCAGCACACGGTTTTCTCCCCCTCACCCGCCCTGCGCCCCCGCAGGCGGGGGAGGGGGCCGGGGGGAGGGGGCCCTCTGCGTGCGCCGACGCTGGCCGATGCGCACCAAGCCCCCTCTACCGATGACAGGAGGGCGCAGCCCTCTCCTGTTATCGGGAGAGGGGGCAGTCGAGTGTAACGAGACGGGGGTGAGGGCCCCCGGGGCCCATTTCTTGACCCCGCCCCCACCCCCCGCTATACTCCCCACTCACACCCCGCGCGATACCTCCCCCGGCCAGGTAATGCTCCCAACCCAGAGCCACGACACGGCCGAAGGCGCCGCCGAATCGGCTGCGCTGGAGCGGGTGGTGCTGTTCGTCGCCGGGGGGCACCGGTTCGGGGTGGGGATCGAGTGCATCCGCGAAGTGATCCCGGCGCGGGCGTACACGCCCCTCCCCGGGAGCGGCGAGCACGTCTGCGGGCTGATCAACCTCCGCGGGCGCATCGTCACCGTCATCGATCTCGGCGCCCGCCTCCGCCTCCCGCCTTCGTCGGCCGTTCCGGACCACAGCATCGTGATCGTGGAGCACCACGACCGCCTGGTGGGGATGGCGGTGGAGGAGGTCGCCCGCATCGTGGAAGTAGATCCCGAGACGCTGACGTCCTCGGCCGAGGTCCTGCGCTCCCTTCGCATCGACCGCGCGTACCTGCGCGGGGTGGGCGAGGTGGACGACGAGATCTTCGTGGCCGTGGACCCTGGCGAGATCTTCTCCAGCATCCTGACCTGACCGGCGCGAGCTCCGCGCCCCAACCCAACCCACCGGAGGATTGATGAGCCAGACGGTCCTCATCTGCGACGACGCCATCTTCATGCGCACGATGATCGGGGACATCCTCACCCAGGCCGGCTTCCAGATCGTGGGGGAAGCCGAGACCGGCGTGCAGGCGGTGGAGAAGTACCGCCAGTTCAAGCCGGACCTGGTGACGATGGACATCGTGATGCCGGACATGGGGGGGATCGACGCCGTCCGCGAGATCGTAAAGGAAGATCCGGCGGCCAAGATCCTGATGTGCAGCGCGATGGGGCAGCAGGCGCTCGTCATCGAGGCCATCCAGGCCGGCGCGCGTGACTTCGTGGTGAAGCCGTTCCAGCCGTCGCGGGTGTTGGAGGCGGTGCAGCGGGTGTTGGGGTGAGAAAGTGCGTGAGTGCGGAAGTGCGTGAGTGCGTGAGCTCAACGAGAGACCCGCGTCCCGCGCCCGCCGCCGTGTCCTGGCGCACTGACGCACTCACGCACTAACGCACTTCCGTCCATGGAACTCTCCCAGTACGGCGAACTCTTCCTCAGCGAATCGCGCGAGCACATCTCCGCGATCAACCACCTTCTTCTCGCCCTGGAGCAGAATCCGGAGGCGGGGGAGCCGGTGGAGGGGATGTTCAGGGCGGTGCACACCATCAAGGGGATGTCGGCGACGATGGGGTACCGCGCCGTCGCCGACCTGGCCCACGAGATGGAGAACCTGATGGACGGCGTCCGCCAGGGGCGCGTCTCGCCAGGGCCGGAGATGGTCGACCTCCTCTTCGCCGCCGCCGACGCGCTGGAGAGGGCGGTGGAGCTGGCGGTCGAGGAGGGGGACGGGGAGCAGCCGGAGATGGCCGCGCTCCTCGCACGCCTGCGCGCCGCCGCGGGCGACGACCGCCGCGCGCCGGTTGAGGCGCCGGCGCCGGAGGGTGGGCCGCCGGCGGAGCACGTGGAGGGCGCGCTGGTGGTGCGGCTGCGCGTGGCGCCGGACTCCATGCTGCCGGGGGTGAGGGCCTTCTTGGCGCTGCGCAGGGCGCGCGAGCTGGGCGAGACCTTTTCGCTGCACCCGCCCGAGGCGGCGCTGATGGAGGAGGGGTTCGACGGCGCCCTTACCTTCCTCCTGCGCACCGAGCTGAGCCAGGACGAGGTGCGCGCCGCGGTGCTGGCGGTCGGGGAGATTGCCGAGGCGCAGGTGCACGAGGACCGGCGCGGGACGGCGGCGCCCGCGCTTCCCGAGGCGGAGAGCGCGGCGGGGGCGGCGGCCAAGGTCCGCAACATCCGCGTGGACCTGCGCCGGCTGGACGCGCTCATGAACGGCGTCGGCGAGCTGGTGATCGTGCGCGACCGGCTGCGCACGCTGGCGCGCGACGCCGATCCCGAGCTGCTGGAGGCGGTGGACCAAGCATCGCGCCTGGTGGGCGAGCTGCAGGGCGAGATCATGCGCGCCCGCCTCGCCCCCGTGGGCCAGGTGTTCGACCGCTTCCCGCGGCTGGTGCGCGACGCGGCACGCTCGCTGGGCAAGAAGGTGGAGTTCGTGATGGAGGGGGAGGGGATCGAGCTGGACCGCTCCATGCTCGACGAGATCGGCGACCCGCTGGTGCACCTCCTGCGCAACGCGCTCGACCACGGCATCGAGTCGCCCGAGGAGCGGCGCGCGGCGGGGAAGCCGGAGAAGGGGACGCTCCTCCTCTCCGCCGCCCGCGAAAGGTCGCGCATCGTCATCCGCGTGGAAGAGGATGGTCGCGGCATCCAGCGCGAGCGGGTGCTGCGCAAGGCGGTGGCGCTGGGGCTGGTGGCCGAGGCGGACGCCGCGGCGATGGGCGACGACGAGGTGCGGCGGCTGGTGATGAGGCCCGGCTTCTCCACCGCCGAGCGGGTGACCGACGTTTCGGGGCGGGGCGTGGGGCTGGACGTGGTCGCCACGCGGGTCCGCGCACTGGGCGGGATGCTGGAGATCGACAGCGAGCCGGGACGCGGCACCGTCTTCACCCTGCAGCTACCGCAGACGCTCGCCATCGTGCGCGCGCTGCTGGTGAGGCAGAGCGGCGAGACCTACGCCCTACCCCTCACCCACGTGGGCGAGACGGTGCACCTGCTGGAGCACGAGGTGGGGAGCGTAAAGGGACGCCCCGTCGCCTTCCTGCGCGACGAGGTGATCCCGCTGGTGACGCTGCGCTCCCTGCTGAACACCAACGGGGCGGGGCCGGAGGGCGGCAAGCGGCCGGCCGTCCTGCTGGAAGTGGGGGAGCAGCGGGTGGGGCTGGAAGTGGACGCCCTGGTGGGGCAGCAGGAAATCGTGGTCAAGTCGTTCGACGCCACGGCCGACACGTTGCGCCTCTTCTCCGGGGCCACCATCCTCTCCGACGGGCGTCCCGCGCTCATCCTGGACGCCGGAAGCCTCCTCGGCGCCGCGTCCTGAGAGAACCGACACACCTTCGCCCGAACCCGATCCGACCGATGCTCGATCTGCGCGATCTGCAGGCCATTCAGCTTGACGCCCTCCGCGAGGTGTCGAACATGGGGGCGGGGCACGCCGCCACCGCGCTTTCGCAGATGACGAACACGCGGATCATGATCAACGTGCCGCGCCTCCAGGTCACGCCGCTGGAGCAGGTGCCGGACATCATGGGGAAAGCGGACGAAGTGGTCGCCGCGGTGCTGATGCACATGCTGGGCGACCTCACCGGGCGCACCCTCCTCATCTTTCCGCGCAACGCGGCGATGCGGCTCGCCGAGATCCTCCTGCACCGGCCCGCGGGCTCGTCGCAGGTGTTCGGCGAGCTGGAGCAGAGCGCCATCAAGGAAGCGGGGAACATCCTGTCGGCGGCGTACATGAACGCCCTCGCCGACTTCATGGGGCTGATGCTCCTCCCCTCGGTGCCGTCGCTGGTGATCGACCTGTGCGGCGCGGTGCTGACCACGGCGTACACCAACTTCGGCCACGAGCGCGACTTCGTCTTCTGCATCCAGACGGAGTTCCTGATGGAGGGGGAAGAGGTGGTGCAGGGACAGTTCCTCCTCCTGCCGGACATCGAGTCGCTGGAGATCATCCTCCAGAGCATCCGCCTGGCCTGACTGTGCAGGACGCACCCGCGCCGGCGGCGGCCCGGCCCAGCCACTCGGAGCGCGACCTTCGCATCCTGCGCGGCTTCGCCCAGCGCATCGACGCGGCGGACGCGGGGGCGCACAACAACCTCGGCGTCCTCTACTTCAACAAGGGGCTGTACGAGGAGGCGATCCAGCAGTTCGGGCGCGCGCTGGCCATCGACAGCAAGATGGTGGTGGCGCAGCGCAACCTGGAGATCGCCTACTTCAACACCGGCTACTACGACCGGCTGATCAGCGAGCTGCGCGAGCGGCTGCGCGACGACCCCACCGACGCCGAGGCGCGCACCCGCCTCGCCCAGGCCTACCTCAACACCGGCGACGCCCCCGGGGCCGTCGCCGAGCTTCGCCGCGTCCTGGCCCAGGACCCGGACGACCTGGAGACGCTGATCCGGCTGGGGCAGGCGGAGAAGGCGGGGGGGCAGTTCGAGAGCGCGATGGGGTGGTACGCGCAGGCGCTGGAGCGCGACCCCGACTCGGCCGTGCTGCACTTCTACCTGGGCGAGCTGTTTTACAACCGCGGCCTCAACGACGAGGCGCTGCGCGAGCTTACGCGCGCCATCGAGCTGAACCCCGAGCTGGCGGACGCGCACTACGTTCTCGCCTTCGTGTACGGCGACATGGGCGACCACGCGCGCGCCACGGCGGCGTCGCGGCTCGCCATGCAGCTCAACCCGCAGTACACCAAGGCCCAGGCCAACCTTTCGCTGGACCGCTACAGCGTCGCGCGCTACGAGGAGATGGTGGGCGACCGCGTCCGCCGCCCGGAGGTGGCCACCGGCGAGGCGCTGGCGCACTACAACCTGGGGATCGCCTTCCGCCAGAAGGCGCTGTACGACGAGGCGCTGCGCGAGTTCGTGCGCGGGCTGGAAGGCGGCGAGGAGCCCGCGCTTCTCCGCCAGGCCATGGCCGAGGTGCACCTGCTGCGCGGCGACACGCGAGAGGCGCTGGACCTGTACGACCGGCTGCTGGCGGAAGACGAGCGCTCGCCCAAGCTGTGGAACGAGCGCGGCGTCTGCCTGCACCAGACGGGGCAGGTGGAGGATGCGGAGGCCAGCTACCGCCGCGCCATCGATGCGGACCCGGCGTACGCCCTCGCGTGGAACAACCTGGGCGTCGTGCGCCTCCACCGCGGCGACGCGGAGGGGGCGGAGAACGCGTTCCGCGAGGCGGTCACGCTGCGCGCCGCCTTCGTGGACGCCTGGAGCAACCGCGGGCTGATGCACATCCGCGCGGGGCGCCAGGGTGCGGCGCTGGACGCCTACCGCGCCGCCCTGCGCGCCGATCCCGAGGCCGTGTCTGCGTGGAACGGGATCGGCGCGGTGCTGATGGAGACGCGCCGCTACGAGGAAGCGCGCAACGCCTTCGTCCGTGCCGTGGATTCCGACCCGGACAACGCGGAGGCGCGCTACAACCTGTCGTTCGTGCTGTCGAACCTGGGCGATTTCGAGGGGGCGCTCCGCGAGACGAAGCGCGCCCTGGAGCTGAACCCGTACTACACGACGCCGCGCTTCAAGCTGGCGATCGACCTGCAGTACGAGTACGCCGAAGTGCTGGCGCCGGAGCTGGACGCGGCCGAGCGGCTGGCGGGTGACGACAAGGTGGAGAGCTTCACCTTCGACGAGTCCGCGCTGGACCAGATCTTCGGCGAGCTGGCCCCGCAGCCGGCCGCCGCCGCAGCGCCGGCCCCCGCCGCCGATGCCTTCAACCTGGCGGAAGACTTCATCAGCAAGGGGCTGCTGGACCGCGCGCTGGGCGAGATCCGGCGCGTCGCTCTGGCCGGCGCCGACCCGGTGGAGGCGGCGCTCCTCACCGGGCAGGTCTTCCTGCGGCAGGGGCTGGATGGCGAGGCGCTGGAGCGGTTCGACGCGGCCCTGGTGCGGCTGGAAGGGGTGGAGTGGAGCGCGGCGCACACCCGCGCCTGGGGCGGCCGCTCGCGCGCCCTGCTGCGCCTGGGGCGCCTGGACGACGCGCGCTTCGCCGCCGAGACGGTGCGCGCGCACGCCCCCGACCGCGCCGACAACCTCCAGGTGCTCGGCGAAGTGCTGCTGCAGAGCGGCGAGGCGGCGGAAGCGGTGCGCGTCTTCAGCCGCGCGGTGGAGATCGAGCCGCAGGACGCCGCCCTCCTTCGCCACCTGGGCCGCGCCGCCCTCGCCGCCGGCCGCGCCGCCGATGCGGAGCGCGCGCTGCGCATGTCCGTCAAGCTGGACCCCGACTTCGTGGCCGCGCGCGTGGAGCTGGGCCGCCTCCTCCTCGCCAGCGGCCGGGTGGAGGATTCCATCCGGGAGACGCAGGCGGCGCTGGACATCCTCCCCACCTACGCGGACGCGGCGTACCTGCTGGCCCAGGCGCAGCGCGCCGCCGGCCGCCCGCGCGAGGCGGTGGGGACGGCCGTGGACCTGCTGGGCGGCGATCCGTACCACCTGGACGCGCTCGTCCTCCTGGGCCAGGCGCTGATGGAGGACGAGCGCCCCAGCGACGCGCGGCAGGCCTTCGCGCGCGTCCTCAAGTTCGACCCCGCGCGCGCCGAGGCGCTCTTCGGGCTGGGGGCGCTGGCGGCCGCCGAGCGGCGCTTCCGCGAGGCGATCGGCTTCTGGCGGCGCACCGTGGAGGCCGCGCCGGAATCGCCGCTCGCCGAGGCCGCGCGCGGCAACATCGACACGGCGCTCGACGTCGCAACCGTTTTCCAGAGCGCCTGATGGCGATCGAAGGACCTCTCCGCGAGCTCGCGCTCAGCGACGTCTTCCAGCTCCTGGACCTGAGCCGCAAGACGGGAACGCTCACCGTCAGTCACGAAGCGCGACACCAGCCGGCGGTCGTGCTCTTCGACCGCGGCGGCGTGGTGGGCGCGCAGCTCGGCGACGGGCAGGACCGCCTGGGACACCTGCTGCTGCGCGCCGGCAAGGTGGCCGAGCGCCACGTGGTGGCCGCCCGCCGCCTCCAGGAGCTGGTGCCCGGCAAGCCGCTCGGCGCCATCCTGGTGGAGGAGGGCGTCGTCTCCGTGCAGGACGTGGCGCGGCAGCTCCGCTTCCAGATCCAGGAAGCCGTCTTCGAGCTGATGCAGTGGAAGGATGGCTACTTTCGCTTCGAGGAAGGTCAGCCTCCGGCACCCGGCCCGGTGACCATCCGCGTCCCCACCGAGTCCCTGCTGATGGAGGCGGCGCGGCGGATCGACGAGTGGAGCACGCTGGAGTCGAGGATCCCGCACATGGACGTCGTCCCCGCGCTCGTGCACGAGCCGGGCGACGACGCCGTGCTGGACCTGCACCCCGCCGAATGGGAGGTGCTCGCCGAGATCGACGGCCAGCGCAGCCTCAAGACGATCTCCGGGGCGCTGGGGCGCGGTGACTTCGAAGTGGCCAAGATCGTGTGGGGCCTCGTCTCCACCGGCGTGGTGGACATCCTGGAGGAGGGCCCCGCCGAGACCCCGGTCCTGGCGTGGGAGCGCCCGCTGCGCGACGCCATGGACGAGGCCGACCGCCTGCTGAACGAGGGCCAGCCCGACGCGGCCCGGCGCCTTCTGGACGACCTGACGCGCGCCAACCCCGAGCGCGCCGAGCTGTGGACGCTGCTGGCCCGTGCGCAGCGGCGCGTGGGGCGCTGGCCGGAGGCGGTGCTGACGCTGAGCCGCGCCGCGTCGCTGGACCCGCTCTCGGCACCCGTGCACTACCACCTCGGCTTCGCGGCGGCGCACACCGGCGACCTGCGCCGCGCGCGCGATGCCTGGAGCACCTACCTGCGCCTGGAGGACGGCGACACCGCCCGCCGAGGCCAGGCCGAGCGCGCCCGCGACGCTGCCGACGTGCTCCTCGCCGCGCTGGACGAGGAGGCCGCATGACCGCATCGCCCTCGCAGGTGAAGCAGTGGACGGACGAGCTCGCGGCCGACCCCGCTTCGACCGCCTTCCTCCCGCTGGCGCGCGCGTACCGCGACTCGGGGAAGCGAGACGCGGCGCTGCGCCTGGTGCTGCGCGGCCTGGAGCGCCACCCGCACCACGTGGACGCGCACCACCTCCTCGGCCTCCTCTACCGTGACGGCGGGGACAACGTGCGGGCCGCGGACGAGTGGGGGATCGCTCTCGCCCTCGCCCCCGGGCACCCGGGCGCGCGCCGCGAGATGGGCCTGGCCGCCTTCGCCCGCGGCGACTGGGCATCGGCGGTGAAGCACCTGGAGCAGGCGCAGGCCAACGACGTCATGGACCAGGAGGTGCGCGCCGCGCTGGAGTCCGCCTGGCAGCGCTCCCGCGTCGCCGCCCGCGCCGCGCCGCCGTCGAACGCGCCCGCGCCCGCCCCCGAAGCGCCCCGCGCCGAGCAGTGGGACGGCGGCCGCATCTTCGACGCACTGGCCGCCGAGCTGGGCTCTCTCTCGCAGGAGCGCGGCATCGTGGGCGCGGTGATGCTGGACGCGCAGGGCTTCGTGATCGCCGGCCGGATCGGCGCCGAGCGTGACCGCGCGGGCGAGATCTCCGCCGTCCTTTCGGGCGCATCCAGCGAGGCCGAGCGCGCCGTACGCCACCTGAAGCTGGGCGCCTGGAAGGGGATCCTGGTCGAGACGCCGCAGGCTGTCGTCCGCCTCGCACCCACCGGTGACGGGGGGATGGTTGCAGTGGCCGGGCGGCGCGACGTGCCGATGGGGTGGGTGCTGCGGGTAGCGGCGCGGGCGCGCGAGTCGGCGGAGCGCTTCCTGGCGGCCATGGGAGGCGCGCGGTGAGCGGCTACCGGGAGCTCCTGGATCGCGTCAACCGCGTCACCGGCGTGCGCGGCTCCATGGTCGTCGCGGTGGAGGATGGGCTCGTGGTGGCCGAGGAGCTGATGCTGGGCGTTCCCGGCGACGCGGTGGCCGCGCTTGTGGCCTCCATCTTCCGCCGTGCCCGCCGCTCCATGTCCGCCGCCGACTTCGGCGACGCCGCCTTCGTGCAGGTGGACGGCGATGACGGCCTCCTCTTCGCCGCCGCGCCGCCGCAGCTGGGAGACCTGCTGCTGGTGGTGGTGGCGGAGAGCTGGGTAAACGTGGGGCTGGTACGTCTTGAGGCGGCGCGCGTGGTGGAGGCGCTGGGCGGATGAGGCGCACCGACCTCGCG
>DASWNZ010000078.1:0-35222 GCA_036398975.1 Longimicrobium sp.
CCCCCCGCCACGTCCGGGGCGGCGGGGACGTCCACGCGCAGCCAGTCGTCCAGCAGGCGCTGCTGGGCGGGGGTGGGGTGCTCAGCGGGGCGCAGGAGGTGGCGCGTGGGGGCGGCCAGCTCCACCTCCAGCTCCAGCGTCACCAGCTCGTCGCGGCGAAAGACGGTTACGGGGACGCGATCCCCCGCGCGGCGTTCGGCAAGGCGGGCCGGCAGCGTCTCGGGAGTGATGCGCGCGCCGTCCAGCGCCACCAGCTCGTCGCCGGCGTTGAGGCCCGCGCGATGGGCGGGGCTCCCCGCGAGGACGTGCGATACGAGATTGCGGCCGCCCTCCGGTTTGAGCTGGAGGCCGGTGTGGACCTCCGTGCGCGGGTCGGCGGCGGGAAAGGGCGCCGATTCGTGCGCGGGGCGCAGCGTCAGGCCGGCGGTGGACAGGATCTCGTCGAAGGGAAGCTCGTCGGTGCCGCGCAGCGCCAGGTCGAAGAAGGGGCGCAGGTCGGTGCCCGCCACTTGGGCGGCGATCCGCTCGACCTCGCCCTCGGGGAAGCCGGCGTCGCGCGCGCCGAAATCGGTCCAGAGGCGCCGCATCACGTCGTCCAGCGAGCGCGCGTTGTCCGTGTCGGTGCGGATGCGCAGGTCCAGCAGGAAGGCCACGAGCGCGCCCTTTTCGTAGTACGAGATCGACGAGTTGGGGGTGTTGGCGTCCGGGCGGTAGAACTTGATCCAGGTGTCCCACGACGAGTCGGCCAGCGATTGCACGGCGCGCCCCGGCAGAGACCGGAAGCGAGCGATGGCCTCCGCGAGCCGCTCCAGATAGCGGTGCATCGTCATGAGCCCGGCGCGGCGCAGAAAAAGCTCCGTGTAGTACGTCGTGATCCCTTCCACCACCCACAGGTCGCGCGTGTAGTTCTCGGCCGTGTAGTCGAAGGGGCCGAGCACGGCGGGGCGGATCCGCTTGCCGTTCCACAGATGGACGAACTCGTGCGCCACCAGCGCGAGGAAGCGCTCGTACGGCTGCCCGCGAAAGGCCCAGCGGTCCGCCAGCAGGGCGGTTGATTCGCGGTGCTCCAGGCCGCCCGAGCCGCCGGGCGTCAGGTGCACGATGAAGGTGTAGTCGCGGTAGGGGAGCTCGCCGAAGAGCGCCTTCTCCGCCAGCACGATGCGCGCGGTGTCGGTGACGAGTCGCTCGCCGTCCACGTTGCCGCGCCCCCAGATAGCCCAGCGGTGCGTCTTCCCCTCCATCTCCCATTCCAGGAGCTGGTGGGTGCCGATCTCCAGCGGCGAATCGACCAGCTCGTCGTAGTGGACCGCGGTGAAGCGGCCATCGGCGCCGCGCAGGGCCGTGGTGATCCGCCACCCATCCGGCGCCTCTACCTCCAGCTCGATCGGGTCGCCGGCGCGGTCCTCCGGGTAGAGGAAGACGCTGGCGCCGTTGATGGAGGCGTGGGTGGCGTCCAGGTGGCTGGTGCGGACGGACAGCTCGTTGGCGTACACCCGGTAGCGCACGCGCAGGGTGCCGTCCGCGGGCGGATCGACGAGCCAGCGGTTCTTGTCCGTCTTCGTCCATGAAAGCGGAGCCCCCGCCCCGTCCGCGGCCTCGAAGCGCTGGACGTTGCGGGGGAACTCGCGCATCAGGTACGACCCGGGGGTCCACGACGGCATCGCGAGCGACGCCGGTCCATGGACCCCCTCCACCTCCAGCTCCACGTGCAGCAGGTGCGTGTGCGGCTCGGGAAAGGAGAGCCGGTAGCGGACCGCGGCCACCCTAGCGCCGCCGGCGCCAGGCGAGCGCCGCCAGCGCCCCCGCCACGATTCCGCCCCCGATCGCCAGCGGCCGCGCGAAGCCGCTGACCCCGCTCTCCTTGGCGATGCTCCCCGCCATGAAGAGCATGTTGGCCGGGCGCTCGGCCAGGCGGCGCATCAGGTACGGGTACCAGCTCTCGCCGAAGGGGACGTACACGCGCACGTTGTACCCCTCCTCGCGCAGCCGCGTCTGCAGGTCGCGGCGTACGCCGTACAGCATCTGGAACTCGAAGGAGTCCTTGGAGATCCCCTTCTCCCACACGTAGCGGCGGGCGGCGTCGATGATCGCCTCGTCGTGCGTGGCGATGGCGGGGTAGTTGCCCGCGTCCAGCAGGCGCTCCATCTCCTGCACGAACATGCGGTCCGTGTCCGCCTTGTCCGGGAAGGCGACCGAGTCCGGCTCCTTGTACGCGCCCTTTACCAGCCGGACGCGCGCCTTGAGGGCGATCATCCGCTCCAGGTCGTCCGGGGTGCGGCGGAGGTACGACTGGAGGACGGTGCCGGTGTTGTGGAAGCCGTCGGCCCACAGCGCCTCCACCAGCGCGACGGTGCGCTCGGTGTACTCGCTGCTCTCCATGTCCAGCCGCACGAAGATCTCGCCCGCGCCGTCGCCCAGCTCGCGGGCGCGCTGCAGCACCATCTCGATGTTGCGTCGGCAGAACTCGGGGTCCATGTCCAGCCCGAACTGCGTGGGCTTCACGGATACGTTGGCGTCCAGCCCCTCGCGCTTCACCGTTTCCAGGATGCGGATCACCATGTCGGTGGCTGCATCGGCCTCCTCGCGGCTCTCCACGGCCTCGCCCAGGTAGTCCAGCGACACGGTGAGGCCGGCGTCGTTGAGCACGCGCGCGGCCTCGACGGCCTCCTCCAGCGTGTCGCCGGCGACGAAGCGCTGCGCCATCGCGCGGGAGACGGGGGTGCCGGTCACCATTCGCTTGGCGGTGGGGCTCTGGCTGAGGTACAGCAGGCTCTGCTTGAACATGGCTCTGATGCTGAAAGGTCCGGGTGGGCTAGGCGCCCGCGTCTTCGTCTTCGCTGCGCTTGCGGCGGATGGTCTCGTCCAGCAGCGCGCGCACCTCGGCGAGCGAGAGCCCATTCAGCGCGTCTCGTGCCGCGGCTTCGGTGGAGGCGGCCACGAGGTCGCCCGTCTCCAGGTGCCCCATCACGGCGGTCCCCGTCTGCGCCCAGCGCACGAACACCAGGTACCCCGCGTACGGCTCTCCGCCGTCGCCCGTCTCCTCCACCTCGACGGCGGCGGTGTACGGCTCCCCGTCGCACCCCTGGAACGCCGCGGCGCGCCCGTGGACCGCCTCGTATCCGCCGAGGGTGTCGTCGGTTACCCCTTCCGGGGTCTCGGGATTCAGCCGGTCTTCGGCACCGGAGTAGCGCATGCGGGGAAGGTAGCAGGGGGTGGATGCGCGGGAAAGTATGGAACGGAAGTGCGTGAGTGCGTGAGTGCGTTGGTTGTCATCCTGAGGGAGCCGCCCCGCCGGCATCGGCGGTGCGCTCGGGACTTGCTGCGGCGACCGAAGGATCTAGCCGGCGAGGCGAGAGGCCCGAGGTGCGACGCCAGCCCCTCGTCACGCGCAGAAGATCCTTCGCTCCGCGCCAGACATGGGAGACGGGGCGAGGACGGTGCGGCGCGTCGCTCAGGATGACAGGGGTGGGGGGGCGGAGTGTGGTTTGAACGCACTCACGCACTCACGCACTAACGCACCCTCCCCGCACTTTCCCACGCCGAAGCCGCATCCTACCTTCCCACCAACCAACCCACCTTCCCCAGGCATCCATGCGCGCGGCAATCTTTCACGAAAACGGCGGGCCCGAGGTGGTCCGCATCGAAGAGGTGGCGCGGCCCACGGCGGGGGCGGGCGAGGTGCTGGTCGAGGTGAGGGCGGCGGCGCTCAACCACCTGGACCTCTGGGTGCGCCGCGGCATCCCCATCGAGACCACGATGCCGCACGTCGGCGGGTCGGACGTCGCGGGGGTGATCGCGGAGGTGGGGGAGGGGGTGGATGCGGCCCGAGTGGGGGAGCGGGTGGTCGTGAATCCCTCGCTCTGGTGCGGGCGGTGCCGCGAGTGTGCGCGCGGCGAGGAGTCGATGTGCGCGACGTACCGCATCCTGGGGGAGCACACGGACGGCGGCTTCACCGAGTACGTGGCCGTCGCGGCGGACCGGGCGTACGTGATTCCGGAGGGGCTGTCGTTCGAGGAAGCTGCAGCGCTCCCCATCTCGTACCAGACGGCGTGGAGGGCGCTCCTCACCCGCGCGCGCCTCCGCCCCGGCGACGACGTGCTGGTGATCGGCGCATCCGGCGGTACCGCCATCGCTGCCGTGCAGATCGCGCGTCTCGCCGGCGCCCGCGTCTTCGCCGTCACCAGCGGAGACGAGAACGTTCGGCGGCTGCGCGAGCTCGGCGCCGCCTTCGTCTACGACCGCGACCGCGAGGATTGGTCGAAGGCCGTCTTCCGCGACACCGCGCGGCGCGGGGTGGACGTGGTGGTGGAGAACGTGGGCGCCGCCACCTGGACGGGGAGCGTGCGCGCGCTGGCTCGCGGCGGCCGCCTGGTGACCTACGGCGCCACCGCCGGTCCCGTGGTGGAGATCGACGTGCGCGTCCTCTTCTGGAAGCAGCTCGAGATCATCGGCACCACGATGGCGTCGCGCAGCGAGTTCGAGGCGATGCTCCGCGCCGTCGCCACCGGCAATCTCCGCCCCGTCATCGACTCCGTCATGCCGCTCGACCAGGCCCGCGAAGCGCACGAGCGGCTCGAAGCGGGCGGCCAGTTCGGCAAGATCGTCCTGGTACCGTAACAGCGGGGCTCACACAGAGACACAGAGGCACAGAGAGAAAAGCTATAAGTGGTTCTCTGTGGCTTGCAGTTCCCTCCGTGTTCTCTGTGTGAGGCTTTTCGCTGTGGATGCACGGAAAGCGGCGCCCGCCTCCAAGTGGAGATGGGCGCCGCTTGCACTCCAATCGCGAAGGGTCCTGCCTTACTCCGGTGCGATCCGGACGTCCGCGGCCCGGGGGCCCTTCGGATCTTCCTGGATCTCGAACTCCACGCGATCGCCCCGCTTCAGGGAGCGGAACCCATCCATCTGGATGGAGGAGTGGTGGACGAAGACGTCCTTGCCGCCGTCGTCGGGGCGGATGAATCCGAACCCCTTGTCGTCCTTGAAGAACTCCACTGTCCCAGTCTGTCGTGCCATGATCCCTCCGCGATGGACGGTACCGCATCGGCGCCGGCTCGTCGTCCCGTCCGACGCCGCTCCGGACTGCTCGCAGGGTGCGAGTTCTAGCAAGGAGCGTTCCCGTCACGTGTTTCGTGACGGCCTCGGGTCCCCCGTGAGTTCCAGCACCGCCACCTCCGGCCGGCAGAGGAAGCGCACCGGGATGTGCACCGTCCCCACCCCGCGCGAGGTGTACACCTGCGTCCAGGGCCGGCGCCGCAGCCCCTCGTCGTACAGGTCGGGACGTACGGCGGGGTTGCGCAGCGCGCCGATGAAGGGGAGCCGCACCTGCCCCGCGTGCGTGTGCCCGCTCACGATCAGGTCTACCTGGTCGTATTCGCGGCGGGCGAGCTCGGCCTGGTCCGGGTCGTGGGCCAGGAGCAGGGTGAAGTCGCGGGTGTCGGGCGGCGGCAGGGCGGTCAGCGAGGGACGCCCGTACGAGTAGTCGTCCACCCCCGCCACGCAGAAGCGGGCGCCGTCCACGTCCAGCATGCACGCGCCGTTGGTGAGGTCGCGGATCACGGGGTGGCCTCTGAACTGGCGGTGCCATGCCTCGATCCCGACGATGTAGTCGTGGTTCCCGGGCACGGCGTACACGCCAAAGGGTGCGCGCAGCTCGTCCAGCGCGGAGATCACCCGTCCGAAGTCCGGCGCCTCGTCCGCCGCGAAGTCGCCGGTGAGGGCGATCAGGTGCGGCTCCTCCTCCATCGCCAGGCGGCAGGCGCGGCGCACCAGGAAGAGCGGCGTTCCCTGGCCCGCGTGCATGTCGGTGAGCAGCGCGATACGGAATCCTTCCAGTGCGGGATGGAGGTTCTTCACGTGGATCCGCGGCCGTGTGACCTCCAGCCAGAGCGGCTCCACGAGGAAGGCGTACGCGGCAAGCGCGGCGGTTGCGGCCGCAGCGGCGGCGAGGGTGTTTCGGGTGGGGTGGTTGGTCATGCGCGCGGGGCGGGCGCAAGGGGCGGGCCGGGACAGCGGGGAATGGGGAAATAGGGAATGGGAACAGCAGGCATCGGGTGCGCGGGTGTGCGGGGGGTGGAGCGCGGGCAGGCACGGGCAGCCACGTGGGGCGGCCCCTACGAGTTTGGGTGCCGATGGCGTGAGTCGCGGTCGTGCGCCGCACGTACGCCCCTCTCCCAGCAGTTTGGGAGAGGGGCAGCGAGGAACGAGCGGGGTGAGGGCCTGTTCCCCCGTGCCCTTGCTCCCGCGCCGCCGCCCCCGCACATTCCGGCCCCGAACGCAGGACCCGATTCCGAACCAGAGAACCATCCCGAGGAACCATGGTGCAATCCGTCGCCGACGATCTGGCGCTGCTTTCATTGGCCCCCGTGCGCGCCATGCTCGATGAGGTCGCTTCGTCCGTCCGCGTCTCGGCCGAGGGCGGGGTGGAGGTGGTAGATGAGGAGACGCTTCGCCGGGAGGGGATCGACCGCCTGGTGCGCGCGGCCGTCTTCGCCGACGACGAGGACGTGCGCGACTCCGCGCGGTGGACCATCGGCGAGGTGGGGCGGCGGCTGGGCGTGGCCCCGGCCTCCATCCACGAGCTCTACATGGCCCGCGGGCGCGGCGAGGTGAGCGGCTTCACCGTGCCGGCCATCAACGTGCGCGCCATGTCGTTCGACACGGGACGCGCCCTCTTCTCCGCCGCGCGCGAGCTGAGCGCAGGCGCCATCATCCTGGAGATCGCCCGCTCCGAGATCGGCTACACCGACCAGCGCCCGGCCGAGTACGTGGCGGTGATGACGGCGTCGGCCATCAAGGCGGGGTGGAGCGGGCCGCTCTTCGTGCAGGGCGACCACTTCCAGCTCAACGCCAAGAAGTACAAGTCGAATCCCGACGCGGAGATGCGCGCCGTCAAGGACATCATCCGCGAGGGTCTCCACGCCGGCTTCTACAACATCGACGTGGACACCTCCACCCTGGTGGACCTGTCGAAGGAGGGGCTGGACGCGCAGCAGGAGCTCAACTACCGCCTTTCCGCCGAGCTGACGGCGTACATCCGCCACTACCAGCCGCAGGGCGTCACCGTCTCCGTGGGCGGCGAGATCGGCGAGGTGGGGACGGAGAACTCGACCCCCGAAGAGCTGCGCGCGTACATGGACGGCTACAACCGCGAGCTGCAGCGGATCGCCTCGCGTGAGGGGGTGGCGGTCGATGGGCTCGCCAAGATCTCGGTGCAGAGCGGCACCACGCACGGCGGCACCGTCCTTCCCGACGGCACCATCGCGGACGTGGCGATCGACTTCGAGACGCTGCGCACCCTCAGCCAGATCTCGCGCGACGAGTACGGCCTTTCGGGCGCGGTGCAGCACGGCGCGTCGACGCTTCCCAGCAGCGCCTTCGGCAACTTCCCGGACATGGAGACGGCCGAGATCCACCTGGCCACCAACTTCCAGAACATCGTCTACGACCACCCGCAGTTCCCGGCCGAGCTGCGCGAGCGGATGTACGAGCACTGCCGCCAGAACTTCCCGGACGAGCGCAAGCCGACCGACACGGAGCAGCAGTTCATCTACAAGGCGCGCAAGAAGGCCCTCGGCGCCTTCAAGCGCGAGCTGTGGGACATGCCGGAGGAGAACCGCGCCGCCATCCGCGCCACGCTGCAGGAGCAGTTCGACTTCCTCTTCCGCCAGCTCCGCGTGAACGGCACGCTGGACACCGTGCGCGGCATCGTGCCGCTCCCCGAGGTGCGACACTCCGGCCCCGGCGCGCTGCGGATGAAGGCGGCCGAGGACGATTGGGACCTCTCCGACTGAGCGGGAGAGACTGTGAACAGGCGGGGCCGCGCAGCGATGCGCGGCCCCGCTTCTTTTTGCCTCACACAGAGACCCAGAGGAACGGAGAGAACAACTAAAAGGTTGACCTCCGTGGCTTGTAGTTCCCTCTGTGTCCTCTGTGTGAGGCTTTTCTGCTTTCTTCGCGTGCGGAACGGATTGTGCTTCCCCCCGCACCCCGGACCATTCCCCGCACCCGTTTACACTACGGGCGCGCCGCCGTCCTGCTGTGCCTGGAAACGGATGTGAGCATCGACACCATGACCCTCGAGTCGCCGGACGCGGCGGACGATACCCTCCGCGTACGCGCCAACAAGCTGGACCTGTTGGAGCGGCTGGCCGACGACCTGGCGCACGAGATCAAGAACCCGCTCCACTCCATGGTCATCAACCTGGAGGTGCTGAAGCGGCGGGTGGCGCGCGCCGTCGGCGAGACCGACGAGATGCAGCGCAACTTCGCCGTGCTCAGCGGCGAGATGGAGCGCGTCAACCGCCGCATCGAGCTCCTCCTGCGGCTGTCGCGCCCCGGCCGCGGCGCGGAGACCACCACGCTCCGCGACCTCACCGAGGAGCTGATGGAGCTGATCCAGCTCGAAGCCCGCCACCGCGAGGCCGCCGTCGACTTCAGGCCCGGCGACGGGGTGACGCGCGTCTTCATCCCCCGCGAGCCCACCCGGCAGGTGATCCTCAACCTGGTGCTCGACGCGCTCGATGCCGTCGGCCCCGGCGCCACCATGAGCATCGTGCTGGACGAGGCGGACGGGAGCGCCGTCCTTTCCGTGGGGGCCGCCGGGGCGGGGCTGGAGCCGCCGGCCGAGAGCGCCGAGCGGCTGGCCGTGGCGCGCCACCTGGCCGAGAAGATGGGCGGGAGCGTGGAGAGCGACGCGGCGGGGATGCGCGTGCTGAAGGTGCCGCTGGCGCGTTGATGAGGCAGTGGCGCCGCCCGGCGCCATCTACATACTGCGTAGCGGGTTGCGGTGCAACGGGTTGACCGCGCCCCGCCGCGTTCCTATCTTGCGGGTCACTATATAGTGTTTGTGCAACATCTCCAGGGCGACGGCATGCTTCAAAAGATTCTCGTAGCGGACGACGAGCGCCACATCGTCGAGGGGCTGCAGATGCTCCTGGCGGATGACGGATATGAAGTGGACACCGCCACCGACGGGAAGACGGCGTGGGAGATGGTGAAGGGCGGCGGCGGGTACGGTGTCGTGCTCGCCGACCTGCGCATGCCGGAGCTGGACGGGCTGGCCCTCTTCGCCAAGATGCGCGAGGCCGGCATCGCCAGCGAGATCATCATCATCACCGGCAGCGCCTCGGTGGACAGCGCGGTGGCGGCGATGCGGGAAGGGGCGTACGACTACCTGGAGAAGCCGCTCAACGTGGCGCGCCTCAAGGCCCTTCTTCCCAAAGCGCTCGAAGCATACCGGGTCAAGCAGGCAAACCGCACGCTCGAGGAGAAGCTCAAGAACCTCACGCGCTTCGGCGACCTGATCGGCCAGTCGGAGGAGATGCAGTCGATCTACGGCACCATCGAGGCGGCCGCACCGTCGAATGCCTCGATGCTGATCGTGGGCGAGAGCGGCACGGGCAAGGAGCTGGTCGCCCGCGCCATCCACGACAAGAGCAACCGCCACAAGGGCCCGTTCATCGCGATCAACTGCGCGGCATTCCCGCGCGAGATCCTGGAGAACGAGCTCTTCGGCCATGAAAAGGGTGCCTTCACCGGCGCGATCAACGAGAAGGCCGGCTGCTTCGAGCTGGCCGACGGCGGCACGCTCTTCCTGGACGAAGTCGCGGAGATGGAGCCCGACATCCAGGTGAAGTTCCTGCGCGCCCTGGAGCAGCGCTCCTTCCGCCGCCTGGGCGGCAAAAAGGAGGTGCACGTGGACATCCGCGTGGTGGCCGCCACCAACAAGAACATCCAGCGCGCCATCGACGAGGGGAAGCTCCGCGACGACCTCTACCACCGCCTGGCGGTGATCCCGCTCGTCCTGCCGCCGCTGCGCGAGCGCCGCGGCGACGTGCGCATCCTGGCCGAGGCCTTCCTGCGCCGCTTCGCCGAGGAGAACGGGAAGCCGCTCAAGGGGTTCGCGCCGGAGACGCTGGAGTTCGTCAACAGCTACCGCTGGCCGGGCAACGTCCGCGAGCTCAAGAACGCGGTGGAGCGCGCGGTGATCCTTGCCCGCGGCGACATGGTGACGCTGGCGGACATGCGCGCCCACGAGCTGCTGGTGACGGAGGACCGCGAGATCCGCCTTCCCGTGGGCACCAAGCTGGAGATGGCCGAGCGCACGCTGATGCTCAAGACCTTCTCGTTCGTGGAGGGCGACCACCAGCGCGCCGCCCTGATGCTGGGCATCGACGAGGACGACCTCCGCAACCGCCTCAACCGCGCCGTCGCCGGCGACGCCGTCCCGGCCTGAACGCGAACGTCTCCACCAGTGGACACCCGCCGCGTCCCGATTGCCGGGGCGCGGCGGGTGTTTTTGGAGGGGTGGGATTGGGCGGCGGGGGCAGCCCCGGCGGTTGAAACCGCTGCAACAACCGCGGGAAACCTGCCTTCGCAGGTTCCGGGGCAGGGTCTGGCGCGGGAGGCAGGGATCCGTCCGGCGGCTGGTCGCCGGAGGCTGAAGCCCACGGCTGGAACCACGCGAAGGGGGCTGAAGCCCACTCGTGAGCCGCGGCCAGTCCGCGGAGGCGGACTTCGTGCTGTTGTTGCCGCGAGTTCACTCGCCCAGCATATCCTCATACGTTTCCCGCGCATGGCACGCGGATTGCCCCTGTCGCTCCGCGTTCCGACTGTAGTCCGCCTCCAGACCGAGGCGATTCGCGGAGGTTGCAATCCGATGGCGGCGAAGCGTATCCTGCTGATCGAAGACGAGCCCGGCGCACGGGAAGCGCTCTCCAGCCTGCTGGCTGAAGAGGGCTACGAGGTGTGCGCCGCCGCTACGGGCGAGCGCGGGCTGGCCGAGCTGCACTCCTTCCACCCCGACACGGTGGTGTGCGACTTCCGCCTTCCCGACATCGACGGGCTCCAGATCCTGCGCACCGTGCGCGACACGGCGCCGTGGGAGGTGTGCTTCATCGTGGTGACGGCGGGGTGCGGCGGCGAAGAGACCGAGCACCGGCTGGCCGACGAGGCGGACTACTTCTTCCGCAAGCCGATCGACATCCCCCGGCTGTGCAGCGCGCTCGCCAGCGCGGACGACCCCGGGAACAGCTACCTGGCCCTCGGAACCTGAACTCCACCGGACGGTACATGCGTGACCATGACGACCTTCCCTACATCGTGATCGAGCGGCGCGGGGAGGGCGGGACGTTCGTGCTGGGAGTGCTCGTGGGCTTCGGCGCGGCGCTCCTGCTGGCGCCCCGCGCCGGCGCCGACACACGACAGTCCTTGCTGGGCGCCGCCCTCGGCGTGCGCGAGGCGCTGGGTGACCGGGTGGACGGGGCGCGTGGCGCGGTGCAGGAGCGGGTGACGGCCGTGCGCGGGGCGGTGGATGCGCGGCGTGAGCAGGCGCGCGCCGCCGTGGCGACCGGCCGCGGCGCCGCCCGCGATGCCCGCGCCGACCTCCTGCGCCGGGTGGAGGAGGCCAAGGCGCTGCGCCGCTCCGGCCGCGCCCCCGGTGCCGTGGAGGCGCCGCCGCCCCCCGAGGCGGAGCTGGTGGTGCTGTCGGTCGACACCGAAACGGATGCGGGCGAGCTGGCGCGATAGGACCCCTCGCGCCCCGGGCGACGCCTCGCCCCTGCGGGAGCGGTGGGGGAGGACGCGCGCGATCACGATCGCGCGGGCCGCACGCATCGCCGTGCGCCGCATGTGGCGCAACGGGTGGGACTTCACCTCCCGCGTCTGGAACAAGGCCGGCGAAGACAACATCTTCTTCCTGGCCGGCTGCATCGCCTTCAACGTCCTCCTGGCGGCCGCCCCTTTCTTCCTCCTCATCGTCGGCATCCTGACCTACGTCCTGCAGCGGACGGTGGAAGATCCGCGGCAGGCGGCGGTGGGGTACGTCCTCTCCATCCTCCCGCCCTCGCAGGAGGTGGTGGGGTTCACGCGCCGGATCGTGGGGCGGGTGCTGGAGGGCGGACCGTCGCTTGGCGCAATCGGTCTTCTCCTCTTCATCTGGGCGTCGACCGGGCTGTTCGGCACGCTGCGCTCGGTGCTCAAGGACATCTTCGACCTCCCGGAAGAGCGGGGGATCGTGGCGGGCAAGATCTTCGACCTGCAGATGGTGCTGGTTGCCGGCACCCTGCTCGTCCTGAACACGGGGATCACGCTGGCGCTGGAGGCGGCGCAGCGCTACGGGGTGGAGTTGCTGGGGGTGGAGAACCGTCGGGCGACGCAGATCTTCATCAACACCTGGCCCCGGCTGGCGGCGTTCGGGTTCATCTACCTGATGTTCCTGCTGATCTACCGCTTCCTCCCCGTGCGGCGCACCCCGTGGCGGATCTCGATCGTCGCCGCGACCTTTGCTTCGCTGTCGTGGGAGCTGCTGAAGGGATCGTTCGCCTGGTACGTGAGCGAGGTGGTGGACTACAGCCGCACGTATGGCACGCTGCTGGCGCCAGTCCTTTTGGTTTTCTGGGTGTACTACTCGGCGGTGGTGTTCATCCTGGGCGGCGAGGTGGCCCAGGTGTACGACCTCCTCCTGATTCGTCGGAAGCAAAAGGAGCTGCTGGAATGAAGTGCGTGAGTGCGTTGGTGCGTGAGTGCGGGCTCGTCGCCGCGGCTCTGCTGGCGTTTGCCGGCGTTGCCGGGGCGCAGGGGCTGCCGACCGATCCGTCTTTGCTGGCCCATGGTGTGGAGGCGGAGGGGCGCGAGCGGTACCGCGATCCGCCGGTCAACACCGAGGGGCGCTACATCGTCGTGTCGCTGGACGAGCACCGCCTCTACGTGATGGAGGCGGAGCGCGTCGTCTGGTCCACGCTGGTGGGGACGGGGACGGGGACGCGGCTGGAGGGGGCGGGGCAGGAGTGGGATTTCTCCACTCCGCGCGGGATGTTCCGCGTGCAGCGCAAGGAAAAGGATCCGCGCTGGTACCTTCCGGACTGGCACTTCGTGGAGAACAAGCTCCCCGTGCCCGACGAGGACGACCCGAAGCGGTGGCAGCGCGGCATGCTGGGCACCTCCGCGCTCTTTCTGGGCGAGGGAATCGCCCTGCACGGCACCAGCAAGCCCGAGCTCCTGGGCCAGAACGTCTCCCACGGCTGCATCCGCATGACCAACGAAGCCGCGCGCGAGCTGTACTACGCGGTTGACGTGGGGACGCCGGTGATCATCTACTGAACTGCAGTGCCAAGTGCCCAGTGCCAAGTGCTCAGTAACATCCGACGCACCCACTAGGCACTCGGCACCAGGCACTGAGCACTATCTTTCCCATGACCAAGACCGCAGCCGCCCCCAAGCCCGCCGACCGCATCGTCGTCCAGAACCGCAAGGCGCGGCACGAGTACCACGTCCTTGACACCTGGGAGACGGGGATCGTGCTGCAGGGGACGGAGGTGAAGTCACTGCGCGATGGGAAGGCGAACATGCAGGACTCCTTTGCGCGCGTGATGAACGGGGAGGTGTGGCTCTTCAACCTCCACGTCTCGCCGTACGAGCAGGGGAACCGCTTCAACCACGATCCGCTGCGCCCGCGCAAGCTCCTGCTGCACCGCAACGAGATCCGCAAGCTGATCGGCTCGGTGCAGGAGAAGGGGCTCACGCTCGTCCCGCTGGACGTGCACTTCAGCGGCGGGCGCGCCAAGGTGAACCTGGCCCTCGTCCGCGGCAAGCAGCTCCACGACAAGCGCGAGACCATCAAGGAGCGCGACTCCCAGCGCGAGATCCAGCGCGGCCTCAAGGATCGTGCGGAGTAGCGCCGAACGGCGGTGGTAGGGGCGTGATTCATCACGCCCGTGCCCGCCACCGCACCATCGCCCGCCCGTCCGCGCCGAGAACCTCGTAGGGGCAGCCCCACGTGGCTGCCCGTCGCCCGCTTTGCTCCGCATTATCCCCGGTAGGCCCATGAACTTCATCATCACCGCCCTCCTGCTCAGCCTGGCGTCCGCGCCGGCGGGGCTACGCGCGCAGCCCGGCCAGCCCTGGACCATCGAGTCCGGACCCCGCTCATCGCAGGTGAACGAGAGCACCGCGCGCGGGTACGCGGCGCTCCCCGCATCCGTGCTGGTGAGCGTCGGCGCGGAGGTGTCGTACGCGCGCGACGGAGTCGTGGTGCAGGTGGGATCGCACCAGGTGGCGGTCGCGAACGGCGCGGCGCAGGTGACGGTCGATGGCACCGCTCGCCCGCTGGCGCACGCCGTCTATGCCGAGGGCGGAGTCGTCTTCCTGCCGGTCGACTTCTTTCGCGAGTTGCTCCCGGGGCTGACGGGTGGGCGCGTGAGGGTGGACGTGGCGCGGCGGTCCATCCGCGGGAGCGCCGCGCGCCCGGCCGGCACCGCCGCGGAGGCGGAGGAGGAGGTGGCGGTGGAGCCTGCACCGCGGCCAGATCCCGCGCGCCCGCCGCAGCGGAAGCTGGTGGTGGTGGATGCGGGGCACGGCGGGCGGGACCCGGGGGCGAGCGGCCCCGGCGGGACGCGCGAAAAGGATGTCACGCTGGCAGTCGCGCGGCGGCTGGCGGCCATCCTGCGCGAAGACCCATCGCTTGAGGTGCGGATGACGCGCGACCGCGACACGCTCATCGCCCTGCACGATCGCGCGCGCCTCGCCAACCGCTGGCGCGACGAGGGCCAGCCGGCGCTCTTCATCTCCGTGCACTGCAACGCGAACCCCAGCCGCTCTGAGAAGGGGTACGAGACCTACTTCCTGGCCGAGGCGCGCACGGCGGACGCCCAGCGCGTGGAGGCGTTCGAGAACGCGTCGGTGAGATACGAGGACGCGCCGGTCGGCGGGCCGATGGCCTTCATCCTCACCGACCTGCGCCAGAACCAGCACCTGCGCGAGTCGAGCGACTGGGCGCAGCTCATCCAGAACCGGCTCCGCGAGATCCATCCGGGGCCGAACCGCGGCGTGAAGCAGGCGGGGTTCGCGGTTCTGCGCGGCGCGTTCATGCCGGCCGTGCTGGTGGAGATCGGCTTCGTCTCCAACCCCGCGGAGGAGCGGCTCCTGAACGGGGCCGAGATGCAGCGTGACGTGGCGGAGCAGCTCGCGCGCTCGGTGCACGACTTCTTTGCACGCTCGCAGCAGGGCTCCGCGTCGCGCTGAGGAACGATGGGCCTCACGCGAAGACGCGAAGACACGAAGAACTGCAACTGCATGGCTCACACAGAGACACAGAGACACAGAGAGAACAGCCAGAGAGGGTTTTCCGTGGCTTGTAGTTCCATCTGTGCCCTCTGTGTGAGGCTTTTGCTCTTGTTTTCTTCGCGCCTTTGCGTCTTAGCGTGAGACAGCCGTTCCTCCGCCGCCGGACCTATGCGGGAGCAATCGGGTAGACACGAACATGACGATGACCGCCACACCGATCCTCGCCCTCGACGTGCCGAACGCCGCCGCCGCCTTTGCGCTGCTGGAGCGCGTGGGGCCGGATGCGGACTTCGTGAAAGTGGGGCTTCAGCTCTTCACCGCCGAGGGTCCGTCCGTGATCCGGGCGCTGCACGAGCGCGGGTGCCGCGTCTTCCTGGATCTGAAGCTCCACGACATCCCCAACACCGTGGCGTACGCGGTCCGCTCGGCGGCGGGGCTGGGGGTGGAGCTGCTGACGGTGCACGCATCCGGCGGCGCGGCGATGATGCGGGCGGCGCGCGCCGCGGCGGGTGAGGGTGGGCCCGCGCTCCTCGCCGTCACCATCCTCACCTCGCTCTCCGCGGAGGAGACGGCCGAGGCGTGGGGGCGCGACGCGGTGAGCGCTGAGGGGGAGGTGGAGCGGCTTGCGCGGCTGGCGCACGCGTGCGGGATGGACGGCGTGGTCGCGTCGGTGCACGAGCTGGAGGCGATCCGCCGGACGCTGCCGCGCGACTTCCGCGTGCTGACCCCCGGCATCCGCCTGGCCGGCGACGACGCGGGCGACCAGACGCGCGTCGCCACCCCCGCCGAGGCGGTGCGGCTTGGCGCGGACTACCTGGTGATCGGGCGCTCCGTCACCGCCGCGGCCGATCCGGCGGCTGCGATGCGCGCCGTACTGGACGACCTGGGCGCTCCGGCGCCGATGACCATAGACCAATGACCCGTCTCCTCCTCGTCCTCGCCCTCCTCCTGCTCCCGGCAGGCGCCTCCGCGCAGTCGCGGCCGGCGCCGCTCGAGGCGTTCGTCGCCACCGTGGGGCGGCTGTGGTCCGCGGGGGAGGCGTCGGATCTGGTGGAGCTGGCGCCGGAGGACGGACGCATCCTGCTGGCGCTGGGGAACGAGGAGGCCGGCGCGGTGCAGGAGCGCCACGTAGCCGCCGCCCTGCGCGACCTGTTCCGCGACCGGGAGACGGTGAGCGTGCGGCCGACGCAGGTGCAGCTCTCGGGCGGCACGCCGCTGCGGGGCTTCGGCGAGCTGTCGTGGGTGTCGCGCCAGCGCGGCGTCACGCGGGCGGTCACCTCCACCGTGTACGTGGGGGCCGTGTACGAGGGGAACGCGTGGCGGATCAGGGAGCTGCGCGTGCTGCGCTGACGCCGCACCGCCCCGGCAAAACCGGCGCCCCGGCCGTCCTCACGCGAGAGGATCGCCGGGGCGTCGTGGCTTGACTCCCCCGCGCCGCCCGCCTACGATTGCGGACCCCCGAGGCCGCCGCGCCTCACGCCGTCCAATTCCGTCCGGCCGATGCTGCAGACCGACACCGTAGCCGCCATCCAGACCACCGTCATCCGCGACTGGGCGGACCTGTTCAACTGGCCCGCGCTCACCGCGACGGGGCTGCGGGTGGCGGGCGCGCTCATCGTGGCGATCATCGCCAACTACGCGCTCAAGGCGGTGCTCCGCAGCGTGGAGCGGTCGTCGGAAAAGGACGGCATCGTCACCGCGCAGGAGCAGCGCACCCGCACCCTGCTGAGCCTGCTGCGCAGCATGGGACGCGTCGTCATCTGGGTGATGACGCTGTTCATGGTGCTCGGCGCGCTCGGGCTGCAGCTCGGGCCGCTCCTGGCCGGCGCCGGTGTGGTGGGCCTCGCGGTCTCGTTCGGCGCGCAGTCGCTGGTCAAGGACGTCATCAGCGGGCTCTTCATCCTGATGGAGAACCAGTTCGGCGTGGGGGACGTGGTGCGGCTGGAGGGTGTGTCCGGCGCCGTGGAGCGGATGACGCTGCGCGTGGTGGTGCTGCGCGACGTGCACGGCGTGGTGCACGTGGTGCCGAACGGCGAGATCAAGAAGGTCAGCAACCTCACCCGCGGCTGGGCGCGCGTGGTGCTGGACGTGGTCGTCGCCTACAAGGAAGACCCCGACCAGGTGATGGCCGTGATGCTGGACGAGGGGCGCAGGCTGTACGAGGACCCCCAGTGGCGCCCGCTGCTCCTGGAAGAAGTGCAGGTGCCGGGGATCGAGTCGTTCGGCGAGCACGGCGTAACCATCCGCCTCCTGGCGAAGACCCTTCCGCTGAAGCAGTGGGACGTGGCGCGCGAGCTCCGCCGCCGCCTCAAGCTGCGCTTCGACCAGGAGGGGATCGACGTCCCCTTCCCGTCGCAGACGATGTACTGGGGCGAAGGACAGTCTCCCGCCGAGCTGTCCATGCTCGCCGCGCGCCCCACGACAGGAGCGACAGATGCGGAACGCTGACCACGGACGGCGATGTAGGGAATCCGGCTCCTGAGCTGGAGGGAACGGGCAATCCGCCCTGTTCCCCATTCCCTATTCCTTGATCCTTGTCCATGCCGATTCGCTTCTACAACACCCTGACCCGCCGCGAAGAAGAGTTCGTCCCCCTGGAGCCCGGCAAAGTCGGGATGTACACCTGCGGGCCCACGGTGTACGCCCCGCCGCACATCGGCAACATGAGGACGTTCTTCTTCGCGGACCTCCTGCGCCGCTACCTGGAGTTCCGCGGCTACCAGGTGAAGTTCGTGATGAACCTCACCGACGTGGACGACAAGACGATCCGCGGCGCCCTGCGCGAGGGCGTGTCGCTGAACGACTACACGCAGCCGTTCATCGATGACCTCTTCCACAACTTCGACCAGCTCGGCATCCGCCAGGCAGACGTGCACCCGCGCGCCACACACTACGTTCCGCAGATGGTGGACATCATCCGCCGCCTGCAGGAGCGGGGGATGGCGTACGAGGCCGAGGGCTCCGTCTACTTCGACATCTCCGAGTTCCCCGGCTACGGCCAGCTCTCCAAAGTCGACGTGTCCGCCGGCCGCCGCGGAGAGCGCGTGGCCGCGGACGAGTACGACAAGGACGACGTGCGCGACTTCGTCCTCTGGAAGGCCGCCAAGCCCGAGGACGCGACCGTCGGCGCCGTGTGGGACACGCAGTGGGGCCCCGGGCGCCCGGGGTGGCACATCGAGTGCTCGGCCATGAGCATGCAGGAGCTTGGCGAGACCTTCGACATCCACCTCGGCGGCGTCGACCTCGTCTTTCCGCACCACGAGGACGAGATCGCCCAGAGCGAGGGGGCGACGGGGAAGCCGTTCGTGCGCTACTGGCTGCACGGCGAGTTCCTGCTGCTGGAAGGCGGCAAGATGGCCAAGTCCACCGGCAACATCTTCAACGTGCAGGACCTGGTGGAGCGCGGGGTGAAGCCGTCGTCGGTGCGCTACCTGTACCTCACCGCGCACTATCGCAGCAAGCTCAACTTCACCTTTGAGGGGCTCGCCTCCGCGGGCGAGGCGGTACGGCGCGTGCGAGGCACCCGCGACCGCCTGCGCGACCACCCCGCCGCCCGCGACCCGGACCCGGCGGACACCCCCACCCTCCACGCCGCCGCCGACGGGGTGCTCGCCGCCTTCGCCGAGGCGATGGACGAGGACCTCAACACCAGCGTGGGACTCGCCACGCTGCACCGGCTGGTGGGTGCCATCAACACGCGGCTGGAAGAGCTCGGCACGCGGCCCATCAGCCACGCCGAGCAGGCCGCCGCCCTGTCCGCGCTGGAGCGCATCGACTCCGTCTTCGGCTTCGTGTCGCTGGCCGACCGAGAGTCGCGGGTGGACGAGGGGCTCGCCGCCTGGGTGGAGGAGCGGATCGCCGCGCGCCAGGCCGCTCGCGCGGCGCGCGACTTCGCCGCCGCGGACGCCATCCGCGACGAGATCGCGGCGCGCGGGGTGGTGGTGGAGGACACGGCGCAGGGGCCGCGCTGGTCGCTGGGGTCGTAGGCGGCGGGGGTGGTGAAGGGGGCGATTTCGCGTTAAATTCGACCCCTTCGCCACCTTAGCTCAGCTGGTAGAGCACTCGATTTGTAATCGAAAGGTCGTCGGTTCGAACCCGACAGGTGGCTCTCGGCGCCTGCCGAACCGGATTGCGTGCCCCGCACCGATCCACTAGCTTTTCCACCCCGCCGCTCGCGGTGGGGAACTCCCGGGCGGGAGTAGCTCAGTTGGTAGAGCATTAGCCTTCCAAGCTAAGGGTCGCGGGTTCGAGTCCCGTCTCCCGCTCCTTGTAAGATGGCCCTGTGGCGTGGTTTGCGCTGCGGGGCCTCTTTCGTTCCACAGCTCAGAGCATCTGCCCGTACTCCCTCACAGTAAGGGTGCCGATGTTGTACGCGAATCCGAAGAATCCGCTCCGCAAGATTCAGCACCTCGGGCCGGCCTACGTCAGCTCGTTCTCTCTACTGGTGCAAGACCTGCTGCGGCTCACGCAATACGTGCAGCCGGCAGATGCAAACCTCGACGTCTACTCACACCGCATCTACGAGCTGCTCCTCCGCGCGTGTACTGAGTGGGAGAGTCTGTGCAAGGAGGTTCTGCAGATATGGGATCCATGGACGATAGGAGTCCGCACGAACGTTACGCACTACCAGTCGCTCATACAGAGGCTCGGATTGGAGGCTTCCGAAGTAGGACTTCGATTCTGGTCCCCTGCCGCGAAGTACGTGCATCCGTTCATGGGATGCACGATTCAGAAGCCTACGCCTGTGTGGTACGCCGCTTACAACCAGGTCAAGCACAATCGTAACGCTGAATTCCCTCAAGCGACGGTAGCAAACCTCTGTCTTGCAATGGCGGGATTGTACGCAACGATGCAGGGTTGTTATTGGATCCGCGAAACGGAAACGATCCCCTATCGGGGACCGGGCCTAGTGGAGGTGGCAGGCCGTGGCTGGCCGTTCTCAACGGTCCATCCAACAACGTGATCACGTGCGAGGGGCGGGGCGAACGTCCGCGGCAGGGATGGAGAGGTGCAGCAACTTGACGAATGCGGAGGAGCCGGGGCCGTGCACACAACCTGCATGCGACGCTCGCCATGAGAGAGAACGCACCAAACGCGGCGCCTGCGAGCCCGCTGCACGATCCCGAGCGGCTCGGTGAGCTGCGCGCCACGGCGCTGCTGGACTCGCCCACGGAAGAGGCCTTCGACCGGCTGACGCGCCTGGCGTCGAAGCTGCTCCAGGCGCCGATCTCCACCGTGACGCTCGTCGACGATCGGCGGCAGTTCTACCTCAGTTGCACCGGCATCCCCGAGCCGCTCGCCAGCGCCCGGGAAACGCCGCTGGAGATGTCGTTCTGCAAGCACACCGTGGTGCTGGGCGCGCCGCTCATCATCCCCGACACGCGCGGCCATCCGATGGTGGGGGGCAATCCCGCCATAGACGGCTTCGGGGTGAGGGCGTACGCGGGGATTCCGCTCCTCACCGCCGGCGGCCACGCCATCGGAACGTTGTGCGTGATGGACTACGTACCGCGCCAGTGGACGGACGACCAGGTCGCCAGCCTCGCCGATCTGGCCGCGGCGGTCAGCACCGAGATCGAGCTGCGGATGGACATCGCGGAGCGCACCCGCGTGGAGGCGGCGCTCAACCTGGCCGTGCGCATGCGCGACGAGGTGCTGGGCGTCGTGTCGCACGACCTGCGCAACCCCGTGCACACGGTGTCGCTGAGCGCGGGATTCCTGCTGGACACCCTCCCCACCGGCCCGCAGGAGGCGCCGGTGCGCAAGCAGCTCGGCATCATCGTGCGAGCCGCGGAGCAGATGGACCGGCTGATCCGGGACCTGCTGGACGTCGCGAGCATCGCCTCCGGGCACCTCCCCGTGGAGCGTGGACGGCACGACGCGGTGGCGCTGGCGCGCGCGGCCTGCGAAACGCTGCAGCCCCTGGCGGAGGAACGAGGGCTCCGCTTCGAGATCCGCACCCCGCCCGCCCCGCTTCCGGTGCTGGCCGACTCCGACCGCATCCACCAGGTGCTCTCCAATCTGGTGGGAAACGCGGTCAAGTTCACCCCGGCGGGCGGCCTGATCACGCTCGGCCTAGAAGCAGGCGAGGGCGAAGCGCGTTTCTCGGTGTCCGACACCGGTCCGGGGATCCCTCCGGATCAATGTGCGCGCATCTTCGATCAGTTCTGGCAGGCCGACCGTTCCGGACGGCACGGCGCCGGCCTTGGCCTCGCCATCGCGCGTGGAATCGTGGAGACGCACGGCGGTGAGATACGAGTGGCGAGCACGGTGGGTGTGGGCACCACCTTTACGTTCACCATCCCGCTGGCGGACGCGTGATCTCGTGATCGCCAGCCGCGGGCGGCCCGCGCGACGAGCCCTACGGACCACTTACTTGTAGAGATCGTATGTCCATCGAATCGGAGCAGGATCTACTCGGGCTGAAGCGCGCCGGGCACGTGGTCGCGCTCGCGCTGCAGGCGATGCGCGATGCGGTGCGCGAGGGGATGTCCACGGCGGATCTGGATGGGATCGCGGCCGGCGTGCTCGGGGAGCACGGTGCGCGCGCCGCTCCCAGGATGCACTACCGCTTTCCCGGACATTCGTGCATCAGCGTCAACGAAGAAGCGGTGCACGGCATCCCCGGTGCGCGCGTGCTGCAGAAGGGCGACCTGGTCACGCTGGACGTGACGGTGGAGCTCGACGGCTACTACGCCGACGCGGCGGTCACGGTGGGTGTGCCGCCGATCTCGGACCAGGCGCGCCGGATGCTGGAGTGCGTGGAGTCGGCCTTCTGGCGCGGCGCACGCGCGGCCCGGGCCGGAGAGCGGCTCGCGGTGGTCGGCGGCAAGGTCGAGGCGGAGGTGGAGCGCCACGGCTTCAAGGTTCTGCGCGACCTCTGCGGGCACGGCATCGGGCGCAGCATCCACGAAAGCCCCACCGTCTGCAACTTCTACGATCCGCAGGACAGGACGCGCCTGACGGAGGGGCTGGTCATCGCGCTGGAGCCGATCATCTCGGTGGGCGCGCGCTCGTCGCGGACGGCAGCGGACCGGTGGACCATCACCAGCGCGGATCGCAGCCTCACGGCGCACTACGAGCACACCATCGTCGTCACCCGTGGCAAGCCGCTCCTCCTGACGGCCGCGTAGCCGCAGGGCTCACACAGAGACACAGAGCCACAGAGAGAACCGCGAAAGGGTTTCTCTGTGGCTTTCAGTTCCTTCTGTGGCCTCTGTGTGAGCTGTTCTTTTGTTGTTCCCTTTCTGCGCCTTTGATAGTCCCCACCGGGGATAGCCGGTCCTGTCGATTTCGGCTCGCGTCGTTCGTCGCATCATCAGAGCGGGGGATCAGAGGCCTCGGCAGGCACCCGCTTCACACCCGGTCAACACAGGAGATCGAGATGCGATTCATGACTTTCGTGAAGTGCCCGGAGAATAGCGGCCCGCCGCCTCAGTCGTTCATGGAGGCGATGGGGAAGGCGAGCGAGGAGGCGAGCCGGGCCGGCACGCTGCTCGACACCGGCGGCCTGGCGCCGACCGCGATGAGCACGCGCGTCCGGCTGTACGGCGGCACGGTGAACGTCGTCGATGGGCCCTTTACCGAGAGCAAGGAGGTCGTGGGCGGGTACGGGATCGTCGCGGCCAACTCGCGCGAGGAGGCCGTGGAGGGCGCCGTGTGGCTGATGAACATGCACCGGGAGCACTGGCCCGGCTGGGAGGGCGAGGCCGAAGTCCGGCAGATCATGGGTCCGGAGGATTGCGACGCCGCGAACGCGCAGCCGTAGCCGCAAGACACTTCCACCACAGACGATCGCGCCGCCGTCGAACCGAGGCGGCGCGTCGTGCGTGGTGGATCGCCGCACCGGCCGCGATTCCGCGGTCTCTAGCAACCGAGCACTGAACGTGCAGGTTGGGCGTGCGGATGCGGCGCTCCGTTCGAGGCGCTCGCGGCAGGTGGTGCTCAACAGGGTGAGGCGCGTGGTAAGTGCGGCGATGACACGGACCAGAGGGCGATGAGCGGCCACGAGAACGGCGCTCCCGGGCGCTCGACCGCACGTCGCGGCGCGATGGCCGCGGCGGCGCTGCTGCTGGCGGGCGGGGCGGGGTGGATGGCTTCCGGGCTGCCCCGGATCGCTGCGGCGGCGGAGAGCGGCGCGCCGGTGGTGGGGTTCGCGAGCGCGGCGGGGAGCGCGCCGGAAAGCGAGGCGGCGGCCGTCGTGACCGTGCGGCTGAGCGAGGCGTCGGCGCAGCGCGTGACGGTGCGGTACGCCGTCTCGGGCGGGACGGCGCACGCGGTGCCGCACGGCAGCGGGCAGGACTACACGCTCGCGGCCGGCACGCTCACCTTTCCGGCGGGGACGACCACGCGTACGATCCGCATCGCGGTCGCCAACGATGGGATCAACGAGACGGACGAGACGGTGAGCGTCCAGCTCTCCAGTCCCGCGGGGGCTGCGCTGGGGCGCAACGCGGTCTACACGCACACCATCGTGGACGACGACCGGCGCGCGCTGGTGAGCGTGCGCGACTTCGGCGCGCGCGGCGACGGCACGGCGGACGACACGCCGGCCATCCAGCGCGCCATCGAGTCCGTGTACGCGCGCGGCGGCGGGGTGATCGTCTTTCCGCGCGGCACCTACCGCGTCACCTCGGTCAACATCCGCGAGGGGATCACCTACGAGGGGTTCGACGCCGTCATCACGCGCCCGCCGATGCAGGGGAAGTGGGCCCGCAGCTTCACCACCGAGCGCGTGCCGTACTCGGGCGACGCCGACTCCAGGCCGCTCATCATCCGCGGGCTCACCTTCGACGGCAACTCCGCCGCGCAGGGCCCTTACCAGCAGCACCAGCTGGAGCAGGCGCACCTCGTCTTCCTCTATGGAGAGCCGTCGCACCGCGGAAGGCTGCGCGCGGTGGTGGAGGACTGCCACTTCCGCAACGGTGTGGCGGACGGCGTCTCCGTCTCCACGAACGTCGCGGCCAAAGTCTACAACTGCGATGCGGTGGACGTGTTCCGCGGCGGCTTCGTGCTGACGGGCGGGCATTCCAGGGCGGACGTGCACACCTTCACCACGCGCGGCACCCGCGACCCCACCGGGATCGACGTGGAGGTCGACGGGCGCGGCTTCGGCAACACCCTCAAGGTGGAGGTGAACCTGACGCGCCTCCGCCTGCTGAACGGCGATTTCGACGTGGGAGTGCACGAAGGCTCCACCGTCACGGGGCAGGACATCGTGGCGAAGGCGCCGTTCTTCCTCTACGCCGAGAACTCGACGGTGCGGATCCGCGACTGCGATTTCGAGGTCGGCTACCCCGACTCGTTCGGCAACCGCATCGTCTATCCCAAGGACGTCACCTTCACGGACTGCACCTTTACCACCCGCGAGCGCGTCGCGGGCGAGGCGAACCGCGGGATGCGCATCGCGGACGTGTACTGGAACTTCGACTGGGCGCAGGGGCCGCGGCGAACGAGGCAGTCGCTGACCTTCAACAACTGCCGCTTCGTCGTGGGCGAGGACGTGGAGCCCGCCGACGCCGTGTACGTGGCGAGCACCACCATCGACGATCCCGCGCACGCCAACGTCGTCACCATCAACGGCGGGACGATCGGGCCGGGCTTCGACGCCGTCTTTGCGCCCGTCTGCACGCGCTGCGTGCGGAACCCGTGATCGCGCCGCGTTTCCGGCTCGCGGCGCGCGTGGTAGGTTGCACGATGGGAAGCCCCGTTCCAGCTCTGGAGGAGCAAGGCGCATGAAGAGATCATCCGGCCGCGCGGCCATATGGGTGCTCGCGCTCGGCGCGTGCGGCACGACGGGCACCGAAGCGCCGCCGCCCGCCCCCGCCGGCGTGCAGCAGCCCGCCGCGCCGGCCGACACGGCGCGCCGCGCCGCCGCCGACACCGTGCGCCGCAACAGCGACGCGGATGTACGATTCATGCAGCACATGATGGCGCATCACGCCCAGGCGCGGGTGATGACGGCGATGGTGCGGCAGCGGAGCACCCGCTCCGAGATCCGCCTGATCGCCGAGCGCATCGACGTGTCGCAGGACGACGAGATGCGGCAGATGCGGAGCTGGCTGCGGCGTCACGGCGCGGAGATGCCGCCCGCCGATGCGCACGCCGGCCACGGCGAGCACGCCACGATGCCCGGGATGCTCACCGACGCGGAGCTGGCGCGGCTGGCGGCGGCGAGAGGGGCGGGGTTCGACCGGCTCTTTTTGGAGTACATGATCCGCCACCACGAGGGCGCGGTGACGATGGTCAACCAGCTCTTCGCCACACCCGGCGCGGCCCAGACCTCCGAGATGTACGGCTTCGCCACCGACGTGAACGCGGACCAGCGCGCGGAGATCGCCCGCATGCGGGCGCTGCTGTCCACGATTCCCCGCGGCTGAGGCGCGCCCCTGGAGCGCCCCAGCCGGATTCAGACACCTCACCGAAGAACGAGATGAAAATCGAAACGACGGCTGCAAGGCTCGTGATGGCCGCCCTGCTCGTGGGCGCGGTATGGACGTCCGCCGATGCGCAGGCGCGCGACCCGCGCATCGGGCTGCGCGCGGGGTGGATGAACGCGGGGGAGGCCGCCCGCAACATGGCGCTGGTGTCGCACACGCCGCGGCCCGCCGGCTTCATCGACCCGCAGGACATGAACAACTTCGGGCTGATCAACGCCGACCTCGCCTTCCATGGCAACACGACGTTCATGGGCGGCTTCCACGGCGTGCAGATCTACGACATGACGGACGTGCGGCGCCCGCGGCTGCGCGGCACCATCGTGTGCCCCGGCGGCCAGGGCGACGTGTCGGTGCACCGCAACCTCCTCTTCATGTCGGTGGAGGAGACGCGCGGCCGGCTGGACTGTGGCACGACGGGGGTGGAGGGGCCGGTGAGCACCGAGCGCTTCCGCGGCGTGCGCATCTACGACATCAGCAACGTAGAGTCGCCGCGCCAGGTGGCCACCGTGCAGACCTGCCGCGGCTCGCACACGCACACCCTGGTGCCTGACCCGCGCGACTCGTCGCACGTCTACATCTACGTGAGCGGCACCGCGCCGGTGCGCCCCGGCGCCGAGCTGGCCGGGTGCTCAGGCGCCCGCCCGGAGCAGGACCCCAACACCTCGCTCTTCCGCATCGAGGTGATCCGCGTGCCGGTGGCCAATCCGCAGCAGGCGCGCATCGTCAGCACGCCGCGCATCTTCGCGGACTCGGCGGGTAACATCGCCGGGCTGTGGCGCGGCGGCCGGCACGGCGAGGGGACGCAGGAGACCGCCGAGACGGACATGTGCCACGACATCACCGTCTACCCGGAGATGGGGCTGGCGGCGGGGGCGTGCTCGGGGAACGGGATCATCCTGGACATCCGCGATCCCGCCAACCCGCGGCGCATCGCGGAGGCGACCGATCCCAACTTCGCGTACTGGCACTCGGCCAACTTCAGCAACGACGGCCGCAAGGTGATCTTTACCGACGAGTGGGGCGGGGGAGTGGCGCCCCGCTGCCGCGCCAGCGACCGTCCCACGTGGGGCGCTAACGCCATCTTCAACATCACCGCGCAACGGCGGCTGCGGCTGGCCAGCTACTACAAGCTGCCGGTGGCGCAGACGGAGACGGAGAACTGCGTTGCGCACAACGGCTCGCTGGTGCCGGTGCCGGGGCGCGACATCATGGTGCAGGCGTGGTACCAGGGCGGCATCTCGGTCTTCGACTTCACCAACCCCGCGAAGCCGGTGGAGATCGCCTTCTTCGACCGCGGCCCCATGAGCACCAGCGAGGTGGTGGTGGGCGGCTACTGGAGCGCGTACTGGCACAACGGCCACGTCTACGGCTCGGAGATCGGCCGCGGGCTGGACGTGTTCGAGCTGCGCCCCAGCGAGCACCTGACGCAGAACGAGATCGACGCCGCCAAGCTGGTGCGCGAGGAGACCTTCAACCCGCAGCTGCAGACGCGCATCGAGTGGCCCGCCAGCTTCGTGGTGGCGCGCGCCTACCTGGACCAGATCAAGCGGAGCAACGGCCTCACCCGCGCCCGCTCCACGGCGGTGGCGAGCGCGCTGGCCCGCGCGGAGCGGCTCAGCGGCGCGGCACGGCGCACGGCGCTCAACTCTCTCGCCGCGCAGCTCACCCGCGACGCGGCCCGATCCAGCGACGCCGCGCGCGTGCGGATGCTGGCCTCCACCGTGCGCGACATCGCGGCCGGACGGCGACAGGCTTCAGCGGCGGACTGACGCGCTGAAAGGACGCACGAAACGAAGCCCCTCCACCGCATCCAGGTGGAGGGGCTTCGTGCGTGCGGAAAACGTAAGTCTTGCGCACTGTCCCGTCTGCAACGCAAACTGTAACGCCTCCCCCGTTATCTCCCGCGCCTCCATCCGGATGGCCCGCTTGATCGAGACTCAGCTTCAATCCCCCGCCGAGGTCTTCTACGAGCGCTTCTGCGCCATCGTCCCGCAGTCGGGGCGGGTGGCGCCGCTACGCCACGACTCGGACAGCTACAGCCCGATCTTCAGGGCGTTGGAAGCCGCCGAGACGCGGGCGCTGCGCTACGCCCGCAACGCGCTGGGCCTCCCCGGCTACCAGGCGATCGGGATGGTGGCGCGCATGGGCGCCGAGCTGGCGCGCTGGTCGCGCGACGACGGCATGGACCGCGGCGCGCTCCGCAAGCGCCTGCGGGAGGCGGCGGAGTACGGCGCGCCAGGTCCGCTCTCGCCACACTGGCACCGGCTGGGCCTCCTGGTGGCCGCGGCGATGCAGCCCCACCCGCTCCTCCGCGATCTCTCCTGCGCTCCCACCGTGGTGTACGACGAAAGCGGCATCCGCGCGCAGTGCGGGGATGCCGAGGCGGTGGTGCGCGGTGCCCACTGGTACCTGCCCGTCGAGGAGGACCACGCCCGGCTCGTGGCGCTGCAGCTCGCGCTGGCGCTGCGGGAGCAGCTGGACGAGGGGATGGCGTAGGGGGGCCTCACCAGGGCCCTCACCCCCAGCGTCGCTCCGCGACGCTTCCCCCTCCCCCAAAACTGCCTGGGGGAGGGGGTTTTTGCGTGGGTGGGTGCCCGTTGCGTGGGTGAATGCGCGCGGGAGGGCACGGGCAGCCACGTGGGGCGGCCCCTACGGGTGTCGGTGCCGACGGGCGGGGGTCGCGGTGGCGGAAAGGGTGGGCAGATACGCAGGTCTGCCCCGACGGGTGTCGGTGCGCGTCAGGCCAGGGCGCGATGAATCGCGCCCCTACGGATGTGGGCGATGAGCGCGGACCGTCGCGTCTCCCCCCTCTCCCAGCAGTTTGGGAGAGGGGGGCCGGGGGGGGGTGAGGGCTGGGGTGAGGGCTATGACCCCTCTACCTGCACTCGCCGTCCGCGATCTGGCGCCACTTGTTGGGGTTCGCCCGCTCGTAGCGGTAGCCGGCGGAGTAGCGCGCGGAGGTCCGCTGCACCCGCAGCGCGTGGGTGTTGATGTTCATCCGCGAGTGTGTCGTCCACGGGGTGGCGGCAGTGCAGCTCGGGCTGGCGACCGCGAAGTGCATCGCCGGGGCGCAGGCGCCGAGCGAGGCCGCGGCGCCCGCGACGATCCCGGCCAGGACCATCTTCCTCATACATCCCCCTCGGTTTGGAGTGTCCGTTCCGGCAGTGGAGGATCCGGCAACAGGTTCCGTGCCACGCCCCGATTTCCCACTTTCGCGACACCCCGTCCATTCCGTGTTAATTCAGTGCTCACGCCTGACGGGTACACGGCGGGGCACATTCCTGCTAAATTTCTCGCACGGTCCGAAACCACCCTCCGTGACGTCACGTACGGGCGCCGGACCGGTGCAACCCCACGGCGGGGTCGCGCATCCAATGAATGCCGCCCACCCCCCGGAGCACTCCGGGGCGGCTGATCCCGCCTCCAGAGTGCGGGGGCGTTCCCACCATTCCAACTTCGCGGCCACCATGAAGCCTTTCAGCGGACTAACCCTCGCGCTGCTCCTGACCTGCGGCACGACTGCCGCCTTTGCGCAGGCCCCCACGCCGCAGCCCGGTGGACCACCCGCCGGTGCGCGCCCCATGATTCCCCAGGAAGGCGGTGCGCAGCTTCGCGGCACCATCCTGGACGCGGCCACCGGGCGCCCCGTTCCCTCGGCTACGGTCGGCGTGTGGAGCCGGGCGGATTCCACGCTCGCCGCCGGCGCCGTGACGCGCCCGGACGGCACCTTCCGCGTGGAGGGGCTGCGGCCCGGGCGCTACTTCCTGCGCGTATCGCACATCGGCCACACCACCACGAAGTCGGGCGAGATCGCCATCGCGCCCGGCGCCACCTCGGCCGAGGCGCCGGCGGTGCGGCTGGCGGCGAGCGCGGTGCAGCTGGAGGGGATCACCGCCACCGGGCAGCGCGCCGCGGTGCAGATGTCCGCCGACCGCAACACGTACTCGACCAAGGACATGCCCACGGCGGCGGGGGGCAACTCCACCGACGTGCTGCGCAACGTGCCGGCGGTTGAGGTGGACCAGGACGGCCGCGTGAGCCTGCGCGGCAACCAGAACGTCGCGGTGCAGATCAACGGCCGCGCCGCCCCCATGCGCGGCGACCAGCTGGGCCAGTTCCTCCAGCAGCTCCCGGCCAACATGATCGACCGCGTCGAGGTGGTGCCCAACCCCTCGGCCAAGTACGATCCCGAGGGGATGGCGGGGATCGTCAACATCGTCCTCAAGGGGAACGCGGAGCTGGGCCTTTCCGGCGGCGTGACGCTGGCCGCGGGCACCAGCGACCGCTACAACGGCTCGGGCAACCTGGGCTACCAGCGCGGGCGGGTGACGCTGTTCGGCAGCTACGGCTACTTCGGCGACGGGCGCAACACGACCGGCTTCAACAACCGCACGAACATCACGGGCGCCGGTTCCCCGGTCAACTTCATGGACCAGCTCTCCAACGGCGCCGGGCGCATGCAGTCGCACACCGTGAACACCAACACCGAGGTGAAGCTGGGGAAGACCAACTCCCTGGCCGCCACGCTGATGGTGAGCGGGCGCGACTTCCGCAACGACACGCGCAACACCTTTACCCGCTTCGACGCGCAGCGCAACCCGCTCGCCGCTTCTGACGACCGGCAGCGGATGACCTCGGACGACGCCTCGTTCGACGGGACGCTGTCGTACCGCAACGTCATCAGGCCGCGCCAGAACGAGCTCAACGTGGAGGCGCGCTACAACCGCTCCGCGTTCGAGCAGATGAACGGCTTCACGCAGCAGCCGATGGACGTGAACGGCGCGCCGATCGGCAACCAGCCGTTCAAGACGCAGAACCTGACCGACGCCGCAAACAGCGAGATGTACCTGATGGCGGACCTCACCCGCATGCTGGCCGGGGTGCGGGTGGAGACGGGGTACAAGGGGCAGCTTCGCCAGGTGGACAACGACCTGACCACGCAGCGCTTCTCGTACGCGGACAACGCCTGGGTCAACAGCGGCGGCAGCAACGTCTTCAAGATCGACGAGCGGGTGCACGCGGGGTACGGCGTCTTCACGCGCCAGACCGGGAAGTTCGAGCTGCAGGGCGGGCTGCGCCTGGAGCGCACCGACCGCTCCACCAACCGCTCGGACGACGAGCTGGAGCCGTTCAACGACTTCTTCCCGAGCGCGCTCGTGGCCTACAACGTGGACGCCACGCGCCAGGTGAAGGCGAGCTACTCCCGGCGCATCCAGCGCCCGCAGACGCAGATGCTCAACTCCTTCCTCTTCTACGAGGACCCGCTCAACCGCTTCCGCGGCAACCCGTACCTGCGCCCGGAGTACACGGACGCGTTCGAGCTGGGCTTCCAGCAGAGCGGCAAGCTGGGCTCGCTGCAGCTGACGCCGTTCTACCGCCACACGGAGGGCGCCATCCGCCGCGTGCGCACAACGCAGGGCGACACCATCACCTCCACGGTGTCCAACATCGCCACGGCGGACTCGTACGGCGCGGACGCCAACGCGTCGCTGCGCGCGGGGCGGCTCACGGGCTTCGTGGGGGGCAACGTCTTCCACCAGGACTCGGACGGCGGCACGGCGGCGGGCGCCATCTCCAGCTCGGGCCTGGGCTGGTCGACGCGCGCCAACGCCAACCTGCGCATCAGCAAGAGCCTCGACGCCTCGGCCTTCGGGATGTACCGCGGGTCGATGAACACCGAGTACGGGCGGATCGGCGCATTCGCGATGACGAACTTCTCGCTGCGCCACAAGTTCCTCAAGGACAAGGCGAACGTGACGGTGCGCGTGCAGGACCCGTTCAACATGATGCGCATGCGCTCCTCCGCCGAGATCCTGGACGCCAGCCTCAACGATCCGAACGGGATCGAGGGGTACCGCGTGGAGACGGAGCGGAGGTTCGGGGCGCGCGGGGTCTTCCTGGCCTTCAACTACACCTTTGGCCAGACGCCCCGCCTGCGCGCCCCTCGTCAGCAGGAGCCCCAGTCCGACCCCGGCCAGCCGATGGGTACGCCCTGACGGGTTTGATTGGATGACGAACGAAGCCCCGCGCCAGATGTCCGGCGCGGGGCTTTGTGGTTTGGCGGCCACCCACCCGGGGACGGAACACCGGGGGCTGAACCCCCCGGCTGGAACCACGGGAAGACCGCTGAAGCGGTCTCGAGGAGCCGGGGCCAGTCCGCGCAGGCGGACATTGTGTTGTTCCAGCGGCGAATTCATTCGCGTCGTGGTGCCGGGAACCGCGAACCGGGGGCCGGAACCGGATTCATCGCGCATCTGGCGAATTACGGGGCATGGCGGGGCACGGGCAGCCACGTGGGGCGGCCCCTACGGGTTTTCGGTGGCGGCGCGGGCGTTGGAGCGGCGGCGAGGGCGGGCAGACACGCAGGTCTGCCCCTACGAATGCACCCGGTTCGTACGGCGAGCGACGGCGCGGGGGCGGATCTCGCCCGGGAGTCCGCGAAGGCGGACTTTGTGCTGTTGTTGCCGTGAGTTCACTCGCCAGGGTAACCCCCCTCAGCTCCCCCGTATCGCCACCATCGGGTCCACGGAGGCTGCGCGGCGGGCGGGGATATAGCTCGCCACGAGGGCGACGGCGGTGAGGAGCAGCGCCACGCCCGCGTACAGCGCCGGGTCCCAGGGGCGCATGCCGTGGAAGAAGACCTGGAGCGTCCGCGCCGTCGCAAAGGCGGCCATGGAGCCCAGGATCAGCGAGGTGCGCGCGAGCCGCATCGCGTCGCCCACGACGTGACGGACGACCTGCTCCTGCCGCGCGCCGAGCGCCATGCGCACGCCGATCTCGCGGGTGCGGCGCGCCACCCCCTCCTTCACCACGCCAAAGAGCCCCGCGCACGCCAGCACCACCCCCACCACCGCCAGCGCACCCAGCACCCCCGCCGTCCAGCGCACCGGCGCGGCGAAGCGCGCGAGCCGCTCCTCCATCGTCATCACGTCGCGGATGAGCGCGCCGGGAGCCGCCGCCATCACCGCCCGCTCGACGGCGCCGGCCAGCCGCATCGGGTCGCCCGTGGCGCGGACGGCGACGCCCACATCGCGCGGCGGGTGCTGGAAGGCGGAGAAGTAGACGACCGGCTGCACCTTTTCGCCGACGCCCGGCCCCAGCGGCCGCACGTCCGCGACGACGCCGACGACGCGGTACTTGGGAACCGTGTTCGCGACGCTCAGCATGTCGTCCTCGCGACGGGGGAGGATGTGCTGCCCGACCGGCTCCACGCCGGGGAAGAGGGTGCGCGCCGCCAGCAGGGAGACCACCGCCACACGGTCTTCGCCGGCCGCGGGCTCGCGGCCCTCGACGACGTCAATCCCCAGCGCGCCGAAGTAGCCGGGGCTCGCGACGAGCTGGTGCACGCTCTTGAGGAGCACCGGCATGCGAAGCATGGCGTCGGCGCAGGCGGGGCGGCAGTAGGAGGTGACGACGTCGCGCGGCCCGGTCCCCGTCCAGCCGTCGCCGCTCACCAGGCTGGCTGCGCGTACGCCGGGGATCGCCCGCACGCGGTCCAGCGTGTCGCGCAGGTACGCGGCGCGCATTCCCGCGTCCGCGCGCGCGGGGAGGGTGACGTTCAGGGTGAGGGTGTCGCGCGGGTCGAAGCCGGGCGTGGAGGCCGGCCCGCCGTCCAGCGAGCCGCGCAGCAGCGTGCCGGCGCCGATCAGCAGCGCCATCGACGCGGAGAACTGCGCCACCGTCAGCACGCGCCGCACCCATCCCTCGTAGCGCCCCGCCGTCGCGCGGTCGCCCGTGGAGAGCCCCGACGCCAGCTCGCGGCGGAATGCGATGGCCACCGGTGACAACACGCACAGCAGCGCCACCCCCACCGGCAGCGCGACGGCGATGAGGACCGCGCGCCCGCCGCCCCCGCTCCACCCCTCGATCTCCCACGGCCACGTCGCGCGAACCAGACTTCCCAGTCCGAAGCCCAGCGCCACGCCCAGCGCGCCGCCCGCGAGCACCGCCGCCCCCGCATCCGCCATGGCGAAGCGGAAGATGCGCCGCGCGCCCGCGCCCAGTACCACGCGCATGGCGACCGCCGGCCGCCGCGACGCGCCCCGCGCCAGCACGCGCGCCGCCGCGATGATGCACGCGCTCGCCACAACCAGCGCGGTCGTGCCCCAAAGCACGCGCAGGAGCGACTCGAGGCCGGCGTGGCGGATCTCCTCCACCGTGATCAGCCCTTCCGTCCAGCCGTGGCCAGCGGCGAGGCGGTCCCACGCCGGGAGCACCCGCGCGGGGGTGTACGCCACCCCTGCATCCGCGAACCCCAGCAGCGCCAGCCCGGCGCCCACGCCGACGGCCAGCGTGAACACGACCGACGCCGCGAAGCCGGGCCGGCGCGAGCGAAGGATGCGCGGGAGTTTGGGCATAGTGGTGTGGGTGGGGAGGGGAAGGGACGCCCGCGGGGCGTTCTGCCGGTTCTGTACCAGCACGCCGGGTTCGGTGCGGAGGCAGGCACGGGCACGGGAGGGGGCCTTGACTGGCCCGGAAGGTCTAGGTATGTTACCCGTCTTCTCTTCCCCGGGATGCGTGTACCTATCGCGCGCTCCGCGGAAGAGCTGGAAAACGGGAAACCTTGCCCGATGGCACGGCAAGGTTTCTCTGTCTGTCGTCCGGGCGCAGCCCGGGTAGGGGAGCAAGCTCGCGTAGCTCAGCCGGCAGAGCACTTCCTTGGTAAGGAAGAGGTCATGGGTTCGAGTCCCATCGCGAGCTCTGGCGCCTCCTCGTCGTCAAACCACCCGTACGGGATCCAGAAAGCACCATGGGAAAGGCTAAGTTCGAGCGCAACAAGCCGCACGTGAACGTCGGCACGATCGGCCACGTGGACCACGGCAAGACGACGCTCACGGCGGCGATCACGCGCATCCAGGCGGCGCAGGGGCTGGCCGATTTCGTCAGCTTCGACAACATCGACAAGGCTCCCGAGGAGCGCGCCCGCGGCATCACGATCTCGACGGCGCACGTGGAGTACCAGACCGCGGCGCGCCACTACGCGCACGTGGACTGCCCCGGCCACGCCGACTACGTGAAGAACATGATCACGGGTGCCGCCCAGATGGATGGCGCCATCCTCGTCGTGTCCGCCGCGGACGGCCCCATGCCGCAGACGCGCGAGCACATCCTGCTGGCCCGCCAGGTGAACGTGCCGTACATCGTCGTCTTCCTGAACAAGGTTGACATGGTGGACGACCCGGAGCTCCTGGAGCTGGTGGAGCTGGAAGTGCGCGAGCTTCTCAGCGAGTACGACTACCCGGGCGACGAGATCCCGATCATCATGGGCTCGGGGCTCAAGGCGCTGGAGTCGGGCGATCCGAACAGCGAGTGGGGCCAGAAGATCACCGAGCTGATGAACGCCGTGGACAGCTACATCCCGGAGCCGGTGCGCGAGACGGACAAGCCGTTCCTGATGCCGGTGGAGGACGTGTTCTCCATCACGGGTCGCGGCACGGTGGCGACGGGGCGCATCGAGCGCGGGATCATCAAGGTGGGCGAGACGGTGGACCTGGTGGGGATGAACTCGGCCAAGTCGACGACGGTCACCGGGGTGGAGATGTTCCGCAAGCTGTTGGACGAGGGACAGGCAGGCGACAACGTCGGCCTCCTCCTTCGCGGTGTGGCCAAGGACGACATCCAGCGCGGGATGGTGCTGGCGAAGCCCAAGACCATCACGCCGCACACGACGTTCAAGGCCGAGGTGTACGTGCTGACCAAGGAAGAGGGCGGGCGCCACACGCC
>DASWNZ010000079.1:0-2050 GCA_036398975.1 Longimicrobium sp.
CGGGGCCGGTGAGATACGGGCGGGACGCGGGTGCGGATCGCCGAAGCGGCCTTATCCCGTTCCGCCGAGAGCCGCTCGACCATCCCCAACGGAGTAGCGGACTGGAGCGGGTGGTCCGACGGGGCCTTATACCAGTCGCCCTAGACTTTGACCTGTGCCCAGGGCCGGGTGGTGATGGAGGCGATCTGCTCGGGCATGCGCATCAGCGCGGTCCAGGCCTGACAGCACGCATCCACGATCGCCTCGTAGCTGTCCCACACGCGATGGCTCAGGAGGTTGGCCCGGAGGAACTCCCAGATCAGTTCCACCGGGTTGAGCTCCGGCGCGTAGCGGGGCAGCGGCAACAGGCTGATGTTCGCGGGCACCTGCAGCTTCGGGGTGGTGTGCCAGGCGGCACCGTCGAGCACGAGGACGGCGTGCGCACCGCGAGCGACGCCGCGGCTGATCTCGGCCAGGTGCGCCTGCATGGCCTCGGTGTTCGCCTCCGGCATGACCACGGCGGCGCCGAGACGGCGCTCAGGGCAGACCGCGCCGAACAGCCAGGCCGAGGTGTAGCGCCGGTCGCGCGGCGCGCGCGGGCGCGAGCCCCGCTTGGCCCAGACGCGGGTCAGCGTGCCCTGCTGGCCGACGCGGGCTTCGTCGGCGAACCAGATCTCGATCGGCGTCCCGGGCGCGAGTGGCGGCAGGACAGCCTTCACCAGCTCGCAGAAGCCCCCTTAAACGCCGCCTGGGCAGCGACGTCGCTTTCGGGGTGCTGCGGCCGCACGGAGAGGCGCCGGAAGCGGAGCTTGCGAAGCAGCTTGCCGACCGTGCGCTCGTGAAAGCGGACCCGGAACGCGCGCTCGATGCGAGCCTGCAGGTCCTTGCAGCGCCAGCGCACAACACCGTCGCGCGCCAGATCCGGCCCCGCCTCGACCCAGCGGGCCAGTTCGGCCTCCTGCTCCGCCGAGAGCCGGGCCGCTGGGCCCGGGGCGGACCGGTTCAACAGCCCGGCGAGGCCCTCGTCGTTGTAGCGGTGCACCCAATCGCGCAAGGTCTGGCGATCCATGCCACACATCTCGGCCGCGTCCGTGCGCGTGCGCCCCTCCAGCACCAGCGCGATCGCCAGCATGCGCCGTGCCGCGTTCGCGTCCCGGCTCCGGGCCGCCTCGCGGCGCAAGTCTGATGCCGACAACTCCTGCCGCGTGATCGCCACTGCCATCCCCGTTCTCCGAATCGAGCACAGGAGCACAGTGAGTCACGTCCGCTACCCGGGCGGGATCACATCCGAGTCAATGATCAAGGCAGTTGGTATAATATGACAACAGCGTCCAGAGGAGGAAACGATGCCGCACGCCACCGCCGACGACGGCGTGAAGCTGCACTACGAGGAGACCGGGTCCGGGACTCCGGTGATTTTCGTCCACGAGTTCGCGGGCGACGCCCGCAGTTGGGAGCCGCAGCTCCGCCACTTCGGCCAGCGCTACCGCGCCGTCGCCTACAACGCCCGCGGCTACCCGCCCTCCGACGTGCCGGGCGACGCGTCCGCCTATTCGCAGGGCCGCGCGGCGGACGACATCGCCGCGGTGCTGGACCACCTCGGCATCGAGGCCGCGCACGTGGTCGGCCTGTCGATGGGCGGCTTCGCCACCTTGCATTTCGGCTTCCGCCACCCCGCCCGCGCCCGCTCGCTGACCGTTGCCGGCTGCGGCTACGGCGCCGAACCCGGCAAGCGGGAAGCCTTCCGGGACGAGGGGGCCAAGGTCGTGGAGTTCATCCGGGCGCAGGGTATGGCCGCCTTCGCCGAGCGCTACGCCCGCGGCCCTACGCGCGTGCAATTCGAGAACAAGGACCCGCGCGGCTTCGCCGAATTCCAGCGCGCGCTGGCCGAGCACGACGCCACCGGTTCCGCGAACACGCAACTGGGCGTGCAGCGGGAGCGGCCCTCCTTGTACGACCTGACCGGGGACGAGGACTGGCCTTGCCTGCTGCCCGGCGTCCTGATGAAGGAGAACATCCCGTCGGCCGCGCTGGCGGTGATGCCGAATTGCGGCCACACCATCAACCTGGA
>DASWNZ010000080.1:0-4726 GCA_036398975.1 Longimicrobium sp.
AGTGTGCAATCCCCAACGTGGCCTCCGCGCCTGCGGCGCTACAACCTTCGCCGACACCCCCGAATGGGGAACGGAAGAAGAAGAAGGAAACACCAACAGCTCTCCCGTTCTAACTGGCCCCGCTGGCGGGGGCAGGCCAGCAGCCCTCTCCTGTTATCGGGAGAGGGGGCAGCGAGGAACGAGCGGGGGTGAGGGCCTACGGCGCCCGCCCGATCCCGCTCCCCAGCCGCACCGGCGCACCCGCCACGCTCCCCTCCGCCAGCTCCACGCGGCCGGGCTCGAAGACCAGCACCACGGTGGAGCCCAGGTGGAAGGTCATGATCTCGTCGCCCTGCGCGATGGGGACGGGCGGGTCGTACGTCTTGGTGGCGGCGGCGAGGCCGCGGCGGTTGGTGACCCACGAGGAGGCGCCGGCGGGGGCGTTCCAGGCCGGGTCGAACGCGGCGGAGATGCGGCCGACGTTGTAGGCGCCCACCGCCACCATCGCCACGCGGCCGAGGGGGCCGTCGATGTAGGCGAGGAGGCGCTCGTTGCGGGCGAAGAGGTCGGGGAGGTGCGCCACGGCGGCGGCGTTCACCGGGAGGAGCGCGCCGGGGATGTGGCGCGCGCGCGGAACCACGCCCCCGCACGGCGAGTGGATGCGGTGATAGTCGCGCGGGCTCAGGTAGATGGTGGCGAAGGCGCCGCCCTCGAAGCGCTCCCACTCCGCGCCGTCGTCCAGAAGGCCGGCCAGCGTGTACTGGCGCCCCTTGGCCTGGATCAGCTTCCCCTCCGTCACCCGGCCCACCTGCCCGAACACGCCGTCCACCGGGGACGCGGCGACGCGCGGGTCGGCGGGCCAGCTGCGCGCGCCGTCCTTGAGCTTGCGGACGAAGAAGCGGTTCAGCGACGGGTACTCCTCCAGCGGCAGCTCGCACTCGCCGACGTCGGCGCCGACGGCGCGGGCGAAGGCGCCCAGGACGGGGCGGCGCAGCGGGCGCGGCAGGGGCACGTCCGCGATGCGGCCGAAGGCGCGGGAGAGCGCGCCCTGCGGAAGGCGCCCCAGGACGCGGAGCAGCGCCCGCGCGCGGGCGGACGGAAGGTCGGTCTGGCTCATGGCGTGCGGCGGCTGGAGATTGCGCGCCGCCTGTTGCGCGGCGCGGGAGCGGAACGGCCCGCGAAGTGTTAGATTCGGCCCCTTCGCACAGGGCGCGCCGTGCGCCGGCGAAGCGAGCAACCCGGAGACGAAACGACGTGCAGGATACCCACGACACCCCGTTCCGCATCGAGTCGCGCACGCACGTCCTGCGCAACGGGATGCGGATCGTGGCCCACGAAGACCGCACCGCACCGCTGGTGGCCGTGCACCTCATGTACCGCGTAGGGTCGCGAGACGAGCGGCCGGGGCGCACCGGGCTGGCCCACCTGCTGGAGCACCTGATGTTCGAGGGGTCGCAGCACGCCCCCAAAGGCGATTTCGACGACCTGCTGGAGCGGGTGGGCGGCACCAACAACGGCTCCACCTGGCTCGACCGCACCAACTACTATGAGACCGTTCCCTCGCACGCCGTGGAGCTTCCGCTCTGGCTGGAGCGCGACCGGATGGCCTTCTTCCTTCCCATGCTGACCGAGGAAACGCTCGAGGTGCAGCGCGGGGTGGTGATCAACGAGCGCCGCCAGACCTTTGAGAACCGCCCGTACGGCCTGGCCGACGAGCGGCTGCACGAGCTCCTATTTCCCGGCGGGCACCCGTACTCCTGGCCCACCATCGGCTACACGCCGGACCTGGAGGCGACGACGCTGGAGGACGCGCGCACATTCTATTCGACGTACTACACCGCCGGCAACGCGGTGCTGGCGTTCGCGGGCGACATCTCGGCCGAGGATGCCTTCGCGCTGGCCGAGCGCTACTTCGGCGACCTGCCCTCCGGCCCCGAGCTTCCGGATGCGCCGCCGAGCGACGTGCTCCCCGCCGTCGGGGTGCGCGAGACGATGGAGGACGCCGTCTCCTTTCCACGCACGTACCGCGCGTGGGCGGTGCCCGGCTACGGGACGCGCGACTGGGTGGCGCTGGACGTGCTCGCCTATCTGCTGGCGGACGGCGAGAGCTCGCGCCTGCAGCGGGCGCTCGTGCGCGAGGGGCAGCTGGCGCAGGACGTGGACACCTACCTGTACCCGACCGCCCTCTGCGGCATCTTCGGCATCGTCTCCACCGCTCGGTCGGGGGTGGACGTGGACACCGTGGACGCCGCGATCCGGCACGCGCTGGACCAGGTGGCGCGCGGCGACGTGGGCGAGGACGAGGTGCTGGGCGCCGTTCGCCGGGTGCGGCGCGACCACGTGGGTCAGCTCGCCACGGTGGAGGAGCGCGCCGACGCCCTCGCCTACGCCGCCACCGTCCTCGGTGACGCGGAGGCCCTCAACCGCGTCTCCGCGATGTATGACGAGATCACGGCGGACGACGTGGAGCGTGTGGCGGCGCAGTACCTCGATGAAAAGCGCGGCGTCACGCTGCTGGTGCTGCCGGACGAAGCCGACGAGGAGGTCCAGGATGCCGCTTAGCGCCGTATTCCTTCCGGCACCGTCCATAGGCGCGCCACCAGCGCCGCGCGTCCCGCGGCCGGAGCGGTACACTCTGTCGAACGGGCTGCGCGTGATCGCGGCGCGCATGGGCGAGATCCCACAGGTCGTGCTGCGCCTGGCGATCCCGGCCGGCTCAGCCGCGGAGCCGCGCGAGCGCCCGGGGACGGCGGCACTGGTCGGCCACCTCCTCACCGAGGGCACGGAGCTGCAGACCGCGCAGCAGCTGAACGCGCGCGTCGACTACCTGGGTGCGCTGCTGCACGCCAACGTCGGCCACGACTACGCCGAGGCCGAGGCGGTGCTCCTACACGAGACGCTGGAAGAGGGGATCCAGCTCCTCGCCGAAATCATCACGCGCCCCTCCTTCCCCGACGCGGAGGTGGAGCGGATCAGGAACGAGTCGCTCGACGCCCTCGTCGCCCGGGAGGACGAGCCGGGGAACGTGGCGGACGACCGCGTGTCGCTGGAGGTCTTCGGGGCCGATCACCCATACGGCCGCCCCTCCTTTGGCACGGCGGAGGGGATCGCCGGGGTGACGCGGGACGAGCTGGTGGACTTCCACGCGCGGCACTATCGCCCGGCCGGCGCGTACCTGGTGGCGGCGGGCGACTTCGAGCCGGGCGCGCTCCGCGAGATGCTGGAGGCGGCGTTCGCGGGGTGGACGGGCGAGTCGCCGCCGGTGGCGTACCCCGCCGAGGACGGCGACACGCCCGCGGCCGCGGGCCAGCTGGTCGCGGTGCCGTGGGACGATGCGGCGCAGTCGGAGATCCGCATCGCGGGGCGCGGGATCGACCGCCGCTCGCCGGATTGGGTGCGCGGCGCGGTGGCCAACTACATCCTGGGCGGCAGCACCATCACGGGCCGCCTGGGCGCCAACCTCCGCGAGGAGAAGGGGTGGACGTACGGCGCCAACTCCGCCTTCTCGGCCGGCATCGCGCGCGGCGGCTGGACTGCCCACACCGCCGTGGACGTGGAGGTCACCGCCGATGCCGTGGAGGAGATGCTCCGAGAGATGCGGCGCATGGCGGAGGAGCCGGTCGACGAGGCGGAGCTGCGGCGCGCCCGCGACGCCATGGTCCTGTCGCTGCCGAGGGCCTTCGAGACGCCGGGGCAGGTCGCGAGCCGGCTGGGCACGCTGGAGGCGTACGGTCTGCCGCACGACTACTGGGACCGCTACCCTGCCGCCGTGCAGGCGGTGACGGCGGAGGACGTGCAGCGCATCGCCCGCGAGCGCTTCCACCCGGACCGCGTGGTACGCGTGGTGGTGGGAGACGGCGTGGCGTGACGGGGGAACGGAAAACGCGGGTGGAGCGGCCGCGTGCCGTCCCACCCGCGTCTTCCAGACCTCGCCCGCCGTCAGCGCAGCGGGTTGTCGCGCTGCTCGCCGCGCCACACGGCGTCGTCATCCGCCTCGTCGGCTTCGGCGCGCACCAGCTCCAGGCTGGGGACGGGCTGCGGATGCAGGTGGTTGCGGGTGGTCCCTTCCCAGCCGCAGGCGATGCACCAGCGCTGGCTGAGGAAGCGGCGCACCGGGCGCAGCATCACGGAGCGGATCGACAGCGTCTCGCCGCCGCAGCGCGGGCAGTCGCGCCCGGCGGGAAGGAGCGCGACGAGCAGTACGACGGGTGCCACGAACATCACGATCCAGAGCCCGGCCATGAACATCACGAACATCGGTCCCTCCTTTTGCGCTGTGCGTCTCCGCCGGTCTTACGGGTTGCTGAGCGTCGCGTCTGGAGGTGTCCCGCGGTCGCGCACGCGCCTTCGGGGAGCCGCACATCGGCCGACGTTCTCCACGGGTCCGACAGGCAAAGCGCATGCCGGACGGGGCGCATCCCGCACGGCTCAACGGGCACCATAATATTTGGCTGAATGAAGATCATATCGATCGATCCAGGTGCTCCCGACGCGGCCGAGCTGGACCCCGCGGCGGAGGCGCTGCGGGGTGGCGGGCTCGTCGCCTTCCCCACCGAGACCGTCTACGGCCTCGGCGCCGACGCGACCAACCCCGTGGCGGTGCGCAAGGTCTTCATCGCCAAGGGGCGGCCGGCGACCAACCCGCTGATCGTCCACGTCGCGGGCGTCGACGCCGCCAAGCGATACACCACGGCGTGGCCGGCGGCGGCCGACGCGCTGGCGGCGGCGTTCTGGCCCGGCCCGCTCA
>DASWNZ010000081.1:0-70681 GCA_036398975.1 Longimicrobium sp.
GGTCTGCCTGGCCGATGCGCTGAAGGGAGGTGCGCTGCGCGTTCAGCACCGCGAGCTGCGCCGGCTGGGCGACGTCGCGAAGGTACTCCAGCTGCGCGTTGGTGAGCTGGCGCTGCGTGGTACCGGGGTTGCCGACGACGAACACCGGGTCCCCCTCGCGGGCGCCGGCGGCGCTCCAGCGGAGGTAGTTGGCGGGGCGGAAGGGGCGCCCGTTCTCGTCGTACACCCGGTACAGCGCCATGTCCAGGTTGTACCGCGGGTAGTTGAAGTTGTCCGGGTCGCCGCCGAAGAAGGCGATCGCCTGCTCGGGCGCGAACACCAGGCGCACGTCGTCGAACCGCTTGTAGCCATAGCGGCTGTACCGCCCTCCGTTGTAGAATTCCACCACCTGGTAGCGCATGCGGTTGGCGGAGTCCGGCCGCTCCATCTCGCGGCGCAGCGCCATCTGCCGCGACTGGCGTTCTTCCTGGGTCCCCTCACCCATGCCCGCGGCCACCCGCTCCGTCACGTCCTCGATGGAGACGAGCTGCTCCACGAACAGATCCGGAACGCGGCGCTCCTCGGCGCGCGTGCGGGAGATGAAGCCGTTGGTGAGCAGGTTCTCGCCCGCGCGCTGCACCGGGTCCAGCGTGGGGACGCCGCAGTGGTGATTGGTCAGCAGCAGCCCCTCCGGCGAAACGAACGACGCCGAGCACCAGGTGGCGAAGCGCACCACCGAGAGCCGCACGTTGTCCAGCCACTGCTGCGTGGGGCGGAAGCCGTAGGTGCGCTGGAAGTGGTCCAGCGGCGGGAAGTCGAAGGTCCACATCCGCCCCGTGTCGAACGGGCGCGCGCGGATGGTGTCGTACGACGACGCAGCCCGCGGCGCGGCGGGCGCGGCCTGGGCGGGCATCGGCTCCGCGGCGGGCATCGGGGCCGGCGTGGCGGGCTCGTTGGACGTACGGGCCGTGCCGCACCCGGCCAGCACGGCGGCGAGCAGGAAGACGGTCGAACGCATCTGGATCTTCACACGGAAGTAGGGTTGCTGGTATCGCGGAAACACGCTGCGCGAACCATGACGCAAGGGGAGAGCCGGAAGAGTCTTTCGAAGCGAGGACCGGCGCCGTGTGTCCGCAAACGGTGACACGCATTGACCTCCCAGCGAAACATTCGTATATTCGCCATCTCCTTGCTGTTCAACGATGTAGCCTCGCCTCTCCGGGTCATTCCGGCACTCCGGCGGCCCCGCCTGTTCTGCGCGCGAAGGAGCATATGCGGCATCGACGTATAGAGGACCGGGAGCTCAGCCTGGTGCTGGCCACGCCCACGGGGTTCATGGGCGGCGACTCGGAGCTGCACGTGGCTTCGCCGCTTGCCGCCACCGTGGTCACCGGCCGCCGCGTACAGCAGCAATTGCAGCGCGAGGAAGAGCCGGCGCCCTGCGTGGAAGACCTCGAGCTGCTGGTGCTCCTGGAAGCGTCGGACGGCGAGGGCGTGCTGGTGGCGGGGAGCTCGGCGTGCCGCGTGCCGCGGGGCCTGGAAGAGGCGGAGCTTCGCGACCGCGTCACCTGGGGCACCGAGGCGCTGCGGCGCGAGCGTGCGCGCCTCGCCAAGCGCCAGCTCCTCCCGGACCAGCTCATCGCCTACTTCGAAGCGCTCAACGCCGCCGAGACCGAGGACGGGGTGCTCTGCGCCCTGGCCGAGCACGCGCTGCGCATCGTGGGCGGCCACCGCGCCGAGGGCCTCGCGCGCGACGGCGAGCGCGGGATGCTGCGCGCCCCGTGTGCGCCCAATGCGCGCCACGGCGAGCACCGCCTGTGCATCCTGTGGGACGAGGTGTTCGCCAAGCCCGGGCTTCTCGTGACGCTGGACGCGCGCGCGGACGGCCGGGTGCCCGCCGCCGCGCCCCTCTTCGAGAACCCGCAGACGGCGCTGGTGGCGCACGTCCCCGTGGGTGACGAGGCGGTGCTGGTGCTCACCGAGCGGCGCGACGAGCGCATCTTCGAGCCGCAGGATTGGGACATCCTCCGCGCCCTGGCCCTGCAGGCCGAGATGGCGATCCGCCGCGTGCGTCTGATCGAGAGCGTCCGCGGCCTGTCGCTCACCGACCCGCTGACGGGCCTCGCCAACCGCCGCCACATGGAGGTGGTGATGGAGCACGTGTGGGCGGGCGCCACGCGCGGCGAGGCGCTGGCGCTGGTGGCGCTGGACCTGGACGGCTTCAAGGAGGTCAACGACCAGAGCGGCCACGCCGCCGGCGACCGCCTCCTGCGCACGGTGGCGGAGGCGCTCCGCCGCGAAGCGCGCCGCTCCGACGTGGTGGTGCGCTACGGCGGCGACGAGGTCCTGGTGATCCTCCCCGGCGGCGACGGCGCCGGCGCCGAGGCGCTGGTGGAGCGCGTCCGCAAGCAGCTCATGGGCCGCGTGGAGGTCAGCGCCGGCGTGGTGACCTACGACGGCAGCTTCGACTCCGCCGAGCAGATGATCCGCGAAGCGGACCGCCGCCTCTACGAGGCCAAGCGCCGCCGCGCCGCCCATCTGCACCCCGTGCGCGCCCGCAGCGCCCGCCCCCCCGCAATCTGAGCTCGACGCGCAAAAACAGAAGAGGCGCGGAGGAAATCCTCCGCGCCTCTTCCGTATTCGGCGTTGCTGGCGACTGAACTCGCTGCAACAACAGCACAAAGTCCGCCTTCGCGGACTCCGGGTCGAATGCCGCGTTCCTCCAGCCCACTTTAGTGGGCTTCGCGTCGTTCCAGCCGGGGGCTTCAGCCCCCGGCGCTCGGCCGCCGGTTCGCGGGAATCACCCGCCCGCCGGCACCGCGGCAGCCCCCCACCCCGCCGTCACATCATCATGCAGCCGCTCGAAGCCGGGTAGCAGCCCGCACTCGGCGAAGTCGTCGTCGTCCTGGTCCTGGGCCTCGGGGGTATCCAGCACCGCGAGGAAGGCGTCCACGATCTCGGGGTCGAACTGGGTGCCGGAGCAGCGGCGGAGCTCGGCGCGGGCATCGGATTCGGAGTACGCCTCCTTGTAGCTGCGGCGCGTGATCATGGCGCAGTACGCATCCGCCACGGCCACGATGCGCGCCGGCATCGGGATCTCGTCGCCGCTCATCCCGTCCGGATAGCCGCTCCCGTCGTAGTGCTCGTGGTGGTGCAGCACCACCTCGGCGACGTCGTGCAGGGCGGGGACGTTGCGCAGCAGGTCGTGGCCCACGCGCACGTGCGCCCTCATCAGCTGAACCTCCTCCGGGAGGAGCGGGCCCGGCTTGTTGAGGACGCCGTCGCTCACCCCGATCTTCCCTACGTCGTGCAGGAGCGCGCCGTAGCACACCAGCGCGCGCTCGTACTCGGAGAGGTCAAGCCGCGCGGCGATCAGGCGGGCGTAGCGCGAGGCCAGCTCGCAGTGGCCGTGGGTGTACGGGTCCTTGGCCTCCACCGCGTCGGCAAGGATGGTGACGGTGTGCACGTAGGCGGTCTGCAGCGCGCGCTCCAGGTGCCGGTTCTTCACCGCCACGGCGGCCTGGTCGCCCACGCTGATGAGCGCCTCGATGTCGCGGTCGTCGAAGTCACCGTCGTTCTTGTCTGCGGCGAGCACCACCCCGTCCAGGTTCGCGAGCAGCACCACCGGCGCCGCCACGCAGTTGCGGAAGCGGAGCCCTTCGCCGCCGTCGACCGAGAAGCGCTCCTCCGCCTCGGCCTCGTTGCAGACGATGGTGTCCTTTTTGTCCAGCGCCTCGCGGCACAGCTCCGCCAGGACGGGCGGCGGGGGCCCGCCGACGATCGCGTCCACGTCGATCTCGGCGCGCACCCGCAGCGCCCCGTCCGGCCGGCGGGAGGTGACGTACATCCCGCGCGTCGCGCCGCTGATGGTGAGGCAGGCGCGCAGGATGAGCGTCGACACGTCGCCGCTGAAGAGGGCGCCGTGGATCTGCCTCATCGCCTCCTTGAGGCACTCCGCGCGCTGCCGCTCCCGTTCGGCGTTCCATCGCTCGGCGTCCAGCTCCGCCTGCATGCGGTGCGTGTGGCCGCGCGCCTCGTTCAGCGAATGGCGGAGGGTCTCGATCTCGCGCTCGTCCTCCACCTTCTGCGCTTCGATGTCCCGGTACGCCTCCGCCGCCCCCTGGAGGTGCGCGATTACCGGATCGTCCGAGTGAGGGGTTTCTGATTCGCTGGTCGCCATGGTCCGTTCCGCCGGGTGCAGGATGTGTCCTCGATTGAGGCATTTCACGTGCCGGACCTTCCTGGCTGCTCCCCCGTGCGGTAACAGGTGAGCCGCACCCAGCGCCGTTCTACCCGGTGCCGTCAGGCGGAGGTGGGTGAAGGCGGCCCGCCGCCTTCGCGCTCCAGGCGCATCTCGTCCACGTCGGCGGGGGACCACTCCTTGAGGCGGTCGATCTCGGAGCGGATCTCGGGATACGTGGAGCGGGAGCACTCCAGGCGGCGCTCGCGTGCGGCGTAGGCCACGCCGCGCGCCTCGTCCCAGCGCCCGGAATCGGCGTAGGCGTGGATCAGCGCCTCGTACAGCACCGGGTGCGGGTACTTGTGGAGGAGCCGCTGTAGCTCCGGGATCGCGTCGCGGCGTGCCTGGGCGGTGGTGAAGTCCATCTCCATCACCTCGTCTGTCACCTCGGCGCGGCGGCGGAGGAGGTCCACCAGCTCGGGCGGATACGAGCGCTTGTCGTACTCGCCCAGGGAGCGCTGCTGCGGCGTCTCCTTGCCGAACACGAGCCGGTTCAGGAACGAGTCGCTGTCACCGTGCCCGGCGTTGTCGGTAATCCGCTGCTTGAGCCACTCGCGGATGCTCATGGATGCCTCGTTGGGGTGGAGAACGATGGGGGCCGGTGGAGCAAGGTGCGCGCCGGAAAAGCGCCTCACACAGAGACACAGAGGGCACCGAAAGAAAAGAAGAAGGGGTTCTCTGCGGCTTGTAGTTCCCTCCGTGCTCTCTGTGTGATGGTTTTCCTACTCCATGTCGACTTGCCGCACGTCAAGCACCTCGGGGAGCTCGGAGAGCTGCTGCAGGACGTCGGCGGGGATGCGGCCGTCCACGGTGATGGCGGCGAGGGCCTCGCCGCCGACCTGCAGGCGCGCCTGGTGATACTCGGCGATGTTGACGCCCGCCTCACCCAACAGCGTGCCCACGCGGCCGATGACGCCGGGGACGTCGCGGTTGCGCAGGACGACCAGGGTGCCGCGCGGCGCCACGTCCACGCGAAAGGCGCCGATGCGGATTATGCGCCCGTGCGTCTCCCCAAGCACCGCGCCCGCCACCCGGATGATGCGGTCGCCCGCCTCCATCCGCAGCTCCACCTCTTCGCCAAGCTCCCCACGCCCCGCCACGTGCGTCGACGCCGTCTCGATCCCCCGCTCCGTGGCGACGTGCTGCGCGTTCACCAGGTTGATGGCGCGCCGGTCCACCACGTCACGCAGGGTGCCCTGCAGCGCGGAGAGGAGGAGCGGGCGCGGCGCCTGCTCGCCCCGCGGGCCGGTGTAGCGCAGCTCCAGCGCGCTCACGGCGCCCGGGAGGAGGGCGCGGCCCAGGCGTCCCAGGCGGTCCGAAAGCGCCAGGAGGGGACGCAGCTCGCCCCACCCGGAGCCGCCCACGCCGGCCGCGTTGATCGCCGCGCTCAGGTCGCCGGTGACCAGCGCGTCGCGGACGGCGGAGCACGCCTCGATGGAGACGCTGCGCTGGGCGTCGCTGGTGGACGCGCCCAGGTGTGGGGTCAGGATCAGGTTGGGGACGGCGCGCAGCGGGTGGTCGGCCGCCAGCGGCTCGCCGATGAACACGTCCAGCGCCGCCCCGGCGATGCGGCCCGATGTGAGCGCGTCGGTGAGGGCATCCTCCGCCACGATGCCGCCGCGCGCCAGGTTCAACACGATCGCGCCGCGTCCCAGACGCGCCAGCTCCGGCGCGCCGATCAGCCCCACCGTCTCCGCGGTGAGCGGGGTGTGCACCGTCACCACGTCCGCGCGGTCCATCGCGTCGGAGAGGCGCTCCATTCGCTCCACCCCGAGCTCCTCGAAGCGCGCGGGCGGGACGAAGGGATCGTAGGCGATCAGCGTCATCCCAAAGGCGCGGGCCCGGCGCGCCATCTCGCTCCCGATGCGCCCCAGCCCGATGATGGCCAGCGTCCGTCCGCGCAGCTCGGAGCCGCCGAGGCGCGAGCGGTCCCAGCGGCCGCCGCGCATCGACTCCACGGCGATGTGGATGTTGCGCACGAGGGAGAGGAGGACCCCGAACGCCAGCTCCGCGACCGAGACCGTGTTGCCGCCGGGCGCGTTGATGACGGCGATCCCCAGCTCCGTCGCCGTCTGCAGGTCGATGTTGTCGACCCCGACGCCGGCGCGGCCGATCACCTTGAGCCGGTCGCCGGCCTGAAGGAGCTCGCGGGTGACGCGTGTGGCGCTGCGGCCGACGAACGCGTCGTACTCGCCGATCTCCGCGATGACCTCGTCGAGGGGGCGCGTCGGCTTCTCGTGCACCTGAATGTCGGGGTGCGAGCGGAGGTGGGCCAGCCCCTCCGGATCCACCTCGTCGGTCACCAGCACGCGGAAGCGGCTCATCGCAGCACCTCGTCGATCGCGTCCAGCAGCGCGTCCAGCTCTTCCACCGTATGCTCTCCCATGTGCCCGATGCGGATGGTCGATTCCTTGAGCTTGCCGTACCCCCCGCCGATCGTCCACCCCGCCTCCGCCAGCCGCGCGACGATCTCCGGCGCGGCGACGGGGCCCTCGATCGCCAGCGTGGTGACGGTCGGCGAGCGGCAACCCTCGGGCGCAAAGGGGCGGATGCCGCGCTCTTGGGCCCAGGCCAGCGAGCGCTCGCGCATGGCGTCGTGGCGCGCGGCGCGGGCCTCGACGCCCTCCGCATCGATGCGCCGCGCCTGTTCCGCCAGCGCGTAGACCAGCGACAGGGCGGGGGTGGTGGGCGTCTGGTGCTTGCGCCAGAAGCGGTCGTACTCCGGCAGATCGAAGTAGTGGCCGCGCCCCGGGATCGTCTCCGCGCGCGCCATCATCCGCTCCGATGCCGCGCCGAACGCCAGCCCCGGCGGCAGCGCCAGCGCCTTTTGCGAGCCGGTGAGGAGGAAGTCGAGCCCCCACACGTCCATCTCCACCAGCGCCCCGGCCACGCTGGTGACGCCGTCCACCAGCAGGAGGATCTCGTCCCCGGTGTCACTCTCCGCGGCGCGCACGGCCTCGGCGATCTCGCGCACGGGGTTGAGGACGCCGGTCGAGGTCTCGGAGTGCGCCACAGTGACCGCGTCGAAGCCGCCCGCGCGGAGGCGGCGGTGCACCTCGGCGGCGTCGTGGGCCTGGCCCCACTCCACTTCGTACGTCTCCACCTCCCGCCCGCAATCGGCCACCAGGTCGCGGAAGCGCTCGCTGAACGCGCCGTTTACGAGCGACAGCGCGCGGCGGCGCACCCCGTTGCGCACGGCGCCCTCCATCAGCCCGGTGGCCGAGGAGGAGGCGACGTACACCGGGCGCTCGGTGCGGAAGATGGCGCGGAGCACGGGATCGCAGCCGGCCAGGATCGCGGACATCCCGGACCCGCGGTGGCCGATCATGGGCTGCGTCATCGCGGCCAGCACGTCGGGGTGCACCTCGGTGGGTCCGGGAAGGAAGAAGCGGCCGAACGCGGTCATTCGCTCGTTGAGACTGGGTGCGCGGGTTTCGGAGGCGGGAAGGTCGAGCGTGGGGCGGCGATACGCAAGAGGCGGAAACAGCGTCACACAGAGAACGCGGAGGGGGACTACAAGCCGCGGAGGAGCCGGTCGCCGCGCTCCAGCAGGGCGGCGTAGGGGGATGCGGCGAGGCGCGCGCGTTCGGCGTCGTCGGCGGCGAGGGAGAGGACGGGGGCCAGGCTCGGATCGCGCAGGACGAAGTCGGCGCCGGCGGCGACGGCCTCGCGGAAGGCGATCCCCATGTAGGCGGCGAACGCGTCGACGGCCGGGCGTGCCTCCAGGTCGGTGGCGCCGTCGCCCACCATCAGCGCGGGGCGGGGAAGGGCCCACGCGCGCAGCACGGCCTCTTTTCCCCCGCTGCGCGCCAGCGGCGAAGCGTCTTCGAATCCGGCGTACTCGCCCGCCTCGTCGAAACGGACCGCGACCGCGCGTACATCATCTTCCGCGATCCCCAGCTCGGCCGCCACCGCGACCACGGCGGGGAGAAGGCCACCGGAGACCACGCGCACCGTCTTTCCAAGAAAGCGCAGCGCGGCCACCGTCGCGCGCGCGTCGGGGACGAGCGCGGCCACGTAGTCGCGCCCCAGCGCCTCCACCTGTGCGCGCGTCGGGCGGATGATGTCCAGGCGGCGTCCGTATACCTCTTCCAGCGCGAGAGTGCCCTCCATCGCGCGTTCGGTCAGCGTGCGGATCTCCTCCGCGTGCGGCCCGGCCAGCTCGTCGATGCCCTCCACGTGCGCCAGCGTGGAGTCGCAGTCGAACACGATGCTGGCGAAGCTCACGCGCCCTGGAAGCCGGCAGGCACCGAGAGGGAGAAGACGGAGCCCTGGCCGGGCGTGGAGCGCACGCCGATGTCGCCGCCCAGCCGCCGCGCGAGCTGCCGCGAGAGCGCCAGCCCGATCCCCGTGCCGCCGTAGCGCCGCGTGGGCGAGCCGTCTACCTGGCGGAACTCGTCGAAGATGCGCTCCAGTTGCGCCGCGTCGATCCCGATCCCCGTGTCCTCCACCTCCCAGACGACGCGGTTGCGCGTGCCGCCGCCGGCCTGCGCCTCCTCCGTCCACGGCGAGCCGGCCACCATCCGCACCCGCAGCGTCACCTTGCCGGCCGGGGTGAACTTGAAGGCGTTGGAGACCAGGTGCCGCAGGATGCGCAGCACCAGCGACGGATCGGTGCGCACCGGAACGGACACGTCGGGGACGTCGTAGATCACCTCGACACCCGCGGCGGGATCGGGCGAGACGTTCCCCTGGATGCCGTGCAGGAGCGCCACCGCGTCGGTCGTCTCCGCCTGTACGGGGAGGCGGCCGAGCTGGAGGTGCGTCAGGTCGAGAAGGTCGTTGATCAGCCCCAGCAGCTCGGTGCCCGACTCCTCGATCTTGTCCACCGAGGTGCGCTGCTCCTCGCACAGCTCGCCGCTGATTCCCTCGCGCAGCAGGTAGGTGTAGCCAAGGATGGCGGTGAGCGGGGTGCGCAGCTCGTGGGAGATGTTGGCCATGAACTCGCCCTTGAGGCGCCGCGCCTCCTCCGCCTCGCGGTAGCGCGCCTCAAGCTCCACGTTCTGCTGGCGCAGGCGGCGGTTGGCATCGGTGAGGTCGGCGATCAGGTGCGCCTTCTCCGCCGTGGCCGAGAGCTGGTCCGCCACCAGCCGCAGCAGCGAGCGGTCCGTCTCGCGCAGCGTTTCCGAGGTGCGGAAGTAGAAGGTGATCGCCCCCTCCGGCGCGCCGGCCGTGACGAGCGGCAGCGAGACGGAGGCGGTGAAGTCCAGCTCCCGCGCCACCTCCCACCAGTCCTCCAGGAGCGGGTCGCTGTGGACGTCGAACACCTCCACCACCCGGTTCTCGGCCACGGCCCGCCCGGTGGGCCCGTTTCCCACCCGCACGCGCAGCTGGTCCAGGTGCTCGGCGTACTGGGCGGGCCAGTTCCACTGCGCGGCCAGGCGCAGCTCGTCGGGCGTGTCGCGCACGAAGACGCTGGCGAAGGCGGCGCCCACCAGCGGCGAGACGCGCTCCAGCGCCAGCTCGTACACCTCGTCCGGCGAGCTCGCCGTGAGGAAGGCGTGGGCGATGTCGTACGCCGCCTGCAGCTCCCGCGGGGAGGCTTCCCCCACCGGGATTGGCGTGGCGACTGGGGATTCGGGCACGGGAATCTCTCTTGACGTGGACGGAGCGGGGTCCTACTCTTGGGGCCGTCCGGCGCCGGAGACCAGCGCGCCGGTTCTCACCTCAATCACAGGAGCTCCCGGGTGAACAAGTCCGAAATGATCCAGCAGCTGAGCAGCCGCGCCGACATCCCGCGTACCGAAGCGACCAAGGTGGTCGACGCGCTCTTCTCGGTGGAGGACGGGATCATCACCGAGGCGCTGCGGAACGGGGAAAAGATCACCATCACCGGGTTCGGCAGCTTCGAGACCAAGAAGCGCGAGGCCCGCACGGGCCGCAACCCGCGCACCGGCAAGGAGATCCAGATCGCCGCCTCCACCAGCGCGGCCTTCCGCGCGGGGAAGGGGCTCAAGGATCGCCTCCTGGGCACCTGAGCCCATTCCGGACCGCGTTGCGGAGAGCCACGGCAGGGTGCCGTGGCTCTCGTCGTTTCCGCGCCGGAGCTCCCCCTCGTGCCCCGCAAGCCGCCCCGCGGTGAGCGCCACGCCCCGCAGTGGGGCTCGCTCCACCCGCTCCTGGACCTGCACGGCCTCACCGGCGACGCCGCGCGCCAGCGCGCCGATGCCTGGCTCCGCGCGCGCCACGCCGACCGCGCGCGCACCGTCGTGGTGATCACCGGCCGCGGAAACCGCTCCCCCGGCCCGCCCGTGCTGCTGGGCGAGGTGGAGCATCTGCTGGCGGAGCTGCGCGGGAGCGTGGTGGAGGACTTCGCGCTCCTCCCCGGCGGCGGCGGCTTCCAGGTGGAGCTCACCCGCCCGGCCCCGCCCCCGCGCACCCTTGCCGAAGAGCGCGTGGCGAAACGCCTCCGCGCCTCCTCCCCCGAGCTTCTGCGCCGCGCGGAGGAAGCGCTCTGGGAGCTGGGAATCGCGCCTACACCGGCGCTGCTCGACGCGGAGATCCAACGGCTGTCGCGGGAGGAGTCACGGGGCGGAACGGAGGGCGAAGATTAGTGTCCGGGCGGGGTCGAGCGCAAGGCGGGCGGGGAGGCCCCCTCCCCCCGACCCCCTCCCCCGCCTGCGGGGGCGCAGGGCGGGTGAGGGGGAGAACTCCGTGCACCCCGCGGATGCCTCGTAGGGGCGCGATTCATCGCGCCCGTGTCCTGCGTTGCTCCGCCGCCCGCCCCGCGCGCCGATACCGGTAGGGGCAGACCTGCGTGTCTGCCCACCTTTGCCCGCACCCCCACGCCCGCCCCCGCACACCGATCCCGTAGGGGCTGCCCCACGTGGCTGCCGGTGTCCGCCGCCGCACCGCCGCCTGCCGCCCCGCCACCAGCGCCCGCCAAACGCCAAACGCCCCTCCCCCAGGTAGTTTTGGGGGAGGGGCCGCGAGGTGACGAGCGGGGGAGGGGGCCCGCGCCCTACTCGTCCCGCCCCGGCCGGCGGTTCGGCGGGCGACGGAAGCCACCCTCGGCCCCGCCACGGTCGCGCGGGGGTCCGCCGCCCTCACGCCGCGGCCCGCGGTCCTCGCGGCGGGGACCGAAGCCACCCTCGCGGCGCGGACCCCCGGCACCACGCGGACCGCCCGCGCCGCCCGGCTTGCGCGTGCTCCCGCGATCGTGGTCCGCGCGCACGGAGCGGCCCTTGATGGTGGTGCCGTTGAGCGCCGCGATCACCCGCTCCGCCAGCTCCGCGGGAACCTCGACGATGGAAAAGGTGTCGCGGATGTCCACCTTGCCGATCTGCGAGCCGGGGATGTCCGTCTCGCCGGCGATGGTGCCCACCAGGTCGCCCGCGCGCACGCCGTCGCGCTCGCCGATGCTGACGAAGAGGCGCGCGTAGGCCGCGACCGCGTTGCCGAGGGTGCTGCGCTCGGGAGCGGCCGCAGTGGCGGCGGGACGGGCGCGCGGGGCGTCGCGGGTGACCGCGGGCGCCGCCTGCTCGGCGGGGGGAGCCTTGCGCCGCAGCAGAGCGGCCACGGCGGCGGCGACCTCGGCCGGAGTGAAGTCCTCGAAGAGCGGCTCCAGCACCAGCATCTGCGCGGAGATGTCCTCTTCGCGGATGGCGCGGCGGATGGTGTCGCGGAAGGCCCGCACGTCGTCACGCCCCGCGGGCTCCTCGCCGCTGATGCCGGCGGGGTGCGGCTCCAGGAGCGCGCGCTGGGCGATCTGCCGCAGGTGCGCCAGCTCGCGCGGCAGGAGGAGGACGAAGCCCGTCATCTCCCCGCCGTGCAGTGCCCGCAGCGTCGCCTCGTCGGCAGGGACGTCGAAGGAGATCACCGTCGCCGGGTTGCCGCCCAACGTCGCGGTGATCTCTTCCGGGCCGGCGCCGGAGGAGAGGACCGCCACGTCCACGTCGTCGTCGCCCGGCTCACCCGCGATGAAGCCGCGCAGGGCGAGCGCCTCCGCCACCTGCGCGGCGCGCTCTTCGCTGCGGCACACCAGCACCGGGGGCGCGTCGCCGTCGCGGTCGCCGCCCAGCAGGCGTGCGACGGTCTCCAGCTTCTCGCGCTCGGAGACGATCACGTAGCCGAAGACGCCGGTCGCGCTCTGCGGCTCCACCGACGCGGGATCGGCGGGGGTGGGCGGGTAGCGGAGGGCGCGCTTGATGCGCCGGTCCACCATGTCCTCCACGCCCGGCGTCATGTCGGCGCTAAAGAGGACGCGCTGGGCGGCGCGCGGGGCGTGATCGAAGAGCGTCTCCGCCGCTTCCCATCCGCCCATCGCCTCGATCTCCGACGCGCCGTCCACCACGATCGCCTCCAGCGACTCCAGCTTGACGCCGGAGGTGCGCACCGCTTCCAGTACCTCGGCCGGGGTGGCGACCAGGATGTCCGCTTCGCCCGCGGCGGTGCCCCACCCGCGGCCGGACGCGGTCACCGTGAGCCCAATCGCCTGCGCCAGCGGCACCAGCTCCAGCGTGGCGCGCTCGGCGTGCTCCGGCGAGGCGGCCAGCACCAGGACGCGCGTGCCGGTGGTCTCTTCGGCCTCGTCCGCGGCCTCGTCGTCCGCCTCCTCGCGCGCCTCGATGCGGTCCAGCACGCCCAGCCCGTAGGCCAGCGTCTTGCCGGCGCCGCTCCCGGCCCGCGCCACCAGGTTCCCCTCGCGCCGCAGCACGGGGATGGCGGCCTGCTGGAGGGCGGTGGGGCGCTCGAAGCCGCCCTCCTCCAGCGCCGCGAGGAGCGGCTCGCGAAGCCCGAGGTCGTTGAACGAAGCCATATCTGTCAGTCCGGTGAATGTCTCGTAGGCACGAAAGCCGGGGAAGATAGCCCCTCGCAAAGAGTTTGCCTACCGCGAGGCGTTGACGCGCCACGGCACCAGCCGGTATCCTCCGCCCCTTCCATCCACCCCGCGCACCCGCCGATGCCCGATCCGCTCTCAACCCACGACGCTCCGCCGCTGGCCGGAGTCCGCGTGCTGGACCTGAGCCGCGTCCTCGCCGGCCCGCTCTGCACAATGGTGCTGGGCGACCTGGGCGCGGACGTCATCAAGGTGGAGCGCCCCGGCTCCGGCGACGACACGCGCCAGTGGGGGCCGCCCTGGGCCGGCGACGAGTCCGCGTACTTCCTCTGCGTCAACCGCAACAAGCGCTCGGTGACGGCGGATCTGAAGAGCGAGGCGGGGCAGGCGCTCGTCCGCCGCCTTGCGCGCGGCGCGGATGTGGTGGTGGAGAACTTCGCGCCGGGGATGCTGGAGGGATGGGGCATCGGCTACGGCGACCTCGCGTGCGACAACCCGCGCCTCGTCTTCTGCTCCATCACCGGCTACGGGAGCGACGGGCCGGAAGCGGGGCGTCCCGGCTACGACTTCGCCGTGCAGGCGCGCGCCGGGTGGATGGCCGTCACCGGAGAACCGAAGGGCGCGCCGGCCAAGGTGGGCGTGGCGGTGGTGGACGTGCTGACGGGGCAGAACGCGGCCGTCGCCGTGCTCGCCGCCCTGCGCGAGCGCGACCGCAGCGGGCGCGGGCAGCGGGTGGAGGTGTCGCTCTGGGATTCGGCGCTGGCGGGGCTGGTGAACGTGACGCAGGCCGCGCTCGTCACCGGCCGCGAGCCGCGGCGCTACGGGAACGCGCATGCCACCATCGTTCCCTACCAGGCCTTCGATGCGGCGGACCGCGCCTTCGTGGTGGCGGTCGGTAACGATGCGCAGTGGCGCCGCCTCTGCGCCGCCATCGGCGCCGACGAACTGGGCGCCGATCCACGCTTCGCCACCAACCCCGGCCGGGTCGAGCACCGCGATGCCGTCGCCGGCGCCCTGGCCAACCTGTTCCGCACCGCGCCCGCCGACCACTGGCTGGCGCGCATGGAGGAGGCCGGCGTCCCCTGCGCCCCCGTGCAGACCGTGGGCGAAGCGCTGCGCGACCCGGCGCTCACCGAACGCGACGGGGTGTGGTGGATGGAAGGCGATACGTTCGGCCGCGTAGGGACCATCGCGTCGCCCCTGCGCTTCGACCGCACGCCTGCCGCGCTTCGCCACCCCGCTCCCGCGCTGGGCGAGCACTCCGCGGAGATCGAGGCGCTCGGCTGGGGCGACGACGGGTGACCTGAAACGCATCCGCCTCGTCTCCCGTGAAAAACCACAACCGGAGTCGCATCTTGAGCTTATGTCGAATCGCCGCCGCAGCAGCGGCACTGTCCCTCGCCGCGCCCGCCTGGCTCGACGCGCAGGCGGTCGCCGGGCCGGCGGTGTCGCTGAGCGCCGGCTCGCGCGTGTACGAGGGCGGCGCGGCGCTGGTCGTCGCTCTGCGCGCCGAGTACCCGATCTCGCCCTTCTTCCTCATCGAGGGCGCCGGTTCCGTCGCGGATCCTCTCGACGGCTTCCATCCCTCTACCACCTCCGTCTTCGACATCCAGGCGCAGGCGCAGTTCCCGGGCGGGCGCGTGGTGCCGTACCTGGGAGCGGGCGCGGGCTTCGCGCGCTACCGGCAGAGCGGCGCGGGAGTTCGGGCAGAAGGGGCGGTGCTCACTGTTGGCGGCGGCGCGCGCATCGGCATCCGGCGCCAGCTCGGCCTCGTCGCCGACGCCCGCCTCCGCGTCCCCACCGGAGACGACGCGGAGCCGCATTGGGACGTGACCGTGGGGGTGCGGTACCGGTTCCGGTAGCGCAATAGGCCCCCTCCCCCCGGCCCCCTCCCCCGCCTGCGGGGGCGCAGGGCGGGTGAGGGGGAGAACTCCGCCCGCCGCGCCCAGATCCCGGCGCCCGTGCCTGCCGCCGCACCGCACCCCGCCGCCCCCGAGACCGCTTCAGCGGTCTTCCCGTGGTTTCAGCCGGGGGATTTATCCCCCGGCGTGCGGGCCGCCGGCCCACCCCACCCTCACCCCCCGCAGCAGCTCTCCCCCGCGCTCACCGCCGTCAGCTGCGCGGTCGCCGCCCCGGCCCCGGCACCATCGTACCGATCGTGGTGGCGGAGCCAGCCCATGCCCTCGCCGTTCAGGTCGGGCATCCCGTCCCACCCCTTCATCCGGCCGCCCGGGGTGAGGTCGAGGAGCTGGTAGGTGGACAGGATCGCGTCCAGGCCGCGCCCGTAGGCGGAGTAGCTGTGAAAGACCCGGTCGCCGTGGCGCACGAAGACGCTGAGGCCGGGCTGCTCGCCCTTGAGATGGTAGTCCTCGCCGGCCGCACGAAGCGCGTCCGCGTCGCGGTAGTTGTACTCGATGGGGGCGACCGACTCGTCCAGGGTGACGTGGAAGTCGTAGTTGAAGTCGCTCCCGAACGAGGAGACCCAGGGCACCGTCCACCCCATGCGTTCCCTGAAGGGCACGATCTTCGCGACCGGCGCGCGGGAGACGAAGACGAGCGAAGTGTCGCGCGCATGGAGGTGCGCCAGGTGGCCGACGTTGTCCGCCAGGTGCGAGCAGCCGGGGCACCCCTCGTCTTCGTCGGGGTCGAACATGAAGTGGTAGACGATGAGCTGCCGGTGCTCGTCGAAGAGGTCGCGCAGGCTCAGCCGGTCGCCATCCGGGCACTCGAAGACGTACTCCTTGTCAATCTCCACCAGCGGAAGCCTGCGGCGCTCCGCGTTCAGCGCGTCGCGGGCGCGGGTCGCCTCCTTTTCCTTAGCCAGGAGCTGCAGGCGGGCTGCGCGCCACTCGTCGCGCGATACGATGCGCGGGCCGGGTTCCGTGTTCAGGGTCAGCATGTGGGGGCTCCTTGCGGAAGAGGACTACGCGCGGGTGCGCAGGTGCTCGGCGAGGCGGTTGTGGCTCGTGTCCACGCCGCGCGGCATCCCCATCGCGAGCACGGCGTCGCGCGCCTCGCGGGTGGGGTAGCGCACCGTGTTGGTGATGGTCGTCCTGCCGCCGTCTTCGCTGACGACGAAGGTGTTGAGCGTGTCCGGCCACTGGGCGCCCCAAGACTCGGTGCTCACGAGCCGCTCGCCCGGGACGACCTCCTGGTAGACGCCGCTAAGGCCCATGACCCCGCCGTCGTCGCCGCGCCATTCGAAGCGCCACGCGCCGCCGGGGCGCAGATCGACGTCGCACACGGTCATCGTCCAGGCGTCCGGCGCCATGATCCAGTGCGGCACGAGCTCGGGGCTCGTCCAGGCGTCGAATACAAGCTGGCGCGGCGCGTCGAAGACCCTCGTGAACGCGATCTCCAGATCCGAGGGGGTCGTGTACGTGGTAGCTGCCTGCTCGGTCATGCGGGCTCCTTGCCTGTGGCGAGTTGGACGCGTCGTCGAGCTATCCGTCCTTCAACGGCCCGAGCACTTTGTAATGACTGAGGAGGACGCCGGTCGGCATCGCCTTCGTGCTGACGAACTCGAACTTGCGTGCCGGGGTTCCCTCCGCGAAGAAGCGCTTTCCCGTTCCGATCAGCGCCGGATAGACGATCAGCACGACTTCATCCGCGAGCCCGTGCTCGAGAATCGTGGACGTCAGCGTTGAGCTGCCCGAGAGGACGAGGACGGGGCCGTCCTGCGCCTTAATGCGGCGAACGTCCTCGACGATGTCCGGTCCGACGCCCTCGAACGGACCCCACTCGAGGCTTTCCGGACGATGGGTGGCGACGTACTTGGTCGCCGCGTTGAGGCGGTCCGCGAACGGACTGCTCGGCGCCGTCGGCCAGAACCCGGACCAGCTGTCGTAGGTGCGCCGGCCAAGCAGCAGATCGAACTGCTCGCCGTGCGCCGCGAGCAACTGGTCACGGCCGGCGGGGGTGCGGTAGGGCGCGGTCCAGTCGGCGTACGGAAAGGTGCCGTCGTCGTCGGAAACCTGCATCACGCCGTCCAGCGAGACGTGTTCGATGACCTTGAGCTTCCTCATCAGGGCTTCCTCTCGAACAGCCGGCCGCCGAGCCAGGCGCAGGGGATGGCCATCGCGATGTTGCCGAGGGAGTACCAGGCCGGCGCGAACGCCCACATCGCCGCCGCGCCCGCGGTGCTGATCAGCAGCCCGATGACGCCGATCGCCAGCGCGTGCCGCATCGGGTGATCGGGGGCGAGCCGTGCCGCGAGGTAGCATCCGCCGATGCTGTACAGGGCGCGGTAGGAGAGCGCGACGACGAAAAGCGCATCGGACATCCGCTGCGGGATGGGTGGATAGACGCCGGTCGCGTGCAGCACCGCGTCGGTCGCCATGGATAGGATGACGATCGCCAGCAGCCCCGCGAACACCGCCCCCGCGCGCCGCACGCCGTGCCCTTGGTTCGTCCCGCTCAAACCCGCCGTGGTCGCGCTCATCGGGGTGCCTCCTGTTGGATTGGACTCAGTGCCGTGCCCTCTTTCTACAGGAGCGACGAACGGGACGGTGCGGAATCGACAGGTCAGCCCGCGCAGGCGGATTCGGCGCAACGTTGGCGCGGCTCGGCGGGGGTGCACGCGTTGGCGCGCCCATTCCACGCCGCGCGCAGCTCGCCCGAGAACGCGCGAAGCAGGTACTCCGTCTTCGGCGCGACCGGGCACGCGGGAGCCGCGCAGGCGACGCGGATGCTCTCGCCGCGCCAGGGGTCCGCTTCCACCGTGGCCGCGCCGCCGCAGAAAGGGCAGGGGAGAAGCGGTCCGATCGGCTGCCGCAACGGGTGGACTGTGCTTTCTATCACGTGGCCCTTCTTCAGCAGGGGTTCAGGAGCCGGGTCGTCGATCGTATCTGCATCGCCGCGTCAGAGCCGAGCGGCGGCGGTGGTCGCGTCGAAGCGGTCGCGGAGGTCGAGCGCGGCATCGGCGCCGAGGGCGGATACCACGCGGGCATGCGCTTCCCTCCAGAGCGGGAGCGCATCCGCCACCATGCGCTCCCCCGCCGGTGTCAGCAGCGCGAGCCGCACCCGCCGGTCCGCGGGGAGCCGCTCGATGCGCATCAGCCCCGCCTTCTCCAACGGACGCAGGTTGCGCGAGAGCGTGGTGCCGTCCATCGCCAGGATGTCGGCGAGGCGGGGCATCGACGCGCCCTCTCCGCCGCACATCGTCACCGCGTTGAGCAGGGTGAGCTGCGTCGCCTGGATGCCGAGGGGGCGCAGCGCGTCGTCGTATATCCTCGTCAGCGCGCGGGAGACGCGCCGCGCCCGGAAGCAGAGGCAGTCGGCCGCCATCACGCGGGCGGCATCGTGGTGTTCAGTCATCCGTCATCCTGAGTGACGCGCCTCTCCGTCCTTTGTCCGTCTCGAACCTCTGGCGCGGAGCGAAGGATCTACTGCGCGTGACGAGACGCCTGGCCTGCGACGCCGTCCTCCTGCCTCGCGGGCTAGATCCTTCGGTCGCCGCAGGGTGGCATCGTGCATCGCATGCTAGGGGGCGGGCGGCTCCCTCAGGATGACAGAAGAGGTAGAGGGTGGACGCATGCATATGCACCTTTTCTCCCACGGCACGAACGCGGCGCTGCTACGAGGTGCCCTCCGCGCAGGCGCGGGCGCGCTCCAGGAGGAAGGTGCGCTCGCGCATGTTCTGCGTGAGGGTGGCGGCGCGAGAGAACTCCTCGCGTGCCTCCTCCATCCGGCCCAGCTTCGCCAGGAAGTCGCCGCGCACACTGGGGAGAAGGTGGTAGCCGCGCATCGACGGCTCGGAGGTCAGCTCGTCCACCACCTCCAGCCCGGCCGCGGGCCCGAACGCCATCGACAGCGCCACCGCCCGGTTCAGCTCCACCACGGGCGACGGCGCGAGCTGCGCGAGGGCGTCGTAGAGCGCGGCGATGCGCACCCACTCGGTCTCCTCCGGCGTGCGCGCCCGCGCATGGCACGCCGCGATGGCGGCCTGCAGCGCGTACGGCCCCAGCGCGCCGCCCAGCGCCTCCGCCCGCGCCAGCGCCGCCAGGCCGCGCCCGATCAGCAGGTGGTCCCAGCGCGAGCGGTCCTGCTCCAGCAGCAGCACGGGCTCGCCCGACGGCCCCACGCGCGCCGCCAGCCGCGACGCCTGGATCTCCATCAGCGCCACCAGGCCGTGCACCTCCGGCTCGTCCGGCGCCAGGCCGGCCAGGATGCGCCCCAGCCGCAGCGCGTCCTCGCACAGCGCCGGCCGCACCCAGTCGTCGCCGGCGGTGGCCGAATATCCTTCGTTGAAGATCAGGTAAATCACCCCGAGCACGGACGCGCGCCGCTCCGCCAGCTCGGCGCCGCGCGGCACCTCGAAGGGGACGCGCGCCTCGGTGAGCGTCCGCTTTGCCCGCACGATCCGCTGCGCCACGGTCGAGACGGGGACGAGGAAGGCGCGCGCGATCTCCTCCGTGGTGAGCCCGCCCAGCATGCGCAGGGTGAGCGCGACCCGCGCCTCCATGGTGAGGACGGGGTGGCAGCAGGTGAAGACGAGGCGCAGGAGGTCGTCGCCGATCGGGTCGTCGATCGCCTCGTCCAGGTCGGGGACGGCGGCGTCGAGCTGCGCCTCGATCTCGTGCGCGATCTGCCCTTCCTTGCGCTCGTGCAGCGTGCGCTTGCGCAGCAGGTCGATGGCGCGGCGCTTGGCGGTCGCCATCAGCCAGGCGCCGGGGTTGTCGGGCACGCCGGACTCCGGCCACCGCTCCAGCGCGGCCAGCAGCGCGTCCTGCGCCAGGTCCTCGGCAAGGCCCACGTCGCGCACCATGCGCGCGAGCCCCGCGATCAGCCGCGCGGACTCGATTCTCCAGACCGCGTCGATGGCGCGGTGCGTGTCGGCGACGCTCACGGCGAAGTCGATCACACGATCACTTCGCGGACCTCGGAGGTCCCCTCGCCCGCGACGCCCAGGAACTGCCCCGCGAGCTGGACCGCGTCGTCCATCGACGGCACCTCGACCAGCGCGAAGCCCGCCACCAGCTCCTTGGCCTCGGCAAAGGGGCCGTCCGTCACGTTCAGCTTGCCGCCGGCGAGGCGCACGCGCGCGCCCCGCTCGCTCGGATGCAGCCCCTCGGTCGCGAGCAGCACGCCCTTTTCCTTGAGCTCCTGCATGAACACCCCCATCTGCGCCAGGTCCTTGCACGCGGGAATGCCCTCGAAGTCCTTTTCGGTCTTGAACATGATCATGTAGCGCATGGCTCGGTCGCTTCCGGTGAGGCGGGTGTGGAGTGGGAGACTCCGCGCACGATTGCGAGCGCCCGTTCCTTTCGCAAGGGCGGGAACGGGTCTCCTACTCCGCCGCCCGCAGCGGAACCAGAGCGCGGAGCCTCGCGTCGCGCAGGTAGAGCCCGCCCCAGACCATCGCCGCGATGTAGATGGGGAAGAGGGTGTGGCTGAAGAGCGGGTTGCCGACACGCACGTGCGTGGCGATGGCGCCGCCCAGGTACCCGGTCAGCAGGATCGCGCCGAGGACCGCGGTGCGGGGGATCGTGTAGAGCGCCACGCACGCCAGCAGGATGATGCCGATGCCGACGCCTGCGTCCGCGGCGTAGCCGAGCTGCACCATCGCCTCCCGCACCGGCGCGATGTTCGCCACCTTGCTGGCGCCGTCGAAGGTCAGGAAGAGGATGGGGATCGCCGTCAGCACCCGGCCGGTCCAGAGCCGCGAGGCGGGGATGGAGAGCGAGGTCGTGCGCGGGGCCGCGTGGCCGATTGCCTGGGTAGTCATGGGAGCATTTCTCGGATGAAGGTTGATGGTTGGGCGGCGGTCAGATCTGCGCGGCGTCGAAGTCCGCCATCTCGAACACCTGGCGGATCTCGATCTCGCCCTCGCTGCCGGGCGTGGGGTTGGGGCAGCGGCGGGCCCACTCCACCGCCTCGTCCCTGGACTTCGCCTGGATCAGCCAGAATCCCGCGACCAACTCCTTCGCCTCCGTGAACGGCCCGTCCACAACCGTGCGCCCCTCCTCGGTGAAGCGCACGCGGGCGCCTCGCGAAGTGGGGTGCAGCCCCTCCGCGGCGAGCAGGACGCCGGCCTTCGCCAGCTCCTCGTTGTACTTCCCCATCGCGGCAAGCAGCTCCTCGCCGGGCAGCACGCCCGCCTCGGAGTCGCGGCTCGCCTTCACCATCATCAAGAATCGCATCGCTCGTGGGCTCCCTGGCTCGGTGTGAAGGAGCGCGGCTGAATCGCCGCTCTACCTTCACGTCGAACGAGGCCTCACGATTTCGACACGCCCCTTCGTCGCGAGCGTGCGATCGCCGCGTCGACGCTCCACTCCCCCGCGCCGGCGAACACCAGGTAAAGGAAGAAGAAGCAGTACATGATCGCCGGGATCCCGCCGTTCGTAGTGGGGAAGAACGCCTGCGGTGCGTGGAACTGGAAGTACGCCACCGCCATCATCCCCGAGAGTACGAACGCGACGGGGCGCGTAAAGAGCCCGATGACAATCGCCGCGCCGCCCACCACCTCCAGCAGCCCTCCGATCCCCATCTGCGACATCAGCGGGATGGGCTCCATTCCCGGCGGCCCCGGCGGGTACTCGAACAGCTTCATCGTCCCCGACGTGATGAAGATCAGCCCCGCCACGATGCGAAAGATGCTCAGCACGCGGCCGGTCCACGGCGAGGGCGACGGCTCGAAGATCGACATCGGTGCTCCAAAGGGTGTGAAGGTGGAGATGTGCCGCGGACGCGCGCCTACATCGTCTTGAGGTGCTCCACCAGGCGCGCGAACGTCTGCTTGCCCAGCTCCACCGCGCCGAACCCGACGGCCTGGCGGACCTGCTCGGCGGTCTGGAAGCGCATCCGCGAGGTGACTCTGGTCCCGCCCTCCTCCTCCGTGAACGTCACCGTGACGTGGAAGTCGCGCTCGCGGGTCACGCCGTCGCCGTGGGTGTAGACCAGCAGCTCGGGCGCGACGACCTCGGTGTACTCGGCGAGGTTCGGGTAGTCGGTGCCGTCGGGTCCGTGCATGACGAAGCGCCACACGCCGCCCGGCCTCACATCCATCTCCGACGTGGTGGTGGTGAACCCGTTCGGCCCCCACCACTTCGCCTTGTGCTCCTCGCGGGTCCACGCCTCCCACACCAGCTCGCGCGGCGCATCGTACGTGCGCGAAAGGACGATCTCGCGCTCGCCGGCGGCGTCATTCCCCTGTGCGGTCATCGCTCTTCTCCCTGGTTCGAAGCTGCTTGAGGTACTCATCCAGTCGCCCAAGGCTGTCCTCCCAGAACTTCCGGTACTGATCCACCCACTCGTCCACCTCCCTCAGCCGCTCCGCCTTGAGCCGGCAGGGACGCCACTGCGCCTCGCGCCCCCGCTCGATCAGCCCCGCCCGCTCCAGCACCTTGAGATGCTTGGACACCGCCGGAAGGCTGATCTCGAACGGCTCCGCCAGCTCCGTCACCGTCGCCTCCCCGCCACTCAACCGCGCAAGGATCGCCCGCCGCGTGGGATCGGCGAGCGCCGCAAAGGTGGAGCTGAGGTGGTCTGCCGCCATCGTAGTTCACTCATCGGTTAATTAACCTGGTAGATAAGTAACGCGCGCGGGACGGTGTGTCAACGGGCGAGTGAACTCGCTGCAACAACGGCACAAAGTCCGCCTGCGCGGACTCGGGGCTCAGATGCCGGTGTGCACGAGTCGGCTTCAGCCGACTTCGCGTGGTTCCAGCCGGGGGCTTCAGCCCCCGGCGCCCAGCCGCCGGACCGTCCCTACCGCGCCGCACCAAACTCGCCCCGCCGCAACCTGCGAAGGCAGGTTTCCCGCGGTTGTTGCAGCGGTTTCAACCGCCGGACTCGGGGATCACACCCACACCCCAAACCCCCTACTCCCGCGGCGGATCCCCGTGCTGGTACGGGAGCTGGTTGAAGAGGTGGCGCACCACCGTGTCCACCTTGGAGGTGCGCAGCCGGTCGGTGCGGGCCACGACGACGGTGGCGGGGCCGTGGCGGTGCGCCTCCAGCGTCACGGTGCCCTCGGCGCCGGCGTAGGTGACGCTGTGGCGCGATTCGGCGGTGCGGGAAAGCTCCGCACGCTCGGCAAAGATCTCGTCGGCGAGGGAGAAGACCTCGCGCGTGGAGACCACGGTGCTGCGCTCGTAGTCGGACATCGGTCGTTGGTCAGTGGGTTCGGTTCAGCCGGCCACCAGGGCGCGGAGCTCGTCCACGGCGAGGGCGCCGGTCACCAGGCGAAGGTCGGGCGCGGCGCCCAGCAGGATCGCCGGCGTCCCCGCGATTCCCAGCCGCCGCGCCTCGGCACCGTCGCGCGCCACCTGCGCGGCAAAGGTGTCCACGTCCAGCACCACGCGCGTCTCCGTCGCGTCCAGCGCGAGGCCAGCGGCGATCTCCACCAGGACGTCGATGCGGCCGACGTCGCGCCCGGTGCCGAAGTACGCGGCGAAGATGGCGGCGCGCAGCGGGCGCCCGACCCCCTTTCCCTCGCCGAAGCGCGCCAGCTCGTGCGCCTTGCGGGTGCGCGCGGCCAGCGGCGGCCGGCGGAGTGGGAGCCCCAGCGCATCGGCCAGCGCTCGGACCGCATCCACCTCCGGGCCGCCCAGCGGGAGCCGCGCGGGGGCCGGGTGCAGCTCGAAGGCCCGGAAGCTCGCGGCGACCCCTCCCTCGTCCTCCACCCTCGCCAGCGCCGCCTCGGTGACGTACGAGAAGGGGCAGGTGAAGTCCGTGAACACCGTCGCCGGCACGGGCGCCATGCGTCACCAGGAAAGGGGAGGGTCGCGGGCGCCCAATCTGCCCCGGCCCGGCGGGGGAGCGCAAGGCTCGCCCCTGCAAAGACGACGCCCCGCCCCGGAGCTTCCGGGGCGGGGCGTCGCACGGGCCGGATGGGGGTCAGCGCGTGATCAGCAGGATGGCGCCCGAGCCGTGGTCGGCGCCGAAGCGCGCCGTGGCCGCGCTTCCGTCCAGGTACTGGATCTCGCGGACCTCGGAGAGCGCGACGTTCCGAAGCGCGCCCACGCCGCCGATCTTGGCGCCGTAGCGGTACACCCACACCTGCTCGCTGAGCGACAGCGACGCCTGCCCGCGCACGCGCAGCCACTGCGGGCGCGTCTTCTGGATGAAGGCGTACGCGTCCACCTCGGTGCCGCCCGTGAGCTCCTCCTCCGTGATCTTGTTGCGGTCGCGGCGCGGGGCACGTGCGGCGGGGGCGGCAGCCGCCGGTGCGGCGGCTGGCGGCGCGGAAACTGTCGCCGGCGCTCCCGCGGATGGAGCGGCAGGGGCGGCCGGGGCACCTTCCTGGGCCGCGGCGGCGCCCGCGGCACAGAGGGAGATCGAGGCTGCGAGCGCGATGCGACGGACGTCGAGGATTGGCATGATTGGGTCCTGGAAGGGGGTGGGTGGGGTATCGCCCCTGATCGGGCGCTGCTGCGCGGGCCGGCTGTGTCACTTAGGACCCCGGCACTCGTGCATTGGTTGCCACGTAATCAGCGAACGGCGCGGGCTCGCCGGAAGTTTCAGGCGGTTTGCGGGGAGTTCGGTGGTGGAATGGCGGGTCTCACGCGGAGGCGCGGAGGCGCGGAGGGAGATGCAACTGCTTGGGTGATAACGGGATCCGGAAAACACGCGGGAGCGGGTGGAGGGCCGCTCCCGGGTGTTTTCGGGGGATGATTAGCGAGTCGTTAGCGGAAGCAGCCGGCGTCCCAAGGGCTGAATTCGCGTCAGCGCGTGATCAGCACGATGGCGCCCATGGGGTGGTCCCGCCCAAAGCGCGTCGTGGCCGCGATCCCGTCCAGGTAGTGGATCTCGAGGACCTCGGAGAGCGCGACGTCCCGAAGCGTTTCCACGCCGCCGATTTTGGCGTCGTAGCGGTACACCCACAACTGATGGTCGGGCATTCCTGACAACTGCCCGCGGGCCCGCAGCCACTGCGGGCGCTCCTTCCGGATGAAGGAGAGCGCATCGGACTCGGTGCGGCCCGCGAGCTCCTCCGCCGTGATCTTGTTGCGGGCGCGGCGCGGAGCGGGGGCGGCGGTCGTCTGCGCCGCGGCCGGCTGTGCGGGAACGGTGGCCGGCGCCTCTTGCTGGGCCGCGGCCGCGCCCGCGGCGCAGAGGGAGAGCGAGGCAGCGAGCGCGATGTGACGGAAGTCTAGGATTGGCACGATAAGGTCCTGGAAGAAAGGTGGGCGAGGATCGACTGTGGACGAGCGGTATCGCGCGGACTGGCTGTGTCTCGTAAACCCCCGGCACTCCGAATTGGTGCCACGTTTCAGCGAACGGCGCGCCGTCGCAGTTTCAGGCGGATGCGGTGGGGTACACAGGAAACAGCGGGTCTCACGCGGAGGCGCGGAGACGCAGAGAAAGATACAACTGCTTGGGTGGTACCGGAAAGATGCAGGAGCGGGATGGAGGTCCGCTCCTGCCCTTTCGGCTAACAATTGGCGGCTTGCTAGCGGAAGCAGCCGAGGGGAACGTCGAGCGGCGGGTACTGGCCGGGGAGGCTGAAGTGCCACCACTCCTTGGAATAGTTGACGAAGCCTTCGGCGTTCATCGCATCCACCAGCTTGCCGCGGTTGGTGCGGACGGCGCCGGTGGCGTTGGCCGTGTGGGCCGCCTCGCTGAAGGTGTCGTAGGGCGTCCCCATGTCCAGCTCATCGCCCGTGTCCAGGCGCACCAGCGTCAGGTCGACGGTGTGGCCGCGGTTGTGGCCGCTCGACCGCGCCACGTAGCCCTGGTCCAGCACCCAGCGGCGGTTGGTGCGCTCCGCCCAGTCCACCATCGCCAGGGTGGCGCGGACGGGGCGGTACCCATCGAACACCTTGAGCCCCAGTCCGTCCGCCCGCAGGCGCGCCTGTACCCGCGCCAGCGCCCTCGCCGCCTCCGGACGAAGGAGCGCGAGGGGGCGGTCGTACCCCGGCAGGCGCTCGCCCGTGAAGTTGTTCGCGGTGGCGTACCGCACGTCCGTGCGGATGGTGGGGTCGGCCGTCTGCACGCTGGTGAGCTGCGCGCCCCCGGGGATGGTGCACGTCTGCTCGGAGGCCAGCGGCGCCGCGGCGGCGCCGGGCGACGGGGAGGTGGCCGGGGCCGCGGCGCGGACCGAGCAGGCGGTCAGCAAGGCGGCCAGCAGGGTGCCCGCCAGCGTCGTCGCGCCACGGCTAGAACTCATAACGGCCTCCGTCATCGCCGAACTCGACGTGGGGGAAGATGGCGCGCGCGGCGGCGAGCTGGCCGTCGTGCACGTCCGGGGGAAGATGGACCAGGACGAGCCGCCCGGCCCCGGCCTCGCGCGCGACCTCCGCGGCGTCCTCGTTGGATGCGTGGCCGGGGAAGCCGCCGGTGGCCTCGTGCACCAGCAGATCCGCGCCGCGAGCCATCTGCACGATGGCCGGCGTGCGCTCCGTGTCACACGAGTACGCCATCGTTCCGCCCCCCATCGTGTCCACCCGCACCCCGATGGTGGGGACCGAGTGGACGCCGGGGGCGGCGGTGATCCGCCAGCGCTCGTCGCGCAGCACTTCGGCGCCCGCCCTGTGCTCCACCGTGCGCCAATCGATGTCGGGGAGCTCCCATCCGCTGGTGTCGAACGCCTCCAGTACCCGCCGCGCCTGCCGCAGCGCCGGCTCGATGCCGATCACCGGGATGGGCCGCTTGCGTCCCAGCAGCCAGATCCGCTCCATGAAGAGCGCGAAGCCGCCCGCGTGGTCCGGGTGCTCGTGCGTCACGATGAGCGCGTCGATGGCCTCCGGGTCGATGCCGGACGCGAGTGCGCGCTGCACCACGTCGCCCCCGCAGTCGATCAGCACCACGCTGCCTCCATCCTCGATGGCGAGCATGGTGGTGGTGCGGCGCGCGTCGCTGGCGGCGGCGCCGGTACCCAGAAGGTGAAGAACGGCCATGGGTCGCCTCCTCGCTTATCTCTCTTCCTCGCCGCCCTGCTGGTTGCAGGGGTGGTCCGGGTTGGAGATGGCCGCGGCGTAGTCGCGCTCGTAGCTCTCGGCGGCGTTCGCCTCGGTGGAGCCGGGCTCCCCGGGCCGGGGTGCGCTGCGCGCCGCCTCGCCCGTGAAGCGTACGCTGTCCTCCGCCGCCTCCGCCGCCGCGGCCGAGTCCAGCAGCGCCGCGTGCCGCTCGCGCACCTTGGCGTAGTCGAAGTACGCCTTGGAGAACGGGTACACCTGGTTCACGAACCCGCCGGGCGCCTGCGTGCGCAGCGTGTCCAGCGAGGAGATCTTGTTGTTGGCCTGGATCGCCAGCTCCTCGGCCACGCAGGCGGCGCGGTGGGCGGCGGTGCGCTGGGCAACCTTCTCCGGGTCGTCGCCGCCGCACGCGGCAACGACGAGGGCCAGGAGGAGCGGAAGGGAGATCTTGTGCATCGTGGCGGTGTCAGGGCGCGGAGTCATGCTTCGGCCTCGGGAAAGAAGAGGGCGCGCTCCACCAGCTCGCAGAGGAGGTGGATGATGGTGATGTGGGCTTCCTGGATGCGCTCGGTGGCCTGCGCCGGGACGACGAGCGCGTGCGTGCACAGGCCCGCCAGCCGCCCGCCCTCGCGCCCCAGGAGCCCGATGGTGACGGCGCCGCGGGCCTCCGCCGCCTCCACCGCGCGGATGACGTTGGTGGAGTTGCCGCTGGTGCTCAACGCCACCAGCACGTCGCCGGGGCGCACCATCGCCTCCACCTGGCGCTGGAAGACGGAATCCCAGTCGTAGTCGTTGGCCCAGCAGGTGAGCGTTGGGCCGTCCATCAGGTGGTGCGCGGGAAGGCCCGGCCGCTCCCGCTTGTAACGCGCCACAAGCTCCTCCACCAGGTGCATGGCATCGCACGCGGAGCCGCCGTTGCCGCATGCGTACAGGCGGTTCCCGGCGCGGAACGCATCGGCCACGGCATCGGCCATGCGAAGCACCTGGGGCGCCTGGCCGCGAAGGGCCAGCTTTACGCGCGCGGACTCGTCCAGCGCGTCACGGATCAGGGCGAGCGGATCGGGGATGCTCATGCGGTGTGGCAAGGGACACGGGACGGGTGCGGGAGAATGTAGTATCGCGGGCGCCGCGGCGGGAGGGAACGGCGTGCTCCGCCTCCTGGCCCTGTTCGCCGCGCTCGCGCTGGCCGCCTGCAGGGAAGAGGGCGGCGAGCTTCCCATCCTCAAGCGCATCCCGCTCCCCGAGCCGGTCTCCGCCACGGCCACGCTGGCGACTGACGACGCGGGGCGCGTGTGGGTGGGGGATGCCGGGCGGCTGACCGTGCTCGACACGCTGGGGCACGTGGCGGCGAGGATCCCCGTGCCCGGCGCGCCCGCCCGCGTGCTGAGGATGCGTGGCGCCCGCATCTACGTCACCCGCGGTCCGCGCGACCTGGCCGTGGTGGACGCGGGGACGGGGCGCATCCTGGCGGAGCGGCGGTCGCGCCGCGCGGGGCCGGTGGTGATCGACCCGATGGCGCGCTGGGCGTTCACGACGGCGCGGTGGGGCGGGGTGCTGGGGCTGGACACCCTCCTCGTCACGCGCTGGGGATGGCCAGAGGCGGGGTCGGAGGCCGGGGCGCTCGCCATCTCGCCGCTGGGCGACCGCGTGTACCTGGCCGTCAACGGCGACGACGACCGCTCCCCCGCCGTGCAGGTGCGCGACGCCTACAGCGGGCGCGTGCTCAGCTCGTGGGAGCCCCCCGCCCCCATCCGCGGCCTGGAGGCCGCCGGCGACGGGCGGCTCTACGGATGGGACGACGACGGCGCCTTCGCCCTGCGCCACGTCACCGGCGGCCTGGCGGAGGTGTGGCGCGTCTCGCTGGGAAGGGCGGGGCTGGAGCGGATCGACGCGCTGCGCGTCTCGCCGTCGGGGGGGCGCATCGCGGTGCTGGCGCGCGGCGAGGGCGGGGGCGTGCGCGTGCTGGACACGGCGGACGGGCGCGTGGTGGCCCGCGAAGGCGAAGCGCCCCCGGATGCCGCGTGGGACGTCCGGGGGCGCCTGCTGGTGCTGATGACGCGCGAAGTGCGCGTCGTCCGCTGACCTAATGGCCGGTGATGTCGTCGCCGTCGCCCACCTTGGCCTTGCGCGACATGATCCCCAGGATGAGGAACGGCATCAGGTTGTACACCAGCACCACCGACGCGGCGCCGAACAGCAGCCAGTTGCCGGTGACTGCCGCGTAGATCCACGCCACCGTTGCCGGGAGGGTGATCAGGAGCCCTCCGATCATCGCGATCTTCATCCTTCTATCTCCGGAAGCGTGTTTCGCCGGTGTTGGTGACCTTGGGTCCCGCTCTGAGCCGGCGCCAAGCTACGCGCCCCCCGGCGCCCGGGCAAGATTGCGGGCAGCATGCGTGCCAGGCGAAGTGCGTGAGTGCGTGAGTGCGTAAGTGCGTTGGCGCCGTGCGTCCCCTCATGTCATCCAGAGGGAGCCGCCCGCACGAATCCCGGCGTCGCACGCCATACTCTCTGCGGCACTGAAGGATCTAGCCGGCGAGGCAAGAGGATCGCGGGTCACCACGAGCCCCTCGGAACGCGCAGTAGATCCTTCGCTCCGCGCCAGAGGTTCGAGCATGGGAGAGGACGGAGCAGCGCGTCGCTCAGGATGACAAAGGCCCGTCAGACCCGCGTCTGCGTGTGCTCGCAGGGGAGGGAGTGCACGAAGGCGGTGACCTCGCCGCGGTTGCCGACGCGGGTGGGCAGCAGCCACGCGGTCTCGCCGCTCCGGAACTGGATCTCCGTCCGCCAGAGCTTCAACTGGTCGGGACGGCCCGGGTCCGGGCGGACCTGGTCCACCACGCGCTGCAGGTCGCTCCAGGCGAGCCACTGGCCATCGTTGCGCTCCAGCCCCTCGTTGGAGAAGTAGCGCACCGACCGCGAATGGCCGCGCCGCACCAGCCACATCACCCCGCCAAAGGTCGCCAGCATCAGCACGCCGAGTCCCAGGGGCACGACTTCGATTCCGTCCTTTACCCCCGCGAACAACGACAGCAATCCCAGCGGAACCATCATCACGCCGAGTATCGCGGCCATCACGGACGGAAATCTGCTCGTCTGCACGTCCAGGCGGTTCATCGTCCACTCCTGGCGGGGGAGAGCGCCCGTCCGGAGCGCACGGGCAGCCGCGAAACACGCCCGGAGGGGCGGCGCAGCTGCCTCCAGAAAAAGCGCGCCCCGCGCCCCGCGCACAAGGTTCCTCTTCGCGAGCCCCGCCTCGAGCGCCTCAGCGTTCGCTGCGCGCCCTGGCCTCCTGTTCGATGCGCCGTCTCAGTACATCCCTGCGGGCGTTCACGTCGTCCCCTGTGATCTGATCGTAGATGTTCTCACGGTCACCGGCGGCCCGCTTGCCAACCGCAAGGACGAGCACGAGCACTTGTTTTTCTTCGACGTAATAGACGACCCGCCACTGTCCAACCGGGAGCTTCCGGTATCCCGCCAGATCCTTCCCCAACGGCTCTCCGTATTCGAGCGGCTTGGTGGTGAGCTTCTTCTGAATCGCCGACAGGATGTCGGCACGCGCCGAATGGCCGAGGTCCCGGAACTCCTTTTTGGTCTCGTCTGCGAAGCGGACATCGTAGGCGACACCCGGATCGCGATCAGGCATCCGGATCGCGCAGCTCAGGGGCGAACTCCGCGATCATATCCGCCAGCGATGTCGTCCCCATCTCGCCGCGAGAGATGGCTTCGTGACGGGGAACCGCGACTGACGCGAGCTCCCAGTTCTCGAGCCGATCGATCTTCTCCATCATCGACTCGTAGTGCCGGTAGCTCAGGTAGACGCCATGCGGCTCGTTATCCCTCTGCACCACAACGATCTCGCCCTCATCCGCGCGCTCCAGAATGTCCGTGGTTCGGCGGCGGAGGTCCGTTACCGAGGCGATTGTAGCATTCTCATGCACTCTATACATGATTCGACGGGGTGGAGGGTGATGATATATAATGTGTTAAGTTTGACGCCTCGCCAAGGGTGCGCTGTCGTTCACCGTTCGGAACCATTACTGTTGCAAGAGCATTCGATATAGCGGCGGCGCTGACCTTCTAGGGGCAGGCCGGGTACGATCCGCCGCACGCGCAGCTCGCATCCCTCCGTCCGACCCTCCCGATGCCGATACCGCAGGATCAGGCCCTCCAGGTGGCCCTCCGCCTCGCCCGCGGCCGTCCGATGTTGGAGCTCGTCGACCTCCTGCAGCCGACGCCCACGGAGGTGTCGCCGGCACCGGAGCGCGTTCCCGGGCTGCGCGACTGGAGCGGGGCGGCGCACCGCAAGCGCGTCGAGTTCGTGGCAGCGCTCGGCGCCGAGATCCCGCACCTCACGGGCGAGGCCGAGCGCCCCGGCCCCTCCACGATGCGCGGGAGCATCGAGAACTACATCGGGATGGTGCAGGTTCCGGTGGGGCTGGCGGGGCCGCTGCGGGTGAACGGGATCCACGCGCGCGGCGACTTTTACGTACCGCTCGCCACCTCCGAGGGCGCGCTGGTGGCGAGCTACGACCGCGGCGCCAACCTGCTGACCGCGTCCGGCGGCGCCATCTGCTTGACGACGACGGAGCAGGTGCAGCGGGCACCCGCCTTCGTCTTCGAGGCGCTGGCGCAGGCGGCGCACTTCGCCGCGTGGGCCACGGGCGAGTTCGAGGCGTTCCAGGAAGCGGTGAAGCGCACTTCGCGCCACGGCCGGCTCCTCGACGTGGCGACGCACATCGAGGGGAACCACGTCTACCTGATCTTCGCCTTCCACACGGGCGACGCGGCCGGGCAGAACATGGTGACGATGTGCACCGCCGCCCTCTGCGAAGAGATCCTGGCGCGCACGCCGGTGCAGCCGCGCTACTGGTTCCTGGAGTCGAACATGTCCGGCGACAAGAAGGCGACGGCGCTCTCCTTCCTGCAGACGCGCGGGCGCAACGTGACGGCGGAGGCGCGAATCCCGCGCGCCCTGGTGGAGCAGGTGCTGCACACCACGCCACAGCGGATGGCGGATTACTGGCGCGTCAGCTTCGTGGGGGGCGTGCGGACGGGCTCCATCGGCGTGAACGGGCACATCGCCAACGGCATCGCGGCGCTCTTTCTGGCATGCGGGCAGGACGTGGCGTGCGTCAGCGAGGCGAGCGTCGGCGTGACGCGGCTGGAGGTGACCGACGAGGGCGACCTGTACGCCGCGGTCTCGCTTCCCAACCTGATCGTCGGCTCGGTGGGCGGAGGCACGCGGCTGCCGACGGCGCAGGAGTGCCTGCGCATCATGGATTGCCTGGGCGACGACCGCGCCGCCAAGCTGGCCGAGATCTGCGCCGCGCTCACGCTGGCCGGCGAGCTGTCGATCGTGGGCGCGCTCTGCTCCAACGAGTTCGCGCGGGCGCACGCCGCCCTGGGCCGCGCGGCGCCGCGATGAGCACGGCGGCTCCGGCGGTGCGCGCTCCGCTGGCGGCGCGGCTCTGGACGTACCAGCGCGAGCGCTTCCCCCTCGCCGTGTACCTGCCGCTGATCGGCATCTCCGCCGCGTGCGCGGCGATGTACTCCGCGGCGGCGAGCCGGCGTCCGGGGCTCCCACCGCTCCCGTTGCTCGCGGTCACGATGCTGACGGCGATCGGCTTCTTCTTCCTGCTGCGCGTGGCGGACGAGCACAAGGACGCGGAGCTCGACGTCCGCGCGCGCCCCGAGCTCCCGGTGCCTCGGGGGCTCGTGACGCTCGGCGAGCTGCGGCGCGTGGGAGCCGTCATCGCGCTCGCGGCCATCGCGGCGAACGCGCTCGTCGAGCCGCGCCTGCTATTGCTGCTGGCGCCCGCGGCGGCGTGGGCGGCGCTGATGGCGCGCGAGTTCTTTGTGCCGGAGTGGCTGCGGGCGCGCCCGCTGGCGTACCTGCTGAGCCACATGGTGGTGATGCCGCTCCTTTTCGCCTACCTCACCGCGGCGGACTGGCTCGGATTCAACTCCGCGCCGCCTCGCTCGCTGGACCTCTTCCTGGCGGTCGCGTTCCTCAACGGCCTCCTCGTGGAGATCGGCCGCAAGCTCCGCGCGCCCGCCGACGAGCGCCCCGGTGTGGAGACGTACACGCACACTTGGGGGATGCGCGCCGCGACCTCCGCGTGGCTGTGCGTGCTCGCCCTCGCGATCGTGGTCGCGTACCTCGCCGCGCGTCCGACCGGCGCCGCGATGGTCGTGGCGATCGGGCTCGCCATCGTCGCGCCGCTCACCGCGTGGCCCGCCGCCGCCTTCCTGCGCTCCCCAACCACGTCGCGCGCAAAGATGATCGAGACGGTCGCGGGCGTGTGGACGCTCGCCAGCTACCTCCTTCTCGGCCTCGCGCCGGTCCTGAAGCGCGGATGAGCGACACCGTGCTCGCCTCCGCGTACGTGGTCGCGCCCGGCTCAGTCCCGCCGCTGGATGAAGCCGGCGGCAAGGCGCGCAACCTGGCGCTGCTGCGCGACGCGGGCGCCGACGTGCCGCCGTGGATCGTGGTCGGCACCGCTGCGTTCCGCCGGATCGTGCTGGAAGGAGCGCCCGCCGACACCACCGCGACGCGCGAGCGCATCCTGTCGCTCGGCCTCCCCGCCGACTTCCGCGCGGAGGTGCTCGCCGCGCTCGATGCGGCGGGGCTGTGCGACGCGCTCCTAGCCGTGCGCTCCTCCGCCGTTGGCGAGGATGGTAAGGCGGCATCGTTCGCGGGGCAGTTCGACACCGTGCTCGGTGTGCGCGGCGAGGACGCGCTGTGGGATGCGCTGCGCCGCGTGTGGGCGTCGGCGTTCAGCGCGCACGCGCTGGCGTACCAGGCGCAGCACGGCGGCTCGGCGGCGCCGCGCATGGCCGTCATCATCCAGGCGATGGTGGATGCTGAGGTCGCGGGCGTCGCCTTCTCGATCGATCCGGTGCGCGGCGCGGCGGAGACGGCGGTGGTGAGCGCCGTCTTCGGGCTGGGCGAGGGGCTGGTGAGCGGCGATCTGGATGCGGATACCTTTCGCGTCACCGGCGATGCGGTCGAGGCGGAGCTGGCGGACAAGGACCGCGCCTTTCGCCTGCGCCCCGATGGCGGCACCGATGTCCTTCCGGTGCCGGATTCCGATCGTAAGCGGCCCACGCTGACTGACGACGAGGCGCGGCGGATCGCGGAGGCGGCGCGTGCGGTGGCGGCGAAGCTGGGCGGGCCGCAAGACCTGGAATGGGCACTCGCAGCGGGCGATAGGCGGCTGTTCATCCTCCAGGCGCGCCCCATCACGACGCTACCAACGGTCCCCACAGGCGAGCGGCGGCTGTGGGACAACAGCAACATCGTGGAGAGCTACAGCGGGGTGACGACGCCGCTCACCTTCAGCTTCGCGCGCTCCGTCTATGAGGAGGTGTACATCCAGTTCTGCCGCCTGCTCGGCGTGGACGAGCGGCTGATCGAGCAGAACCGGCTCGTCTTTGCCAACATGCTGGGGCTGGTGGGCGGGCGCGTGTACTACAACCTGCTCAACTGGTACCGCGCCCTCGCGCTCCTCCCGGGCTACACCGTCAACCGCGACTTCATGGAGCGGATGATGGGCGTGCGCGAGAAGCTCAGCGATCCGCCCCCCGTGCCGCAGGTCGCCGGGCGCGGCGAGGACGCCATGCGCACGGCGAAGATGGTGTGGCGCCTGATCCGTGCGCAGCGTGGCCTCAAACGCGAGGTGCCGCTCTTCCACGCGCGCGTCGATGCGGCACTTGCTCCGCTCACGGGCGTGGACCTGCGCACGTGGAGCGCGGACGACCTTGCGGCCCTCTACCGCGACCTCGAGGAGAAGCTGCTGCGGCACTGGCGCGCGCCGCTGGTGAACGACTTCTTTGCGATGATCTTCTTCGGCGTGCTGGTGCGCATCGTCGAGAAGTGGCTCCCCGACGCGCCGCCGACGCTCGCAAACGACCTGCTGTGCGGCGAAGGCGGGATCATCTCCACCGAGCCCGCGCGCCTGGTGCTGCAGATGGCGGAGCGCGTCGCGTCCGATCCCCCGCTCGCGGCGCTGTTCGAGGAAGAGACGGACGACGCGGGGCTCTGGGAGCGGCTCGCGGCGGCGCAGGAGCACGCCGGCTTCCACCAGGAGCTGCGCGCGTACGTGGAGCGCTTCGGCGACCGCTGCGCCAACGAGTTGAAGCTGGAGACGCTCACGCACGGCGACGATCCGTCGTTCCTGGTGCGCCTGATCCGCACGTACGCGCGGGGCGGTGCGGTGCGGCAGGGCAGGCGCGAGGGGGAGATTCGCACGGCGGCGGAGGCGCTGGCCCGCTCGCGGCTGAGCGGCGTGCGCAGGCGTGTCTTCTTCTCGGTGCTCGCGCAGGCGCGGATGCGTGTTCGCGACCGCGAGAACCTGCGCTTCGAGCGGACGCGCGTCTTCGGGGCTGTGCGGCGCATCTTCCTGGGGATCGGCGCGCGGCTGGCGGAGGCGGGGCGGCTGGACACGCCGCGCGACGTGCTCTACCTGCGCGTGGACGAGATTTTCTCGCACCTGGACGGCACCGGCGTCACGGCCGAGCTGCGCCCGCTCGTCGCGCTGCGCCGGGCGGAGTTCGAGGCCCACGAGCGCGCCCCCGCGCCGCCCGACCGCTTCGAAACGCGCGGCCCGCCCGCCGACTGCGCCACCGCGCGCGTGCTTCCCGCCGCGCACGAGGGCGCGCTCAAGGGGATCGGCTGCTCGCCCGGCATCGTGCGCGCGCCCGTCCGCATCGTCCGCGACCCCGCCCACGCGGGGGAACTTGCGGGCCACATCCTCGTCGCCGAGCGCACCGATCCGGGCTGGACGCTGATCTTTCCCGCCGTCGAGGGGGTGCTCGTGCAGCGCGGCTCCCTCCTCAGCCACTCCGCCATCGTGGCGCGCGAGCTCGCGCTCCCCTGCATCGTCTCCATCCCCGGGTTGATGGAGGTGCTGCGCGACGGGGAGATCGTGGAGATGGACGGGACGGCGGGGACGTTGCGGAGGGTGGAGGTGGAGGGGTGATTCGGGACTCCTGCGTCCAGGAGCGGGTCCACGCGTCCGCGTTCCAGGAGCGTTCGCGGCTGGAAACACGCGAAGTCCGCCTGCGCGGACTCACGTCGGCGTCCATCCCCACCTTTTGTCATCCTGAGGGAGCCGCGTCGCCGATGTTTGAGGCGTACTCCGGACTTGTGCGGCGACCGAAGGATCTAGCCGGAGTTGGGCCGGGTTTCGCGAATCACGGCCGGCGTCTGGGCACGCGCAGTAGATCCTTCGCTACGCGCCCGAGGATGGAGTGGCGGCAGGGACGGAGAGGCGCGTCGCTCACGATGACAAAATGGGTCGGCGCGATGACCGCGCTCGCGTGCCCATGAGCGGGTCGATCGAGCACCGCGCGTCGTTCGATTTTATCCGCTACGCGAGCGTTTGGGAGGATGCGGACGTGCTTTGCGAGGCGCTGGCGCCGGTGGGGCGCGGCGGACGCCTGCTGTCGATCGCGTCGGCGGGGGACAATGCGCTGGCGCTGCTGACGCTCGATCCCGCCGAGGTGGTGGCGGCGGACCTGAGCGCGCCGCAGCTCGCGTGCGTGGAGCTGCGGATGGCGGCTTTCAGGCGGCTGGAATACGCCGACCTGCTCGCGTTCCTTGGCGTGGCGGAGGATCGGCGGCGCGCGGAAACGTATCGCGGGCTGCGTGGCGAGCTTTCGGAGGGGGCGCGCGCGTTCTGGGATGCGCATCCGGAGGTCGTGGCGAGCGGGATCATCCACGCGGGGCGGTTCGAGCGCTACCTGCGCACCTTTCGCACGCGCATCCTGCCGCTGGTGCATCCCAGGAAGCGCATCGAGCGGCTCAGGGAGCGCAGGACGCCCGCGGAACAGGCCGCGTTCTACGCCCGCGAGTGGGACACGTGGCGCTGGCGGCTGCTCTTCCGGCTCTTCTTCAGCCGCGCGGTTATGGGGCGGATGGGGCGCGATCCCGCCTTCTTCACGCACGTAGAAGGAACGGTGGGCGACCGGATCCTGGCGCGCACCCGCCGCGCGCTCACCGAGCTTCCGGCGCACTCCAATCCCTACCTCGCGTACATCATGACGGGGAACTACCCGGCGGAGGCGCTCCCGCGCTATCTGCGTCCGGAGTGGTTCGCCGCCATTCGTGACCGGCTCGACCGGGTGAGGCTCGTACGGGGCGCCATCGAAACGGCGGGCGACGGGCCGTTCGACGGCTACAACCTGTCCGACATCTTCGAGTACATGCCCCCCGCAGAGCACGAGCGCTGCTACGCCGCGCTGGTGGACCGCGCGGCGCCGGGTGCGCGGCTCGTCTACTGGAACATGCTCGCGCCTCGCTCGCGGCCGGAGGCGCTCGCCGGGCGCGTGCGTCCCCTGCGCGACGAGGCGGATGCGCTGCACGCGCGCGACCTGGCGTGGTTCTACGGCGCGCTGCACGTGGACGAGGTGGCGTGAACGCGGCATGGCTCCCTGCGTTCGGCACCATCGCGGGCGAGGCGGCGCGCGCGGCGATCGTGTCGGCGGCGCTCCTCGTGCTCTTTGTGGCGAGCGAACTGTGGCGCCGCCGCTGGAACCCGCCGACGGAGTGGACGCGGAAGCTTGTGCACTTCGGCAGCGGCGTGGTGGCGGCGAGCTTCCCCTGGATGTTCGCGTCGCACTGGACGGTGCTCGTGCTCGGCGCGTCGTTCGCCGTCATCATCCTGACGACGCGGCGGCTGGGGCTGCTGGGGAGCGTACACGCGGTGGAGCGACGTTCGGAGGGTGGCCTGTACTACCCGCTCGCCATCTACCTCCTCTTCGCGCTGGGCGCCGGGCGGCCCATCTTCTACCTGATCTCGCTGCTGGTGCTGATGGTGTCCGACACCGTTGCCGCGCTGCTGGGGACGGAGTACGGGCGGAGGATCTACGCGGTCGAGCGCGACCATCGCAGCCTGGAGGGCTCGGGCGCCTTCCTCCTCTCTACCTTTTTCGCGGTCCACCTCCCGCTCCTCCTGCTGACGGATACTCCGCGCGCGGCCACGGTGCTTGTCGCGGCGCAGATCGCGCTCACGGTCACCATCCTGGAGGGGATCAGCGTGGGCGGGAGCGACAACCTCGTCACGCCGCTCGCCACTTTCTTCATGCTCACCGGGATGACGAGGCTTCCCGCGTACATGCTGGCGGGGCAGCTCGCGGTGCAGCTCGTTGTGACGGTGCTGGTGCTCCTGCTGGCGTGGCGGTACCGCTTCGTCGCCATGAGCACGGCGATGGGGCTGGCGCTGGTGGTGTACGGCGCCTACGCCCTAGGCGGCGCGGCGTGGACGGTCGCGCCGGCGCTCGCGGTGCTGATCTTCGTGATCTATTACGCTGTCGCGCGCCGCGTGGCGCCCGATGCGCCCTCCGGCTACCAGGTGCGCGGGCTGTTCTACGTGGCCATCGTGCCGACGATGCTCTTCTTCCTCGACTACGCGTTCGAGCACACCGTCGTCGCGCCGATCGAGGACCCGCTGTACGTGCCGTTCGTCGGGGCGGCGGCGGCGCAGCTGATGATCGTCTTCTTTGCGCACCTGCAGGACGTGCCTCGCCGCCGCCGGCGCCGCCTCTTCTGGCTGCGGGCGGGGAGCGCGCTGATAGGTTTCCTGGTGGTGGTGCCTATCGGGCTGGCGCTGAGCGCGACCGGCGCGACGATGTGGGGGCTGCTCTGCGCGGCGGCTGTCTGTGCGGTATCGCTCGCACTCTACTTCACCGTCGGCCGCCTTCCCGCGTGGCCCCGCGTACCGCCCTGGGGCCTTCGCCTGCAGATGCTCAGCACCGCCGCCGCCACCGCGCTGATGGTGCCGGTGCACCTGTGGCGGATTGGCGCGGTTTGATGCGGTGGATCTGCTGGATGGCCGCGCTGCTCCTGCTGGCGGCGAGCCCGGCGCGGGCGCAGGAGTCCGGGTGCATGGCGCGGCACCTGCGCGAGGCGGTGCGGCTGAACAAGGAGCGCATGCCGCTGTACTCGGAGCTCACGGGCGGCCGGTCCCGCGCGATCTCGCGACGGCTGATCTGGGCGGAGCGGTTCTCGATGCCGGTTGCCTGGTACGTGGACTGGCGGGCGCGCAGCTTCCAGCGCCTCGGCATCCCCGTGGTGTGCGCCGACTTCGAGCCGATGGACCGCACCCCCGCCTTCCGCCCGCGCATCGAAGACCCGCCGCCCCTCTCCACCTTCGCCCCCGCGGACAGCAGGCGGATCGCGCGGGCGGTGAAGCGCGCGTACGATGCGGGTGGGTTCGCGGGGGCGGGCGCGGTGCTGGAGGCCGAGATCGAGGTGCTGTCGCGAGTGCCGGGCTTCAACTGCATGACGCGGCACCTGCTGGAATCGGCGCTGCGCATCACCAACGGCGCCCGGCGCTACGCCGCCGACGCGGAGGCGCGGGGCGTCGCATCGCCGGCCCGGCTGTCGCGTGCCCTCCTTTCCATGCATCTCACCACCCTCGGCGAGGCCGCGCGCCTGGACCGCCGCGCCGCCCCCCTCCAGGCCGAGGGCATCCCAATCATCTGCCAGGACGTCCCGCCGATCCCGCCGATCCCGCCGATCCCGCCGATCCCGCCGGATGCGCGGGTGTCTGGTTTGGTGCCCGGGCCTCCCGGCGATTGAAATCGCGGCTACAACAGCACAAAGTCCGCCTGCGCGGACTCCGGGTCGAGTTCCGCGTTTCTCGAGCCGGCTTTAGCCGCCTTCGCGTGGTTCCAGCCGGGGGCTTCAGCCCCCGGCGATGCGGCGCCCGGTGCCTTATCCGCCCGCGCCGTTTCCGTCGCCCTTCACTGGCGCACCGATGGACCATGCGTGGCCAAAGGGATCGCGGAGCTGGCCGTAGCGGTCGCCCCAGAACTGGTCGGCGAGGGGCATGGTGACGGTGGCTCCGGCCTCGACGGCGCGGTTGAACCAGAGGTCCGCGTCGTCGACGGAGAGGTGCAGGGTCACGCCCCTGGGACCGTCGCCGAGGCCGGCGCCGTATTCGGGGAACTCGTCGGACATCATCACGTCCGCGCCGTTGATGCGCAGGTGGCAGTGCATCAGGCGCTTGCCGTCGCCGGCGTCGTGGCGGCCGAGCTCCTCCGCGGCGAAGGCACGCTTGTAGAACTCGGCGGCCTCGCTGGCGCCGCGGACGGTGAGGTACGGGGTCACTCCGAGAACCGGGGCCGACATCGAATCGGACATGAGCTTCTCCACTGAGTCGGGTGGGACGCTTCCGCGCTTCGCGGCGACTCAGGTTGCGGCGTACGCGCCCGCCGTGCAAGGCCCCCGAAACGCGGAGGCCGCGTCCCGGTGAACGGGGGACGCGGCCTCGGTGCCGTGCAGGGGGCGCGGTGCGCCGGGGTCCGGGCGCGGGGGTCGCGCGGGACGGCGGCGGGGAACGGGGTCTTCGAAGAGGCGCGGATGGTCGTCGCGGAAGCCGAGGCGGGTCAGCATCGCGCGGCTGATCCCGATCGTCTCCAGCTCCTCCAGCGTCCAGCCGCCCGCCAGGATCTCCGCGATCTGCGCGCGCAGCCACACATCGTCCTGGCCGCCGGTCTCGTCGTTCCGCTGTAGCATCGGCACCCCTCCTTGCCGCACGTTTCCGCGCTCCCGTCCCATGCGTACACCTCGCCGCCGTCGCGAGTTGCACCGCCACCCAAGCGTACGACGAGCGCACCCGCCCGCGCGTCACGCCCGGATGCGCCGAGGGCCGCCCGCGCATCCGCAGGCGGCCCTCCGGTTACTGTCCAAATGCTGCGGCTACTTCACGATGGCATCCACGGAGCCCGAGGTGACCGGGTGGTAGCCGGGGCGGGCGCGCGCGTAGATGCTGCGTGCGAGCGTCTGCCCCCAATCGCCCTGCGCCATCAGCTCGGCGAAGAGCGGGCGCACGAACTTGCGGCGACCCTGGCTGGTCAGGAACTGCTCCAGCGCGGGGACGGCGGGCTGGTAGCGGTTCCGCACCGCGAGCTGCAGCCAGGCGAAGAGGATCTCGGAGTTCCCCTGCCGTGACAGCCCAAAGGCGCGGTCCAGGTCGGCGAGCTGGGCGGCGGTGAGCTGCTTGGGGAGGGCGCCCAGGAAGTGCTGCCACTCCTGCGTCGTCCAGCCGCGGGTCTGCAGCTGCGCGGCGCCCGTGCCGCCCGCGAACGCCTGCGCCTGCGACGCCACCCGCGCGAAGGCGTTCGACTGCGGCACCACCGCGTTCTGCGGGATGCCGGGCTGGTACGCCCAGCGCTCGATGTCGATGCGGCGCTCCAGCTCCGCGTCGCCGCGGATCAGGTTGGCGCGCAGGTCGGCCAGGAAGCCGGCGGTGGTCATCGGCTTGAAGGCGTTGCGATCGAAGTAGGAGCGCAGGTACGCATCCCACCGCGCGCGCCCCACCGCCTGCTCGATGGTGCGCAGAAAGGCCGCGCCCTTTTCGTAGGCGATGTTGGTCATCCCCGCATCCGGGTCGCGGCCGGCGAGGTCGAGGTGCAGGCGCGAGTCCGCCGCCCCGGGTCCGCCCACCGCGGTGACCTCGTCCTGCAGCTCCCGCCATCCCAGGCTGGCCAGCATGGCGGCGCGCTCGGGGCCGTAGAGCGCCTCCATGATGCGGTTCTCGAAGTACGTGGTGAACCCCTCGTTGAGCCAGAAGTCGGCCCAGGTGGCGTTGGTCACCAGGTTTCCGGACCAGGAGTGCGCCAGCTCGTGCGCCACCAGCGACACCAGCGAGCGGTCGCCCGCCAGGATCGTCGGGGTGGCAAAGGTCAGCCGCGGGTTCTCCATTCCGCCGAAGGGGAAGGAGGGCGGCAGCACCAGCAGGTCGTAGCGTCCCCAGCGGTAGGGGCCGTACAGCCCCTCGGCGGCGGCCACCATCTTCTCCACGTCCGCCAGCTCGTTGGCGGAGCGCTCCAGCATCGAGGGCTCCGTGTACACGCCCGTGCGCGGGCCGAGGGCGCGGAAAGCGAGGTCGCCCACCGCCAACGCGATCAGGTACGGCGGCACCGGCGTGTCCAGGCGGAAGCGGAAGGCGCGACCGCCCTCCGCCGCCTCACCATCGGGCGTCAGCATCTCGGCGGACATCACCGCCCGCAGCTCGCTGGGCACCGTAATGCGCGCGGAGTACGTCTGGCGGATGCCCGGGCTGTCCTGCGTCGGAATCCACGAGCGAGTGAGGATCGCCTGGCCCTGCGAGAAGAGGTACGGGTGGCGCTTCCCCGCCGTCTGCGCGGGGGTGAGCCACTGGAGCGCGCCGGCCGTGGGCGAGGTCTGGTAGCGCACCACGATGCGCCTCGTCCCCTGCGGCAGTGTCACCTCCATCGCGCGGCCGAGGATGCTGTCCGGGGCGCCCAGCGTCCACTGGAGCGGCGCGCCGGCGGCATCGGTGACACCCTGGATCGTGAGGTCCTTGGTGTCCAGCACGATACGCCGCGCGCCGGGCGCGGCCTGCACGTCCAACGCGGCGGTGCCGGCCAGCCGCTTCGCAGCGAAGTCCGCGCGCAGGTCGAGCTCCACGTTCGTCACCCGCGCCTCCTCCGGCCGGGCGAAGGAGTGAATGTCGCGTGTGTCGGCTGCTGTGGTCGTGGGCGCGGCGGGCGCCGGGGCGGCCGCGGGCGCGGGATCGGCGGCGGGCGGGACCGCCGCGGGGGCGCAGGCCGCGAGCGCGCCGATGCAGGCGAGCGCGGCTCGGTTCATCAGGTGCATCCGTACGTCCGTCGTTCGGGAGTGTGCGCGGTGGCAACGCCATGCCGCCCTGTCGAGACGCGTTTATACACCGCAGCACGCGCGGGGATGCGCCGCGGATGGAAAAAGCGCGGGGTGCCGCGTCTGCGGCACCCCGTGCGGGCTCGGATCAGCGGGTGCGCTTCCGTGCTTCGCGCTTCGCTTCCAGCTTGATGAGCTGCAGGCAGACGAGGTACACCAGGCCGGTGATGGCGAGGAACACCCCGCCGCGCCAGAGTACTGCGAACATGGTCAGGTACGGTTCGGGTGGACGGTTTGCGCGCCCAATCTACGATGCCCGCGCGCCGCGTGCCAGCACTACGCGCGCCGTATTCCGAGGCCGTGTTGCGTCCGTCTCACCCTGCGGGAATCAGGAGGCGGCGGAGCCACTCATCTACTTCCCGCATCTTCGCCGCTTTGGTGACGACGGCCAGTTTGCGGATCAGACGCTCGCTTACGTCGACCGTGACGATCTGATCAGTTTCGATCCAATGAGGCTCCGCTTTCCATCCGGAGTCCGTAACGCGGAGGTCTCCGGGTGACATACCTGGACGCCATGCGAAGTTCGGTCGTTCGGTCGTGGTAATGGGGCAGACGATGACCGTGCCGAAGCGCGATCGATTCAATCCGTCTGTGGATACGATCAGGCAGGGCCGGACCCCCTTCTGCTCCCGGCCCTTTCTGGGATTCAGGTTGACCTCCCAGATCTCTCCCCGGAGTGCAACGACGCCGCTCACAGCAACGAGTCTCCGGCGCGGGCCTCCAGCCAATCTTCACGCTCCTGCCGGATCTCCGACTGCTCTTCGGCGGAGAGAGCATCCCAAGCTTTGTTGAACATCTGGAGCATCTTCTCCTCCTCTTCGCGAACCCGCTCGCGCTCGAGGACTTGGCGAACGTATTCGGGTTTCGCACGTTTTCCTCCGGCGCGCGCTTCGATCCACTGGTCGAGCTCCGCCGGAAGCCGGAGATTGATCTGCGCTTCTTTAGTTACCATTGTGTCCCCCATAGTTACTGGCAGCTCCAACAATGATAGCGTCCAAGATGCCAAATAGCAAGCGGAGAATGTTTTGCGTGGTAGCGCGGGGTCCTCCGTCCTCCCGACGCGGGCGGGAATGGCCGGTCCGGAGGACAGCGCGACGGTGCCCAGCGGGGTGCGAGAAACGTTGGGTGGGAATGCAACTGGTTGTGGTTGAACGAGATGGAAGGCGCGCGGCACGGGGCGCGTGGTGCGGTTTGGCGTTTGCCTTGTGGATGGATGGAAGAGGTGACCGGGCGACCCGTGGGAACCACGACCCGCATCTCGCTACCATCCAACGCAGCAGAGGTACTCATGATTCGCAAAGCAGCGCTGGCCCTGTCGTCGCTCGCAATCGCGGGCCTTCTCGCCCTCAGCCCGAGCCGGGCGGAGGCACAGAACCTCATCACCTGCGAGTCCAGGGGGCACGACCGCGCCTACTGCGCCGCGGACACGCGGGGCGGCGTGCGCCTGGTTCGCCAGCTCAGCGAGTCGCGCTGCGAGAGCGGGCGAAGCTGGGGCACGGACCGGAGCGGGATCTGGGTGTCGCAGGGGTGCCGCGCGCAGTTCGCGGTCGGAACCACGTATGGTGGCGGGCAGTGGGGTGGCAGCGACCGCGGCGACGGCCGGTACGGCGATCGCGACGGACGCTACGATGGCCGCGACGGACGCTACGATGGACGTGATCGGCGCTACGACGACCGCGACAACCGCTACGACCACCGCTCGCGCCGCGCCATCGAGGAGCGGGCCGAGCGCGTCTGCCGGAACGCGGTGGGCGAGCGGTTCCGCACCATCCGCCGCAGCGACGTACGCGCCGACTACCGGGGCAGGGACCGCGCGGGCAACCTCGTCGTGCGCTGGGACGCCAACCGTGCCGACGGAAGGTGCGTCGTGAGCACCGGCGGCCGCGTCCTCGACATCCGCGTCGACCGGCGTCGGTAAGAAGCACACGACCCGTTCGAAAAGGCCGCCCCGCAACGCGCGGGGCGGCCTTTTGCCTTCGATGAACCATGGGCGCTTGCCGGGAGAGCGCGAGTGCTTTAGCTTTCCAGCCGGATGAACGGATAGAGATGAGCACCGCGACCCCCGCGATCTTCGATCGCATGTCGGCGCTGGCCGATACGACGCGCAGCCGCATCCTGCTCCTGCTGGAGCGGCACGAGCTGACGGTGGGGGAGGCGTGCGCGGTGCTCCAGCTTCCGCAATCCACCGTGAGCCGGCACCTCAAGCTGCTGGCCGACGACGGGTGGGTCAGCTCGCGCGCCGAGGGGACGAGCCGCCGCTACCGGATGGCCGCGGACGCGCTGGACCCCTCCGCTCTCGGGCTCTGGCGGATGGTGCGGGACCAGGTGGCCACCCTTCCCGCCGCGGAGCACGACGCGGGGCGGCTGCGCAGCGTGCTGGCCCAGCGCACCACGACGTCGCGCGCCTTCTTCTCCACCTCCGCGGGCCAGTGGGACCGCCTGCGCGCCGAGCTGTTCGGCGAGCGAACGGACCTGGTGGGGCTCTTCGCCCTGCTGGCCGACGGGTGGACGGTGGGGGACCTGGGGTGCGGCACCGGCCGGCTCTCCGAGGCGCTGGCGCCTTTCGTGGAGCGGGTGGTGGCGGTGGATGCGTCGGCGGCGATGCTGGAGGCGGCGCGCGCACGCCTGGCCCCCGCCGAGAACGTGGAGGTCCGGGCCGGCGAACTGGAGTCGCTCCCGGTGGCGGACGGCGAGCTGGATGCCGCAGTGGCGTCGCTCGTCCTCCACTACCTGGCCGAGCCCGAGGCCGCGCTGGCCGAAGCCTTTCGTGCGCTGCGCCCCGGCGGCCGGCTGGCGGTGGTGGACATGATGCCCCACGACCGCGAGGAGTTCCGCCACACCATGGGGCACGTGTGGCAGGGCTTCGGCGCGGAGCAGATGGAGCGCTGGCTGGGCGCGGCGGGCTTCGAATCGCCGCGCTACGTGCCGCTCCCCGCCGATCCGTCGGCAAAGGGGCCCTCGCTCTTCGCCGCGTCCGCGCGGAAGCCGGAATAGACGTGCAGCACCCGATCGACATCAACGTGCAGTTCGCCGTACCCAACCCAACCAGGAGAGACACGTGAGCGCAGTCGCCGAGATGGTCCACCCCTTCGCCGCCGCGCAGGACGCCGGCCGCGAGCCCTTCAAGGTCCGCGACCTTGCGCTGGCCGAGTTCGGGCGCAACGAGATCCGCCTGGCCGAGTTCGAGATGCCGGGGCTGATGGCGCTCCGCAAGGAGTACGAGGGGCAGAGCCCGCTGGCCGGCGCCAAGATCATGGGCTCGCTGCACATGACGGTGCAGACCGCCGTGCTCATCGAGACGCTGGTGGAGCTGGGCGCCGACGTGCGCTGGGTCTCGTGCAACATCTTCAGCACCCAGGACCACGCGGCCGCGGCCGTCGTCGTCGGCAAGAACGGGACGGTGGCTAACCCGCAGGGCGTGCCGGTCTTCGCCTGGAAGGGCGAGACGCTGGAGGAGTACTGGTGGTGCACCGAGGCCGCGCTGATGTGGCCCGACGGCAGCGGCCCCAACCTGATCCTGGACGACGGCGGCGACGCCACCCTCCTGGTGCACAAGGGCGTGGAGTACGAGAAGACGGGCGTGGTGCCCGCCTTCGACGAGGAGAACGAGGCGGAGGAGTGGGGCGTCATCCTGGGGCTGCTGCGCCAGGAGATTGCCAAGGACCCGCAGCGCTGGACCCGCGTGGCAGCCGACCTGCGCGGCGTGAGCGAGGAGACGACGACGGGCGTGCACCGCCTCTACCAGATGATGGAAGCGGGCGAGCTGCTCTTTCCGGCGATCAACGTCAACGACTCGGTCACCAAGAGCAAGTTCGACAACCTGTACGGCTGCCGCCACTCGCTGACCGACGGCATTCTGCGCGCGTCGGACGTGATGCTGGCCGGCAAGGTCGCCGTGATCTTTGGCTACGGCGACGTGGGCAAGGGGTGCGCGCAGGCGCTGCGCGGCCAGGGTGCCCGCGTCATCATCACCGAGATCGATCCCATCTGCGCGCTGCAGGCCGCGATGGAGGGGTACCAGGTGACGACGCTGGACGAGGTGGTGGCGACGGCGGACATCTTCATCACCGCCACGGGCAACAAGAACATCATCACCGTGGAAGACATGGCCCGCATGAAGGACAAGGCCATCGTCGGCAACATCGGCCACTTCGACAACGAGATCGACATGGCCGGGCTCAAGAAGCGCGGCATCGAGCGGATCAACATCAAGCCGCAGTACGACGAGTACGTCTTCCCCGACGGGCACAGCGTGATGATGCTGGCCGAGGGCCGCCTGCTGAACCTGGGCTGCGCCACGGGCCACCCGAGCTTCGTGATGAGCGCCTCCTTCACCAACCAGGTGATGGCGCAGATCGAGCTTCACCAGAACTCGGGCAAGTACGAGCGCAAGGTGTACACGCTCCCCAAGGTGCTCGACGAAAAGGTGGCGCGCCTGCACCTGGACAAGCTGGGCGTGAAGCTCACCCAGCTCACCGAGAGCCAGGCCGCGTACATCGGCGTGCCGGTCGAGGGGCCGTACAAGCCGGAGCACTACCGCTACTAATAAGAACTGCGGGGCTCTATACAGACAGACACGGAGGCACAGAGAAGAGGGGTTTCTCTGTGCCTCCTGTTTTACGGGACTGGCGTCGTTCGGAAGCCACTCGCCGGAACCACGCTGTTAGCGGGGTTTCCAAGGGAGCCTTTTGGGGCGAGCGGCAACTCTTATCGGCTTATCGGCCCAACCGCTACCGGCAGAAAGGCGAATTCGACGCGCACATGGGGGTGCCACCGGCGATCGTGCGTAGACACTGGCTCTAACGCCGCACGAAGAGTGGAACGTTTATGAAGATTCCGCCGATCACCCGCTCGCGAAGTCCGTTCCCCGCTCCGGACGCATCCAGCACGTCCCGGGCCTCTAGGTACACGCCTCCTAAGCTGCTGCGCACTCCGTTGGCATCGGCCTTGGTGAGGTAGGTCGCAACCCCGGCCGAAACCGGCGACGCCGAGGAACGGGCGAGGATTCCCCCGTATATCGACGGCGCAAGCTTGAGCTTTGCGGCCGTTGCCCGGCTCTCGGAGGGCGCGCGTGACCAAGCGACGCGTATGGGAACCACGTTCTCCCTGCGAAACTCACCGGTGCGCGCGGTTCGCTCCCGCTGGATCGTACGAGAAGGGTTTCCGTCCGCGATCACCTCCGTGTCGATGATCTTCACTTCGCGCAGGCTTGCACCGTTATGCCGGCGCTCGTACCCGGCTGTCACGCCGATGAGGTGTGCGCCAGAGATCAGCAGCGTATAGTTGCCAGTGACAGAGACCCCGCGGAAGGTTTCAGAGTGGATCTGTTCGGCCACCGGCAGGGCAGGATCAAAGAGGTCGAATTTCTCCGCCTCGTACCCGACTCTGACGAAGCCCCAATCGATCGACGGGTCACCTGATCCCGTGAGGACGCGCATCTTGCCGAGGGTGTACGCGAGCCCCGATCCAGCGTTCAGTTGTTCGTTCGCGAGCAGCGAACCGATTCCGTCCTGTGAGCGAACGCGAGCTTCAAACACGTGCAGCCATCGCGAAGGTACCGCGTCAGGGAAAAGGAGGATGCGCGCCGTGATGGCCTTGTCCTTCGTGTTGAGACCGAAATTGATCCGGTCTCCGTGTTCCGGCGAATACCGCAGGAACAACTGCCTGCCCTCGGCGTCTTCAAAAAAGAGTTGTGCTTGGGCGGGATGTGCGCTCAGGGCCAGGAGGCCCGCGCCGGTAAGGAGGAGCTTGCGGATCTTGCACATGCGAGGGTCTCCGGTTACAGGCCAAAGGAGTGGTCTGCGGCGCCTCCCCCGTTGATCACGCGTGCGACCATCGAGGGATCAAGTGCTTTTCCGTCAACGCTGACGACAAGGGTTCCCTCTGCGCCGTTGACGCCTTGGCAGCGGAGCCCAACATCCAGCGCGCCTGTGACCGGATAGCCCGGCAGGTCGTACAGATAGCCTTTTTTTGTGCTCTGCGGGTTTCTAACCGGTTGACCTTCCACGTAAATCTGCCAGTCATAGACGCTGCCGTACCGGGAAAACTCAAGCTGCACGTGCCGCTGTACGCTGACGGTCCTCCCAGCGGTGGTGCCGAACGGCTGGGACTCGGCGACATTCGCCATTGCAGCGAAACTTTCCGCTACGATGGTGTCCCGACGGAGGTGGAGGATGACGCGCGGGATCGCACGTTGTCCGCAGGTTCCCGTCCCAGCCTCCTCCACACTGTCGATCAAGTCCGCGGGGATAGGGATCCGGGTGGAGCAGGGTTCGAAACCGAACAGCGCCACCTCTTCCGTGCTGCGGTCAGGGTCTAGGAACCCGCGCAGCACCGTCACGTCGCCCGGCACGTTGCCGGACGGCTGGATGGATGAGAGGAAGTCCCGGAGAGATCTCGCCATCTTGTTCTCCCTAGCCGAAGTGATCTATGAGCCTCCAACACCTCATTTCTAGATGGGCATGTCTCCGGGTTTTCTCACGGCTGCACACGAGCTACACACCAGGTGCGTAGAGGCCGTCGTCTAAAATAGGCAGATTGGGGTATGGCGCAGGTTTTTCGCCGCGCGCCTCTCTAATGAACCGACGTGCGCTCTCCTTACTAACTGTGGTCCGTTCGCCCGCTTACCAAGTTGCGGATGTATTACGCGGAGGGGCGCGCCTGCACCTGGACAAGCTGGGTGTGAAGCTCACCCAGCTCACCGAGAGCCAGGCCGCGTACATCGGCGTGCCGGTCGAGGGGCCGTACAAGCCGGAGCACTACCGCTACTAAGCGGCTCCGGACCAGTGCACGACAAAAGAGCGGGCGGCCAAGGTGGCCGCCCGCTCTCCTGTTCAGCTCACTGCAAGCTGCATGGCTCACACAGAGACACAGAGGCCACAGAGAGAACCGCAAAAGGCTTCCTCTGGGGCTTGCAGTTCCCTCTGTGCCCTCTGTGTGAGGCTTTTCTCTGTTGTTCTCTCCCTGCGTCTCTGCGCCCGCCGAGCCGCATCATGGATCAGGCAAGCGTTCCATCGATGGCGGTGTGACGCGCCTGCTCGGCGTCCCGGCGCGGCGGCCGGCCGAAGAGCCGGGCGTATTCCCGGCTGAACTGCGAGGCGCTCGCGTACCCCACGTCGTACGCCACTGAATCGGCGCTCGGCGCCCCCGAGAGCAGTCGGCGGCGGGCCTCCTGCAGCCGCAGCCGCTTCTGGTACTGCAGCGGGCTCATCGCCGTCGTTGCCTTGAAGTGCTGGTGCAGCGCCGAAGGGCTCATGTGCACACGCCTGGCGAGCGCCTCGATCTTCAGCGGCTCCGCGAAGTGCTCGTTGATCCATCCGATCGCGCCCGAGACCCGGCGAAGGCGCCCCTCCCCGATGGCCATCTGGGCGAGCCGTCCGAACTGTTCGCCCTGCAGCAGCCGGTAGGCGACCTCGCGCAGCACGAGCGGGGTCAGCACGGCGTCGTCGTCCGGCGCGTCCAGCAAACGCACCAGACGGAGGAATGCGTCGAGCAGCGGGGCGGTGAGCGGGCTCACGTACAGCGCCCGCCCGTCGTGCGCGTCGGACGGCGCCGGCTTCCCCGACTCCACGATGAGCGCCGCGAGCTCGCGAGGGTCCACCGCGAGGGTCATGCAGAGGTAGGGCGCATCCGGGCTCGCCTCCAGGACGTTGCTCACCACCGGCAGCTCCACCGAAGCCGCGAGGTACTGCGACCGGTCGTAGAGGTACGTGGCGTCCCCGAGGGTCACCTGTTTACGGCCCTGGACCACCACGTACACCGCGGCCTCCTGCATCGTGTGGGCGGGCTCCGTCGGGTGTGAGAACCGGTAGAGCTTGAGGCCAGGGATCGCCGTCGGATGCATGCCGTCGGAGCCCGTTCGACGCTCGAGCAGCGCCACGAGCTCCCGGCGGAGCCTGTCCATCCGGACCTCCTCCGGCTCGGGTGCGAGTGGCGTATCCGGCTCCCGGCTCTGCAACGTCATCGCGTCGGACTCCTGCTGAGTGGACGAGCTCTTCCCGTGCCCGGACAGTACACCCGGTCCGAGCCCGGTTCCAGCAGATTGGAGGATCAGGCAAGAATCATCCACGATCGGGCAGGGCCCCCGGGGACGTCGAAGGCTAACTTTCTCGCCGTCGGACAGGCACGGGTGAATCCGTCGCCTCCAGATGCAGTCAGCTTCGATGAGCACGACACCGATCGGGGTGTCTACAACAGGGAGAATGCATGTCTACCAAGAAGATCTGGTTCATCACCGGCGCAGGCCGTGGCATGGGCGCCGACTTCGCCCGGGCGGCGCTGGCTGCCGGCGACGCGGTGGTGGCTGCTGGGCGGAGCCCCGACGCGGTTGCGCAGGCGCTGGGTACTTCGGACGACTTGCTGGTCGTCCGCCTGGACGTCACCAGTCTCACCGAGGCCGAGGTGGCCGCACGCGCCGCCGTCGAGCGGTTCGGCCGCATCGACGTCCTGGTCAACAACGCCGCCAGCTTCGAGGCCGGCTACTTCGAGGAGATGACGCCCGAACAGGTGGAGCGGCAGCTCGCCACGAGCCTCGTCGGGCCGATGAACGTCACCCGCGCCGTGCTGCCCGTGATGCGCCGCCAGGGTGCGGGGCACGTCATCACGATCTCGTCCACCGCGGGGCTCGCCTCCGGCGTCGAGTTCACAAGCGCGTACGCCGCGTCGAAGTTCGGCCTGGAGGGGTGGATGGAGGCGCTTCGCGCGGAGGTCGCACCATTCGGCATCCACACTACCGTCGTGAACCCGGGCTTCTTCCGCACGGAGCTCCTGTCGGATCAGTCGACGCGCTACGCCGAGCCGTCCATCGCGGACTACGCCGCGCGCCGCGGGCCGCTGATCGCCGCGTGGAAGGGGACGCACGGGCAGCAGCCGGGCGACCCGGCGAAGCTGGCCCAGGCGCTGCTCGCCATCGCGGGCCAGCAGCCGCCGCCACGCCGCTTCCTCGCCGGGGCCGATGCCATCAGCACCGCGGAGCAGAAGATCGCCGACCTGCAGGCGGACATCGAGTCCAACCGGCAGCTTTCGACATCGCTTGCGTTCGAAGAGGAGGAGACCGCGGCATGAGCACTGGTTCCATGTAGCGGAATCCGTGCATCCTGAACGGCTTGTCTCACGCAGAGGCGCAGAGACGCAGGAGAGAAAAAGGAGAACAGCGGCTTCACACACAGCCACAGAGGGCGAACGAAGCGGGCGGCCAGGTGGCCGCCCGCTCTTTTCAGTGTCCGCAGCCGAGCTTCGGCCGATGCTGTAGAAGGTTCGTCGTGTCAGGGGATTCCACCACAAGCGCCTCCGTCACTCCCGATACTGCGCAGCGTCTCTCGTGTTTACTTTGCAAGCATAATGATCGCAAAGGCTTACTTGCAGCGGAGGGTGCGGGCGATGCAGGCGAAGACGATCCTGGTTGTCGAAGATCACGCCCCCACCCGCGAGGCCTACGTCGCTTTCCTCGTGGAGTGCGGATATCGCGTGATCGCGGCGGCGCACGGCGGCGAGGCGATCCTGCACGTGCACCGGTACCATCCCGACCTGGTGCTGATGGACATCAACATGCCGGTGCTCGACGGGATCGAGACCGCCGAGTCGCTGCGGGCGCACGTCCCGGCCGCGGGGCTGCGCATCGTGGCGCTGACCGGCTGCGAGTCACAGGTGAAGCGGGAGCGGATGCACGCCGTGTGCGACGACGTCCTGCAGAAGCCGTGTGCTCCCGAGCTGATCACCTCGCGCATCCAATCGCTCATTGGGATGGCGTCTTGAACGACTGCCCCACAGAGGCACCGATGAAGCGCGTTCTGCTGGTGGACGATCACGAGGACAGCCGCATCATCTACCGCACGGCCCTGCTGCACGCGGGGTTTTCCGTCGCCGAGTGCGGGGACGGGGAGAGCGCCGTTCGCTCCGCGCGCCAGCACAGCCCCGACCTGATCCTGATGGACCTTTCGCTCCCGGTGCTGGACGGCTGGGAAGCGACCCGCATCCTGAAGGCGGACGAGCGGACCCGGCACATCCCCATCGTCGCGCTCACCGCGAACGCGCTGCCCTCCGATCGCACGCGCGCCCGCGACCTGAGCTTCGACGGGTTCCTCACCAAACCCATTGCCCCGCGACGCGTCGTCAGCGAGATCGCGTCCCGCTTCGGGCCGGTCTCCCACGATGCGAACGCGCAGAGCAGATAGCCAGGGAGTGACACCCAGCCATGGAAGACACCGCAAGAGAGACACGATCCGGGGCCGCGCTTCCGCTGCCCGAGCGGCGGGAGCGATTCGAGCTGCGGCTGCGGAAGGCCGAGGACTTCCTCCGCCAATCGCTCCAGGAGCTCGACTCCGAGGAAGCTGGCGGTGGAGAAGGCGGCAAGGCGATAGCGGCGGTAGTGGACCTCCCCGCGGATACCTGGGTCGCTTCGTACGAACGATTGGAGGAGCGCGAGGGCCCGTCGGCGGGACCGCTGATCCTGGTGGTCGACCTCGACGACGGATCGCGCTCCGCGCTGTGCGAGCTCCTGCGCACGAGCGGCTACCCCGTGCTGGGAGCCGGAAGCTCGGCGGACTTCCCGGCGGACGTGGAGATCACCCCTCAACTGGTCGTCTTCGACCCGGGGCCGCATCTGGACGCGGCGCTCCGAACCGTGGCGCGGATGCGGATCCAGCAGGCGACGCCGGTACCGGTGGTGCTCCTCAGCGCGTCCGTCACCGCTGAGACGCGCGAACAGGCGCTCGCGATCGGGTGCTCGGAGGCGCTGCCGAAGCCTTGCTCGCCGACGGAGCTGCTCTCCGTGGTCGGACGCCTGCTGGAGCCGGCGCCGGTGCACGCGGAGTAATCGAGCACCCGGTACGGCAAAGTCGAAGCGCCCCGGCTCAAATGCGAGCTGGGGCGCTTCGTTGCCTCGACTGACCACCGCTGAAACGCTACGCAATTACACCAACGGCGCGACGGTTCGCGCCGATATGCAGGCGCGCCTGGAAGAATGGGCGAGTCCGGCTGAGCAGGCCGAAGCCGGCGTAGGACGCCCAGTGAGACGGTCCGGGCTGTAGCCGCTCACTACCGGCCAGATGGGCAGTCTGGCGCAAAGAAGCGCACGGAACGTACACTATCCATGCGCGCGAGTGTTGGCCGAAAGCGGATTGCAACGGCGGGAAACCGCCGGGGGCAAGAATCCCTACACCTTCGATCGCGCACAAAGTGGTTGCCCGGCCGCAGACGCCACCAGGGCAGGCAGGGTTACTTCTCGCGCCCCTTTCGATGCGAAAAACCAGACAGCGCGCACTTGCACACGTGTTTCCGCCCGCACCCTCGTGGCCGCGCGACGAAACCGCACTGCTGACGGAGACGGACGCGCCCCTATCCCTCCTACTTTGGCAGAGGGCGCGAGACGTGCGCCTGTGGGCCTCCGCTGCGCCCGGCCGCCGGGGAGCCCTGTTCGTGGGCCGCGAAGACGTGGAAGGGTGCCTCGAAGCCGGAGAAGAGCTAACGGTCGGCCTGTCGGCGCCGTTCCGCACACTCCGCGGATTGGTGCGCTTCCCTGAGCTTGTGAGCCCGGCCGACGTGTGCACGGCATCCCTTGCCGTCGCGGAGTGGGCAGAAGGCGAGCACATGCCGGAAACGGCGCTGCACTTCGCGGAAGCCGCCGCGCTGGCCGACCCCACCAGCGCCCGCGCCGCAGCCCTGGCCGGCTCCGCTTCGACCGCGCTAGCCGCAGATCATCGCGCAGAAGTGTGGCTCACGCGTGCGATCCTTACTGCCCGGCGCATGGGTGACTGGGAGTGGCACGCACGCGGGTACCTTCGGCTAGGGATGGTTTTCTATGAACTGGGGGATTTGAAGCGCGCCCGCCGCGCCTTCGAGCGCGCCCGTACGTCCGCAACGTGGTCCGGTCACAACAACTTCGCCGCGAAGGCTCACCACGATCTGCTGTTGGTCGAATGCGCGGGCACGTACGGGGCGGGCGAACGCCACGCGCGACGGGCGCTGGAGTTGTACCCCGCCCGTTTCCCACGCCTGCCTCACCTGGCGCACGACGCTGCCTGTCTGCTCGCCTGCCATGGGGCGTACGCGGACGCGCTCGCCGTGCTGAATCACGCGCTGCCGTTCTTCACGCTTCCTTGGGAGCGGGTCGCGATCCTGGGGACTGTGGCGCTTGCGGCGGCAGGCACCGGGCAGCGCGAGCGCCATACGGCAGCAGTCGCGGACCTGCTCCTGCTTGGAGGCGCGGCGGAAAGGCACAGTGCCGGAGCGATGTCGCTCGCCGCAGAGGGCGCGGCCCTGCTGAAGGATGCGGAGCGTGCTCGGTACTTGGCCGAGCGCGCTCTTGCACTTGCGGAGCGCCGCCGCGAACGGGAGCCGATGCGGCGGGCGCGGTGCGTATTGGACGGGGTCGCAAACCGGCGCGGCTCGCCACCCCCTGCGGATCGTACTGCCGCGCTCCGTGCGTTGTTCGTGGCCCGCTTGCGCGCCCTGCGCGCACCCGCGCCTGAAGCGACCACCCACACGGAACTGGCGCAGTTCACAATCTCCGGCCGGTTGTAGACTCAGCCGCCCGAACCCATACCGATCCCGCGACCATCGACAGGGGTGGTCGCGGTGTCCGCCGTGGCCGTGCTCGTGTTCGTGGTCCCGGCCGTCGTGTCCGGAGCCGCCTTCCCACCCGATCCCATGCCGATGCCGCCCGCGTCGAACGCCGGACGCGAGGGAGCCGTGATCGACGTGCCATCGGCGCACGCGGCGATGGCGGCAAGGGAGAGAAAGGCGAGCGCGATGCGGGTTGCTTTCATTGGAGTCCGTCCTACGGCTAGGGGGGGTAGGCCACAAAAACAGGTGACGGAATATGCATTGGGGCGCACCGTACACGCCAGTTCCGCAGGGTAGGGCGTATTTGGTCCGTTTCGTAGGGAGAGGGAGACGCCGGAGAGCCGGTCAGGGCTGGGGTCGCAGGGGCGTGCGGCCGACGCGCGGTCGCAGCACCAAGACGCCAGGATTCCCGGTGTCTAGCGGGTGAGCACGCGGCGTAGCCTTGTCGTGCGGGACAGCCCGCCCGAAGCGCCACCGCTCGCCCGGAGTTGCCCCGCATGGCTGAATCGCGCTGGCGTTGGACGCGTTGGGAGTGGGATGCGCTCAAGTTCTTCCGCGACGTTGCAGTTGACCGCGCCGGATACCAGCTTCGCGGCGTGCGCGGCTGGGCGCACATCAACGACGTGCAGGAGGAACTGTCCGGGTCAGGCTTTGCGGAAGTGCTGCCGCGCCTCACTGCACGCGGACTGCTGGATCATGCCGACGTGCGCGCACCCAGCATGGTCCGGCCGACATGGATTTACCGCATTACCGAACGCGGCGTGCAGGTCGCGGACGCACATGCCCCCGCCAACCATCCGCCGATCCCGCCCCCACGCCGCGTCGTCGCTGAGCCCGCCGTGTACGTGTACGCGCCGGATCGGCAGCGCGGCGGCCTCCTGCTGCTGCGATCCGCGTACGACGACCCCACCGTGCCCGTTCGCTTCGACGGGCGCGGCTGGCTGTCAGGACGCGAGCTAGGGCAGCGCGTCGAAGCGTCGAACTACAAGCGGAAGCGCGGCGCGCGGTGGCTGGGGGTGGATACCACCGACCTGCGCTGGCTGGCGCAGTGGCAGTTCGCTGAGCGGCGGGACGACAGTGATGTCATCTACTGGCGCGTGACGGAGCTAGGCCGCACGGTCAAACTGCTGACGTGGGCTCCTCGGCGTACGGTCCGGGTTTGATGCCGCGTGTGCTGACGGCGGTCCTGCGCGGGGTGTACGCCCAGCTAGTAGAGGTCGAGGACGCCGCGCCAGAGACAGCACAGGGCCTTGCGGCAGCCGTCGCGCGCCGCGTGCGGGCCGAGGTGACGGGCGTGGTCCTCTACGGCGCTCTGGACGCCGCTGGACGCCTCCTGCCGGTGCGTGGGGCCGTCTGCGTGGCCGTCGCGGCGCAGAAGCGAGGCGTTTGTGTGGTCGTGCCGCGCATGAACGGCCCGGAAGCCGCGGGCGTGGCGGGGGCGGACGTGCGGCAGGCGGAAACCCTGGACGAGGTGCTGCGCTTCCTTCGCGGAGCGGGCGAGCTGGCCCGGCCGGAGCCCGTCGCCCCTGCGGATACGCTGGACCGCCTGGAAGTGCCCGGCGACGAACACGCGCGGCGCGCCGTGGAGTTGGCCGCGGCCGGCGCGCACACGCTGCTAGTCGTCGGCCCGAAAGGTCCGGAAGCGATGCGGGTAGCGCGCTCGCTCGCTTCCGCCTTGCCGCCGCTGTGCGCACTGGAAGCCCACGAGGCGACCGTCATTGCCTCCGTGACTGGACTGCTCGGCCCCGGCCGGAGCGCCATCCACCGGCCCCCGCTCCGAACCCCGCACCACACCGTGACGCGGGAAGGGCTCTTAGGCGGCGACGGGCCCGGCGAAGTGTCGCTCGCGCACGCCGGCGTGCTGGCGCTGGAGGATCTGCCGGAGTACCCGAAAGGGCTGTTGCGGCCCCTGTGGGACACGCTGGCGAGCGGGGCCGCGCAGACGGTGGACGGCGCGGTCCCGGCCCGCTTCATACTCGCCGCGACCATGCCGCCATGCCCGTGCGGCTGGGCGGGCCACCAACGGCTCCGCTGCACCTGTTCGCCGCAGTCGGTCGAACGCCACTGGCAGCGCATGGACACATCGCTCTTTGACGTGTGCGTGACGGTCGCCGGGGAGAAGCGCCCCGGCGTGCACGCCCGCTCGCCTGGCGCGCCAGCGGAGCCCGTGCAGGAGCGGGTGGCGCGCGCCAGAGCGATTCAGTTGGAGCGTGGGGAGCTAAACGGGCGCGTCCTGCTGGAGCACGTCACCCGCTCGTGGGGGACAGACGCCGCCGCCGAAGCCGTGCTGCGGAGTATCCCCGCCAAGCCGCGCGAGATTGTCCGCGTGCTCCGGCTGGCCCGCACGGCTGCGGACCTTGAGGGCGACGGGACAGTGGGCGCGGACCACGTGCGCACGGCTCTGGACTACCGCGTTGACCGGGCTGGGCCGTGACCTGCCCGGCTCACCAGCTGCTCAACGACGCGGACCTTCCGCGTCGCTCGCTCGCTCACCTGGTCAACTTCCCGTTCGGCCAGCCCCGGTAGATCATACAGCTGTTGCGCGCCGGCTCCACGTCGGAGATGGAGTCGCAATGAGCCTTGTCTGCCTGGTACCGAGCCCGGTCCGGGCGGCCCGGCTGCTCGCCACCCATGCCGCATGCGGGAAGCAGGAGTGAGAGCAGAACCAGCCCGCCCACGCGGGTGCCGCTCTGGCCAGCAACGCTCATCCGGAGCATGGATCCTTTGGGAACGGCGTCTGGTCGGACGATGGATTTGCGGTTTTGCACTCTACCGCGGTGCGGCGGGGCGTATCTTTGTGCAGGAGCCGGCCGCGTTCACGCCGCGCTCTGCCACGCCCGCCGAAGTTCCTCTATCTGGGCAAGCTCCCTGATCTGGTGCTCGCAATCGTCGTCTGTGAGCGAGCGTCCGTGTGTTTGGGCGTGCACCCGGAGCGCGGCGGCAAGGATTTTCACGGACCCAGTCCGATAGCGCAGTACGGCGTCCAGGTTCGCCCAGCGATCATCGCCCATGGTGATCCGGGCTTCTCATGCGGAGCACTCGCCGCCGACTGGCGGCGGGGGTTTGGCCTCGCGGACCGCTTCAGCGAGCTCATCGTCGTCCCACTCTACCCAGTCGCACGGCATTGGGAAAATCCGCCGCTTCTCCGTTCCGCTCTGCATGGCGAGCCACCCGCGTTCCAAGCCGGGCAGCACAACCGTATCGGGCGTAACCTGCGGCCGAACGTCCCACACCGTCCACCGCGTTCCGTCTACCTCCAGTTCGCGCAGCGCCACCGATCCGCTCCTCTAGAATCACGTTGCTCGGATGGCTCCTCGTTAAACAGGCGCGCGGCCGGTGCAAGGATCGTGCGTGGCAGAGCGAGGCGTTGCGCGTCTCGGCCACTCTCTCGGGTGCCGTGCGGGCGCTACTCGACACCGGACTGAGCCCTGACGACCGTAGGCTGGCCGTGGCGCGGTACTAGCAACCCCCAGCCGGTACGTCGTGTTCTTGGAGCGGCCGGGCCCTTGCGGGCGTCCGGCCGTTCGACGTTCAGGGACGCGCCGCTTCGCCTTCTGGCCCGTCCGCCGCGCCCTCCACCGTCCCGGCCTCGCTCTCGGCTGGTCCGCCACGATGCTCACGAGGGTCCGATGCTGCACCCGCATCTGGTTGTCGTGAGTGGCGCGGTCCGCTATCTTGTTGGAAAGGTGCAACTTGCGCCGCTTTCGCTTTCTTCTCCGGGACTACCGAACTTCTTCCAAGGGGCGCTGCTTCCCCGAGGACCTGGTTCCTCTGACCTCGCCTGAGACAGCAGAGGTCACTCCTCGCCCTCGCTTCGAGGGGACATGAACCAGGCGGCTCCAACTTTCGAGCAGTTCGCGGCGGAACGGCTCGTCCGCGACCGTGACCGGATCACCGGCGAGTGGGTAGCCACCATCTCCGCGCAGCTCAGCGTGGATCCCCACAGCATTCTCCCTCACTCCGACCTGCTGGACCACATCCCCGTGGTCCTGTCCAAAGCGGCGGACTTCCTGCTCGTGCCGGACCCGGAGAAGCTCACCGCCGAGCAGATGGTGATCGACGAGATGCGGGACATCGCCGTCCTGCGGCGTGTGCAGGGATTCGACGTCCAGGAGATCATCCGTGAGTTCGACGAGCTGGCGCGGCTCCTGGACGTGGCCGCGCTCCGCTGGCTGGACGAATACCCTGGCGTCCCAGACCCCAAGGGCGTGGGACGGGTGTTCGGGCGGCTGAACCGGGCGCCGCTCCTCATGGGGCAGATCACCGTCGGAACGATCGAAGAGGAGCGCAACTCGCTCCTCCGGCAGCTCGCCCTGGCCGAGGAGGCCGAGCGCCTGCGCCTCTCGCGGGAGCTCCACGACCAGATGGGGCAGCTCGTCACCGCCCTGGCGCTCGGGCTGCGCGCGCTCCAGGACGGATCCCCCTCCGCCGAGCAGTCCGCGCGCATCGCCGAGCTGGAGAAGCTGGCGGACCGCATCGCGCGGGAGGTGCAGCAGCTCGCCCTCGACCTGCGTCCGCCGGCGCTGGATGCGCTGGGGCTTCCCGCCGCGCTGGACGGCCTGCTGCACGAATGGTCGGAGCGAACCGGCATCGAGGCCGATCTGCAGAGCATCGGCGTCGCCGGGGAACGGTTCCCACACGAGGTCGAGACGATGCTCTATCGCGTGACGCAGGAGGGCCTCACCAACGTGGTGAAGCACTCCCGGGCCACGCGCGTGAGCCTCGTGCTCGAGCGACGGGGCGGCAACCTCTCGGTGATCCTGGAAGACAACGGCGTCGGCTTCGAGCTCGAGACGGTCCTCGTCTCCCCCGAAAAGTCCAGGCGCCTGGGGCTGCGGGGAATGCGCGAGCGCGTGGCGCGGCTGGGCGGCACGCTGGAGATCGAGACGTCTCCGGACGCCGGCACCTGTCTTTTCATCCGCGCCCCCGTCGCGCCCGGCGAGCCCGTGCCGGGCACCGGCACCACGCGATGAGCCCGGTGCGGATCGTACTGGCCGACGACCACGACGTGGTGCGCGCCGGGATGAAGGCCATGCTGGAGGCGAGCCGCGGCATCGAGATCGTGGGCGAGGCGCGCAACGGCGAGGAGGCGATCGCCTGTGCGCGGCAATTGAATCCGGACGTCGTGGTGATGGACCTGTCGATGCCGGTGCTCGGCGGCGCCGAGGCGACCACGCGCCTCTCGAGCGAGCTGCCGGAGGTGAAGGTGCTGGTGCTGACCTCCTTCGACGACCGCGGCCACCTGACGCGGCTCCTGGATGCCGGGGCGGCGGGCTACGTGCTGAAGCGCGCCGCCGCCGACGAGCTCGTGCGCGCCATCCGGATGGTGGCCGAGGGTGGGACCTACGTGGACCCGGGCCTCGCCGGGAACCTCCTGCGCGGCTCGCGCCGCGCGACGAGCTCGTTCACCGTCCCCTCCGCTTCGCTGAGCGAGCGCGAGGAGGCGGTTCTCCGGGCGATTGCCTGGGGGAAGAGCAACAAGGAGATCGCCGCCACGCTTGAGATCAGCACCAAGACGGTGGAGACCTACAAGGCGCGCATCACCGAAAAGCTCGCGCTGCGCACGCGCACCGAGATGGTGAGATACGCGCTGAGCCGCGGGTGGCTCGCGGAGAGCTGACCCAGAGTTGATGAAGACAGAGCGGGCGGCCAGGTAGCCGCCCGCTCTCTTATCATCCGGAGCCGATCAGCATGTTATAGGACAATCTATTGACAACGCTCCTTTTCGATATTTACGTAGCACCAACCTGCGGTTCAGCACTCCCACGGAAGCCTGCCTATGCATTGCCATCTGACTCGTTGGGCTGTGCTGGCCGCGACGGCTCTAGCCAGCACCGCATGCGTCGAGGGTCCACTCGCTCCGGCTGTTGCATCATACGACTCCATCAGTGCCGCCGCGGCTGGGCGGCACCTCGGCCAACTGCCGTTGCCGTGTGTGGTGCTCCGGAAGAATTCCACAGACGCTGGGTGGAGCAACAGGAGTACCGCCATCTACTACCCGCTGGCGGAAATCGCCGCAGGGAACCGCACGGTTCAGTACCGGTTCCGCGGCACGTCCCACTCTGGAGAGGTGGTATTCGCCGCTTACTGCACCGTGCCATACACCGCGGCCGCGTTGCGAAGGGCGGACCGCCGGTTCCAGGTGGTGCACGGGGGCGGTGCGGATCAGTTCGCGGCGAGGGCGGAGCTGATCATGACGCAGGGCTGCGTGTGGGATGGCATGTGTGTGCTCGACCCCATCGTGGTGATCGCGCCGCCGCCTGATGAGGACGAAGACGACGACGGCGGTGACAGCGGTGGGGGCGGAGGCGGTGGTGCGGGAGGAGGACAGGGCGGGGATGGTACCTGCGCCGAATCGTATCCTCAACTCGTCGTCGAAGACCCGGATTGTGGCAGTCCAGAGTACCCGACCGAGGAAGAAGAGGCAGACGCTCGTAGCTGTCCCCAGAGGCTGGTGGGCAAGGTAATCACCGCTCTCATCCCGGTGGCTGGACGGAACCACGAGTTCAGCTTCGAGGGTGCAGTCGGCCGCCCCATGGTGCGGACGGGCGCCGCGAGGTCCCCCGCTACTTTTGAGATTTCGGGCCCCACGGTGAGCCGGGACGCCTGGTGGATCGCGGAGAGAGGGACGGTCAAGGTCAACTGCACCGGCGGTTACTCGCCGAGTGCGTTCGGATACAGGCTTTGGATCGGCGTGGCATCCTACGCGGGCGACTCGGATCTGCACATGGTAATGGGTCCCGGGCACCCCGAGTTTTGAACGAGGTGAAGCCCGGTGGGTGCTGAGGCCAACGCCGGCTCAACACCGGAAGGACTCTTGCAGCGGGTCCAACGCATGGACTACCCCTACACGCATCAGGTGCCGGCGGACTCGACTCCGGCTGACGTAGTGCAGCGCGTCATCGACGCGCTGGCAGCGCGGCGGTGGGACGCGGTCGTACCGTTGGTCGATCGCGAGGATCTGGAACGATTCGCCGCCGAGCAGGTGGCTGAGATGCACAGGCTCGAGACGGGGCCGAGCGTGGCCGACAAGCTCCGGGGGAGATCGAGCCTCGCGCCTGAAGTTGTGGACCGCATCGCGCAGACCGAGATGGAGCGCCGGAGAGACGGGCGCGCACGATTCGCTCAGATGTACGGCGGCCGGAGCACCTCGGAGGAGCTTGCGCAGCTTGCCCCGGAGTCGCTCTTCGTGCTGTGGCTCGCCGGCTCGGACCCTGCAGAGCAGGTGCGGCGATCCGTCGCCCATATGAAGGGAGTGCACCCCGGATTCACCAGCGACGCGCAGCGTACGATACCCAGATTGTCTCGCGAGATCGTAAGCACGGAGTACGAAGAGACGAACCGCGCTCGTGTCACGTACAAGGTCTGGGTAGGGGATGAAGCCGAGGACGCAGTCTTCCATGTTGTGAATCTTCGGCGAACCTCTCACGGGTGGCGCGTCCAGGTCAATCCCGAACTGATGGGCCACGCCAGTTTGTGGGTGGTCGTGGAACCATCCGACGGGTGAATAGAGGGACGCGGAGTGGTCCTCGGAGCCGCAACTGCATGGCTCACACAGAGACACAGAGGCCACAGAGAGAACCGCGAAAAGGGTTTCTCTGTGGCCTTCAGTTCCCTCTGTGGCGTCTGCGTGAGGCTTTTCTCTGTTGTGATCTCCCTGCGTCTCTGCGCCTCTGCGTGAGACACGCCGGCTACTTCGTCCAGCCGACGCCGTCGTAGAGGAAGGGGAGGCGGACGACGCGGGCGGCGGAGCCGGCCATGACGACGCACATCAGGTGCACCAGGAGGGCGGGGAGGCCCACCATCCAGTAGCAGCCGGCGACGACGAGGAACCAGGCGATGCCGATCACCACGCGGCCCTTGTATACCTGGCCGGCGCCGGGTATGAGGAGGCTCATCAGCGCGGCGGTCTTGTGCAGGTGCCTGCGGCGGACGAACCAGCGGCGCGGGTGGCGGCTCGTGGAGCGCTTCTCGATGCGGTACTCCGGCGCCGCGGCGATCCGCCGCTGGCACGCTTCACACCATCCCGCCACGCCGGCACAGCCACACCGGGAGCACAGATTCGTCGCCATGATCGTCCTTGGGGAGGGGCTGGGGGTGGGGTTACGGCGTGGGTTCAGGGACGGGCGCGGCGCCGCTCGCGGCCAGGAGCGTCTCGATCTTGACGAGGAGGCGCGGCAGGTCGATCGGCTTGGTGTCGTAGTCGTCGCAGCCGGCCTCCAGCGCCTTGGCCCGGTCACGCGACATGGCGTGGGCGGTGAGGGCGATCACGGGGACGTGGCGGGTGGCCGCGTCGCCCTTGAGGCGCCGGCTGGCTTCCCAGCCGTCGAGCACGGGGAGGCTCATGTCCATCAGCACCAGGTCGGGCGCGTGCGAGCGGACCATCTCCACTCCGGCGGCGCCGTCCATCGCAAAGAGCACCTCGTACCCCTTGCGCTCCAGACGCCGCGAGAGCATGTCGCGGTTCATCTCGTTGTCTTCCACCAGCAGGATCTTGGGCATGTCGTCGCTGAAGAGGGCTCACGCCGGTAGGGCGCGCCTCTCTCCTCCGGTCCGGGTGATCAGGGGGCGCTCGGCGCCGAAGCCGCCGAGCAGCGCGGAGACCCGGTGCATGAGCGCGTCGGGCGAGTCGCCGGCCTTCTGGACGATCGTCTCCACGTAGCCGTTCAGCCGCCGGCGCTCCTCGCGGCTGAGGTCGTGCGAGGTCACCACCACCACCGGCACGGAGCGCCAGTCGGGGTGCTGGCGCACCTGCTCGTGGAACTCGAAGCCGTCCATCTCGGGCATCAGCAGGTCCAGCAGGATCAGCCGGGGGCACTCCTCCTCCATCCGCTCCAGCGCCACCCTTCCGTTCTCCGCTTCGCGCACCGTCCAGCCTTCCGCCTCCAGCATGGTGCGCAGCAGCGCGCGCGCCGCGGCGTCGTGGTCCACCAGCAGCACGCCGCCCTGCTCGTCGGCGCTGGAGTACTTGCGCAGGAGGCGCGAGAGGCGGCCGCGGTTCACCGGCTTGGTGGCGTACGCGGCGGCGCCCAGCGTGAAGCCCCGGTTGGGGTCGTCCACCATGGTGAGCATCACCACGGGGATGTTGCGCACCGCCGGGTCGGCCTTGAGCGCCGTGAGCACGGCCCAGCCGTCCATCCCGGGCATCATCACGTCCAGCGTGATGGCGACCGGCTGCATCTCCCGCGCGAGGCGGAGCCCCTCTTCGCCGCCCTCGGCCACCAGGACGCGGAATCCTTCCCTGCCCAGGAAGCGCTGCATCAGGTCGCGCTGCACGGGGTCGTCGTCGATCACCAGGACGCAGCTCGCGCTGGAGGGGAGCTTGTCGCCCTTGCCGCGCCACTCGCTGGAGGCCAGGGCGGTGACGGGCTCCGGGTCCACGGCGCGGATGACGGCGGGGAGCTTGATGGTGAAGGTGCTCCCCTCGCCCGGCACGCTGCGCACGGTGACGTCGCCGCCCATCATCTGGCAGAAGCGGCGCGTGAGGGCCAGCCCCAGCCCCGTGCCGCCGAACTTGCGCGTGGTGGAGGCGTCCGCCTGCGTGAAGTCCTGGAAGAGCTTCACGATCTGCTCGGCGCTCATCCCCACGCCCGTGTCCGTCACCTCGAAGAGCACCCACTCGCGCCCGTCCATCCGCTCGCGCCGCGCGCACACGGTCACGCTGCCGCCGTGCGTGAACTTGACCGCGTTGGACAGGAGGTTGGAGAGCGCCTGGCGCACCTTCATCTGGTCGGCGTGCATCACGCCCAGCCGGGGAGCCAGCTCCACGCGCAGCGTGTTGGAGTTGGTCCGCACGATGGGGCCCATAGTGGAGGTGATCTCGTGGATCAGCTCCGCCAGGTCGAAGCTCTCCAGGAAGAGCTCCATCTTGCCCGCCTCGATCTTTGACAGGTCCAGGATGTCGTTGATGAGGGCCAGGAGGTGCTTCCCCGCGGTGCCGATCTTGTCCAGGTCCGCGGTGAAGTCCAGCAGCCCGCGCTCCATGGCTTCCTCGTGCAGCATCTCCGAGTAGCCGAGGATGGCGTTGAGCGGCGTCCTCAGCTCGTGGCTCATGTTGGCCAGGAAGAGGCTCTTGGTGCGGTTGGCGCTCTCTGCGGCTTCGCGGGCGTTGACCACTTCCTGCTCGGTGCGCCGCCGCTCGGTGACGTCTTCGATGGCCAGCACCAGGAGCTCGTCGTGGTCTCCCGGCTTGAGCTTGCGGGCGTTGAGCAGCATCACGCGCCGCCCGATGGCGGGGAAGTCGTGCTCCAGCTCGAAGTCGTTGAAGACGGAGCTGCGGGGGATGATCGCTTCCAGGAGGGTGCGCAGCGCCGGGACGTTCCACTGGCCGTTGCCCAGCTCGTAGATCAGCCGGCCCTCGGTCTCCGCGGCGGAGACGGCAAAGGTCTCGTAGAACGCGCGGTTGCCGCTGCGCACCCGCAGCGCGGGATCGAGGATCAGGAGCGGCTTGCGCACCGTGTCGACGATGTCCTGCGCATACGACTCGATCGCCCTGAGGCTCGCCTGCGTGGCGCGGCGCTCGGTGACGTCTTCGATGGCGAGCACCAGGCGGTCGGCGTGGCTCCCCGGGCGCAGCTTGCGCGCGTTCAGCACCATCACCCGCTGCCCGATGAGGGGAAAGGTGTGCTCCAGCTCGAAGTCGTTGAAGACTGAGCCGGTGCTCATCACCTCTTCCAGCAGGGCGCGGAGCGCGGGAATGTCCCACTGCCCGTTGCCGAGCTCGTAGATCGGCAGGTTCTCGGTCTCCTCGCACGTGACGCCGAACGTCTTGTAGAACGCGCTGTTGGCGCTGCGCACCCGGAGCTCGGTGTCCAGCATCAGCAGCGGCTCGCGTACCGTGTCCACGATGTCGCGTGCGTACGTATCGATCTCCTCCACCCGCGGCGCCACGACGGGTGCGGGGCCGGAAGTGCGCTGTGCGGCCATGTGGCGCCTGCCTGGATGCGGGTTTGTTGACCGGATGGTCAATGTAAGCTACTCTATATTGTACGATTGGTCAACAAGCCGAACCCGTTGAAGGACAGGGGGATAGATGCCGGGTGAGAGAGCTTCCGAGGACGTGCGGCGCGAGCAGATCCTGCAGGCGAGCTTCGAGGTGGCATCGCGCGAGGGGATCGGCGGCCTGACGATCCGCGCCGTGGCCGCCGAGGCGAAGCTCAGCCATTCGCTGGTCGTCTTCTACTTCCAGCGAAAGGAGCGGCTGGTGCTGGAGCTCCTCGAGTGGCTCATCGCGACGACCGCCGTGCTGCAGGTGCCTCCCGAGGTCGCCCGCATCCCCGGTGCGCTCGACCGGCTGCACGCCGTCCTGCAGCGGGAGCTGGCGCGGCTGCTGGAGCAGCGGAAGCACACGCGGCTCTTCTTCGAGTACTGGGCGCGCGGCACCAACGACGACGAGGTGCGCGCCCGCATCAGCGCCGAGCTGGAGCGCTACCGCGCAACTTTTCGCGTGATGATGGAGGAGCTTCTCGCCGCCGAGCCCGCCGCCTTTCGCGGCGTGAGCGCGGATGCGATGGCGGCGGTCGCCGTGAGCTGGCTGCAGGGGTGCGCGGTGCAGGGGATGATCGCCCCGGAGCACTTCGACATGGACGCCTACCTGGCCGCCGTTCGCGGCTTCACCACGCGTCTCGCGGAGCCGCAGCCGTAGGCACGGCGGTTTCACGCAGAGGCGCAGAGACGCAGGAGAGAACCGCACAACGCAGGGCTCACACAGAGACACAGAGCCACAGAGAGAACCGCAAAAGGTTTTCTCTGTGGCTTTCAGTACCTTCTGTGGCCGCTGTGTGAGGCCTTTCTTTGTTGTTCTCTCCCTGCGCCTCTGCGCCTCTGCGTGATGATTTTCTTTGATTCTCACTGGCCTGCACTTTACAGTGCAGGCGCCGTCAGCTTCATGGATTCCCCCTGCACTCCTCAGCCTCATGCTTACCTCGAAGCGCCTCCTCGTGTTCGTCGCGTGCGCGACGCTGCTTGCCGGTGCGGCGCACGGACAGCGCCCGCTGAACCTGGACATGGAGCAGCCGGGGATCGCCGCCCCGGCGTTTCCGTGGGGCTGGTACTCGCCCGAGCTGGATTCGCCCGCGGCGGAGCGAGAGGCGCGCATCGACAGCACCGTGCGACACGGCGGGCGCCGCAGCCTGCGCATCGAGCGCACGCGGGCCGGATCGCCGGCGTGGTTCGGGGTCAGCGACCTGTCCACGAAGAGCCTGACGGGGAGGCGCATCCGCCTGACGGGGTGGGCGCGGACGGAACGGCTGCAGGGCGGGGCCGCCGCGTTGCGCGTGGAGATGGTTGGAGGCGACTACCAGCCGATCCGCGTGGACAGCATGCCGGACGCGGGGCTGCGCGGCACGACCGGATGGACGCGGCTGGCGCTGGAGACGGTGATGGACACGAGTGCCGCGTACCTGGTCGTCGGCATGCAGGTGAGCGGCACGGGGACCGCGTGGTTCGACGACCTCGTGCTGGAGGTGGACGGCAGGCGCATCGCGGCCGAGCCCGGACCCGCGCGGGCGACCGCGGCCGAGCGCGCGTGGCTGCGGTCCCGCGCCGTGCCGCTCGGCTCGCAGGACGCGCCCCGGATGGAGCCGTTCCGCGCCGTGGTGGGCGACGCGCGCGTAGTGTCGCTGGGGGAGGGAACGCACGGTACCCGCGAGTTCTTTCAGCTGAAGCACCGGCTGATCGAGCACCTGGTAGAGCGGATGGGCTTCGGCGTCGTGATGCTTGAGGCCAACCAGCTGCAGACCGAGCGGGTGAACCGCTACGTGCTCACCGGCGAGGGCACGGCGCGCGAGGCGATGTCGGGACTCTTCAAGGTCCTGCAGACGGAGGAAGTGCTCGCGATGGTGGAGTGGCTGCGCGCGTGGAACGCCTCCGGAAAGCGGCCCGTGGAGGTGGTGGGGTACGACATGCAGGACCCGCGGCTCCCCATCGACAGCGTGCTCGCCTTCGTCAGGCGCAGCGATCCCGCCTTCCTCGCGGCGGCGGACAGCGCGTACGACGCCATGCGCACGGCGTGGCTTCCCGGCCCCTACCCGGACCGGCCGGACAGCGCGGTGCGCCGGTGGCAGGCGAGCGCGGACGTGGTGCGTCGGCACCTGGCGTCGCGCGCCCCGGCGTACCTGGAGCGCGCCCGCACCCGCGCGGACAGCGTGTCCATAGCCTGGGCGCTGCAGAATGCCGAGGTCGCGTACCAGGCGAGCAGCCTCGGCAACTCGACACCCTTCCGCGTGCGCGACAGCACGATGGCGCTCAACGTCCGCTGGTCGCTGGCGCAGCGCCCGGCGGGCACGCGCGCGGTGGTCTGGGCACACAACAGCCACGTCTCCCGCGCCCCGGAGTGGATGGGCACGTACCTCGAACGGCTGCTCCCGGGGCAGGTGCGCGTCGTCGGCTTCACCACGGCGCAGGGGGAGTACAGCGCGTTCAGCACGTGGGGGCGCGACACGCGGACGCGGCAGGTCGGCGTCTTCCGCATCGCGCCGGTGCCGCCGCCGGCGGGGAGCGTGGCCGCCGAGCTGTTCTCGCTCGGCGCGCCCCTCGCCATCGTGGACCTCCGCGGAGCGGCAGGTGCGGCCGGGGGACGGTGGCTCGCGGAGCCCCGCCCGTTCCTCAGCATCGGCGGCCGGGCCGTGGACTACGGCTACCACCCCACTCCCCTGGCGGCGGAGTTCGATGCGCTGATCTACGTCCCGAGCACCACCGCCGCGCGCCCGCTCCCCTGAACCGCCGTTTCACACAGAGACGCAGAGGGGCAGGGAAAGGGCACGGAGGAACAACGCCGTGCCCTCTTCTTTCTTGCTTTTCCCTCTGTGACTCTGTGTGAGGCGCGGTCGAGGTTCTTCTCCGCGCGCACGGCCCTTGCGCTCCACCGGAAGATTCGGCCCGACTCGCGCTGGCCCCGGTGACACCGTGACGCAACCGACTCCAATCTCTTCGACGCCCCCCGGCTCCCCGGCCCGCCTCCGCGATCCGGAGCGGCTGGCCGTGCTGCGCGCCACCGGGCTGCTGGAGGAGGAGCGGGTGGAGCTCTTTGAACGGCTGGCGCGCGCGGCCGCCCACGCCCTGCATGCTCCCGTCGCGCAGGTGACCCTCGTAGCCGAGGACGGGCAGGTCCGCGGCGCGACCTTTGGGGATGAAAGCGGGACGGCGGTGTTCGAAGACTCGCTTTGCCAGCAGGTCGCGGCGTCCGGCGAGGCGCTCGTGCTGGGCGACACCCGCACGGCGGAGAGCCGCGGGAACGAGGTCGCCGCGTACGCCGCGGTGCCGCTCACCACCGCCGCCGGGCACACGCTGGGCGCGCTGTGCGTGATGGACTTCGCGGCGCGCGATTGGACCGACGGCGAGGTGGAGATCCTGCGCGACCTGGCCGCGCTTGCCGTGGCGGACATCGAGAACCGGCTGCGCTCGGATCATCGGGAGAGCGAGGCCCGCTACCGCACCCTCACGGAGGTGAACCCGGACGGCATCGTGGTGATGGACGACACGGGGATCATCGTCTCGGTGAACCCCGCCATGGAGCGAATCTTCGGCTACGCGGACGGGGAGCTGGCGGGGGAGCCGCTCTCCATCCTGGTGCCCGAGCGGTTCCGCGACGCGCACAACAAGGGGATGCAGCGGTACCTGGCCACGGGAAGGCGCAACATCCCTTGGAGCGGCCTGGAGCTTCCCGGGCTCACCCGCAGCGGGCGCGAGATCGCCATCGAGATCGCCTTCGGGGAGTACGTGCACGAGGGGCGGCACGTCTTCGCCGGCTTCATCCACGACATCTCGCGCAGGAAGCGCGAGGAGGCGCGCAGGCTCACCGAGCACGCCGTCACGCGCGTGCTGGCCGGCGCGACGGGGGTGGACGCCGCCGCGCCGGGCATCCTGCGCACGATGGGCGAGATGCTGCGCTGGGACCTCGGCGTGCTGTGGCGCGTGGAGGCGGGGGTGCTGTGCTTCGTGGCCGGCTGGCGCGGGCCGGCGGTGGACGGCGAGCGGTTCGAGGCGGCCAGCCGCGCCGCCGTCCTGCGCCCGGGCGAGGGCCTCCCCGGCCGCGTGTGGGAGCGGGGCGAAGCCGTGTGGATCCAGGAGCTCGCGGACGATCCCAACTTCCCCCGCGCCCGCCTGGCCGCCGAGGCGGGGCTGCGCACCGGGTTCGCCTTCCCCATCACGGGCGCCGGCCGCACGCTGGGCGTCATCGAGTTCTTTGCGCGCGACGCGGAGATCCCGGACGAGTCGATGCTCCGCACCATGGAGGCGATGGGGAGCGAGATCGGCCAGTTCATCGTGCGCAAGGAGGCCGAGGCCGCACGCGACCGTGCCCTCGCAGACGCGGTGGAAGCCCAGGCCAGGGCGGAGGAACAGGCGGTGGAGCTGGAGACGCAGACCGGCGCGCTGCAGACCCAGGCCGCCGAGCTCCAGGAGACCCAGGCGGAGCTGGAGATCGCCGTCTCCGAGCTGCAGCAGGCGAACGCCGAGCTCACGGCGCGCACCGCCGAGGCCGAGCAGGCGACGGCGGACGCGGAGGAGGCGAACCGCGCCAAGTCGCAGTTCCTGGCCAACATGAGCCACGAGCTGCGCACCCCGATCAACGC